>CAWEBD010000115.1:0-19404 GCA_963806435.1 uncultured Bacteroidota bacterium
AGGTCGGGTGTCCGACCGAGTATCTTTCTCATCGCGTACGCGGTAAGATTACGCTCGTCGACAGGTATCTCGCCGGCCCCTTCCCCGGTAATTTCCATCGAGAACTCCGGCGACAGCTCAGCTTCCATGACCAGATATCTATTTACGGCAAGCCCGAGCGTATCAAACCCCGGGCCCAGATTCGAGGTTGACGCGGGAACAATTATTTTCAGTGAAAACTCCTTCTCTTTGAACATAAGAATATATCTTTGAAACGGAGATTTTACAACGAACGTGAAACCGGCAGCCTCTCCGTTCCGGTAATTCTCAAGATTTCCCTCAAGAAGAAGCTCCAGTCA
This sequence comes from uncultured Bacteroidota bacterium, assembly GCA_963806435.1. GTDB lineage: Bacteria > Bacteroidota > Ignavibacteria > Kryptoniales > JAKASW01 > JAKASW01. Next base: position 339 of record CAWEBD010000115.1, read on the forward strand.
GACGTTGCGATTCCGATTACCCTGTTCCGGGAGCGGGAGAGGTCGCTAATGCGGGGTTTCTCGTGCTGACCGGTTTTGAATCGAACTAACCCGAAGACTAATAAACATTGCAAGCGACGCAAATGCGGGACAACGCGGTCGCGCCTTGCGCGATCCTGGGCCGTAAAATTCTTCTGACGGGATTATCCCTCACTTCGTCGTACTAACAAACCACAGGAATTTTGCAGTGACGATTTTCCCAAACCTCCTGTGAAATTAAATCTCTCAGAGCCGGACTTCGTGAGTACGTTCCGTCAGGGTACGGTTGATCGGCATTTGACTTTATGCGAAACACGGAATACTATTTCAACATCGTTGATGAGATAGTTAGCGCCGTTATGCGCGAGCAGCTATTCTTATCGGGACAGGCCAAAAACAGGGCGCGGCTTGAGAGGGTGAGAGGAGAAGCGAAAAACATGTACGGGAAGACTTCTCGTCAATCTATGAGGAATCAATCTATTCGTTGGTGGATTAAGCACAATTGTCCGGACCGTGGTCCGGATGAGAGAGCGAAATGGAGAAGCACAAAATATGGCGGTTTGTTTTCGCAATGTTTGCCGCTGCCGTAATCATCCCTATCGTGCCTGGCTGCAACAACCTGACCAGACCCGGCTCCACTTTACACAACTTCGCTCGGACAGTTGATTTTTTCTCAAGCATTCGCGGTAATGCATGGAACGACTTCTTTGTTGCGGGAGGCTACGGACGGTTGCTTCATTTCAATGGGAAGACACGGCGGTCGTACCAGGATATGCTCGGATTGCAGCAAGGGGGGATCGCGAGTATTGCTGTCAAAGGAAACCTGATGATAGGGCTCGGATACCTTGGCTCAAAGGCTGTCGCATTTGTGGGTAAAAGGATTTGAAGAGAGGAGGAAGAAGATGAAATACTTTTTGTTGGTATTAGGAATATCGGTTATTGCGCTCACGCCCATGACATGTCAAGCGCCGACGGAACCATCGACCGGTACGGACACCACGAGCAACGATTGGACGTTTACTGAAACGATGCTTGGGGGTGCCTCTGGAAGCAACTTGTATGGCGTTGATATTCTAAATGACACTTTAGCGTACGCCGTAGGAGATGCGTATTTGTATGATTCCTCAGGTCAAATAGACCCTAGCTCTTACGGAGTCGCAACGTGGAACGGAGAAAAGTGGTCTCTTCGCCGCGTGTACGCTGAGAACCAAAGTGGATACGTTGAGAATATAAGACCAATATTCGGAGTCACAAGTTTTTCACCGAAGGATGTCTGGTTCAGCGATGGGAATGCGTATCTGTGGAACGGACGCGACTCGCTGCTTAAACCGTACTGGATAAGTGGTTACCCTGGGAACCCTTCGCCGGTTCTGGGACCGAATCAGGGTGTTGGACACTTTTCGGGAACATCCGATCGAAGTCTTTACGGGGCGGGGATAAACGGGGGCCTTGGGTGGTATAATGGCGCGGCTTGGCAAAAGTTGACGAGTGGCACCAGCTTAAGCTTTCAAGATATTTATGGAAACGACGGTACGGTCTTAGCAGTAGCTTCCGATCCTGGTGAGAGCCTCGACAAGGCGATACTTCAAATCAACGGCACGACGATCACGCAGTTATCCACTGCCGGCATCCAATGGCCATTAAGCAGCGTCTGGTTCGTGCCGGGACATTATTATGTCGTGGGTCAGGGAATCTACGAGAAGACATCTCTGTCCCAAAGTACCTGGCAGGAGGACAGTGTCGATACGGTCGATTTCTTCTCATCCATTCGGGGCAATGCATGGAACGATTTCTTTGTCGCGGGAGGCTACGGACAACTGCTTCACTTCAATGGCAAGACCTGGCGGTCGTACCAGGATGTCCTCGGATTGCAGCAGGGAGGAATTGCACGTATTGCGGTCAAGGGAAACCTGATGATAGGAGTTGGGTACTTAGGCTCAAAGGCTGTAGCATTCGTCGGGAGAAGAAATTGAAGAGAGAAGAACGAAGATGAAATACTTCTTGCTGTTAACAGGGATATCAATATTAGCGCTTACATCCATGACATGTCACGCACCGACGGAGCCATCGAGCAATAGTGCAGACACCACGAGCAACGATTGGAGGTTTACGGAGACGATGCTGGGAGACGGAGGTGGTAGTCAGTTGTACGATGTGTCGATAGTCAGTGACACACTGGCTTACGCGGTGGGACAAGTGTATCTCAAGGATTCTACGGGTCAGCTGAACCCCGTGCTATATAACGCCGCGCTTTGGAATGGATCCTCTTGGGATGTCGAGAGAATTCCATACATATACAATGGAAATCCGACGTATTCCGCTGTCACTTGGGTGTACTCAATAGACATGGATGATGTCTGGTTTGGTAACAGTACACACTGGAATGGAAGTACCTTCCAAGACATTGATATTGGTACATCAATCTTTTATGGGGCCGGGACGAATAAGATGTGGGGAACGAACAACAATCTTTATGTAGTAGGAAACCAGGGCACGATCGGCAGGTTCGATGGCTCAAGTTGGCAAAAGTTGTCAAGTGGCACCACTCTAGATATTCAGGATCTTTATGGATATGGCGGAACAGTTCTCGCGGTCGCGTCAATTCCTGGCGAGAGTCTGGACAAAGCGATACTTCAAATCAACGGAACGAATGTTACGCAACTCTCCACAGCAGGGATTCAATGGCCCTTGAGCAGCGCCTGGTTCGTGCCGGGACATTACTATGTCGTTGGCCAGGGGATTTACGAGAAGACGTCTCTTTCCCAAAGCACATGGCAGGAGGATAGTATTGACACGGTTGATTTCTTTTCATGTATCCGCGGTAACGCGTGGAATGATTTCTTTGTGGCGGGAGGTTATGGGCAATTACTTCACTATAACGGAAAGACCTGGCGGTCCTACCAGAACGTGCTTGGATTGCAGAACGGAGGAATTGCAAGTATCGCAGTCAAAGGAAATTTGATGAATGGAGTCGGTTATCTTGGTTCCGAAGCTGTAGCATTTGTCGGGAGGAGACAAAACTGACGGGTATGTAAACGAACAAAAACAAACGGGTTAAAGAAAGGAGCTTCTTTGTCATGAAAACGGTTAGAATACTGATCGTTGCGCTTATTGCGCTGGGATTGTTCGGATACTCACAGGCACGCGCCGGAACCGGCGTCTCGGATAAGTTCGAGCCATATTCAATGTATTCGGGAGTATACAGCGGAAGACCTTCTGGTCCTTATGTGGCATACCGCGCGAGAGTTACGGTCCCCGGCGCTGTTGAGCTGAGACTCTTCTTCGGGAAAGTCTCTCTCGGCAACTCAAGTTATATCCTTATAGCTTCTCTTGAAGACAGCTCGCGGCAGCATCTCAACTCGATGACGATATCGCAGTGGAACAACACAACAGCGTATTTCAACGGCAATGCGGTCGAAGTGGAACTGCACGTAGCGCCCGCAGATTCGCACGTGTTTTTCAACCTCGACTCTGTCCTTGTTGACACGGGCAATGTTGCCTCTCATGGCCCGGACCGAACATTGACCCTTGTTAATAACCGCACGCCGTCTGATGACCCCGCAGTCGGCAGGTTGCGTGATCCTGCCAACGGTAATGCCGAAGCCACAGCATGGATCGCCGCCAACGGTTACCTGGTGACTGCGGGACACGTTGGTTACTTATGGAGCACAAAAAGCAACCGTAGTGAGCAGGTACTTCAATTCGATGTGCCCAATTCTCAGTCGGACGGCACGATGCTTGACCCGCCCGCGCAGGATCAGTATTATATCGATCAATGGATATGGTACCCAGATTCCACGACACTTACAGGCGATGATTGGGGAGTGTTCAGCGTTCATCCAAACTCCGAGACTGGATTATACCCTACTCAGGCGCAGCAAAGTTATTACGAAGTTGAACAGAACGATACTTGTTCTGCGCTTCGGGTTACGGGATACGGAAACGCCGGCGCTAACAGCCTGAACGATACCCAGCAGAGTGCCACTGGCGCCGATGCCGGTTCGTCAGGCCAGCTGTTGAGGTACTCGGTGTATATTTCAAGTGGTAGTTCTGGCAGTCCTGTCATCGACGAATACACGGGAAAGGTCGTGGGCATTGTTGATGACTTCGGCAATGCTGATTATAACGTAGGAACGAGCCTGTACAACCCCGGTCTCTGGAGTTACATGCAGCCAAAAACACAAACGGCCACGGTCGCTCAGCTTCTCTCCGACAACACCACAACCGACCCGAATCTCTGGAGATGGAACGGCAGTTCGTTCGCGTCTCTGAGCCCGGGCTCTCAGATCACCGTTACAACCGGCGATCCAGAGGTGCTAAAGGGTGACCAGTCTCCGGATAACGGCCAGAAGTACAACAACTGGACTCTGAACGGCGGACCTGATTACGACGTGATAAACGCTCACAAGTTCCTCATGATGGGAACGAACTTCACATCCCATCTTCAGCCTGTTTACAACGCGACGTTGGAATCCTACCTCACGGACGCGAGTTCTACCGGTTTCCCAGTATCTTTTAAAGATCCATGGCTCATCGACTACAACGACCCGACATACGGGATGCGAAACCGCGGGATGTCAGGCGCGCCGTACGAGAGTGTTCCCATCGCTTCAGACAATCTTGGAACGGGCAGTTCGCATCAGGGCGTTTTCTTGAATCAGAGCAGTGCTCCATTGTGGAAACCACCGTATTATTCCGTTGCCGCCCCTGCCACGGAGTCGTACAACGGGCATACATGGGCGTTCTGGCATTGGTCCGGAACAGATTCAACGTATTTCGAGAACCCAACTTCTGATACTACGGCTGTGGTTTTCGGAGGTGACGGCTCGACGGTATCGGCGAACTACAAGGGCCTCCAGCTATCGACTGACCCCACCGCGTACTCCGACAACAGCCAGCGGAAGATGATCCAGACTCCGAACGGGTACATTTTTGAGACCTACACCGACTACGGTCACGTATGGCTTGAATACTCGTCAAATAATGGATCATCGTGGGCACTTGCGAACAACGGCGAACCTCTGGATTACAATTTTGTGAATGGCACCGAGTCCAGCAGCAAATGCCCCTCGCTTGATTACGACCCGTTGACTAATGACGTGATAGTTGTTTTTCAAATACCTAATGGTGCAACATATTCCATAGACTTCAACGTTTTTTATCCTTCTGGTAGCTCCTACTTGCCAGCCGATGATCGCCCATACTCAGTCTACACCGAAGGCACCGATTCGTATTCCGTGAATGCCAACCCTGACTTTGCGTTTTACGATGGCTATTGGGTCATTGTGTTTGAAAGGAAGAGCGTCTACGGCAATTTGAAGCCAGGACTAAATTATCTCTTCGGTACTTTCAATGGCGCGCTGCAACCGAGTGGCCCCATTTACTCCATGTGGGGGACGGACGGTGCTTCAACGAAAGCGTCGATCTACGGAGCGAAGACACAACCCGCATGGACTACCGACGTTGCCTGGCAGGAAGGGAGTGGCAATTCTTCGACCATCAGGTATGCCGCAATCAGTTTCAACCTTGGAACCATGGATACAGCGGGTCAATCCGTTCCAAACACCATTTCTAATTCTGCGTGGCCGTCGAACTATCAGCCATCGCTCGTTCAGAAGCCGGATAACACCGCTTGGGTCTGCTGGATCGCAAATAACTTTGGCAGGCCTCCGCTGAACATTACGCTGTTCTCAAAGGACCCTTCTTCTTCATCCTACAACACCATCGATTACAACGAAAGCTCCGTTTCTGTCAACCTTCCCAATGGTAGTAGCACCCCGTACATCGCCTTCAGCCAGGCAAGCGCATCGAACTCCTGGACCGACTATGCATGCAACTATAATGCTTCGAGCATGATTGCGCTGAGCACAACCGGAAGAGATATGCAACTTAGTAATGGTGCTGCGACCGACTCGATGTATGCTTCTTCTTTCAATCCGAGCAGCTCGCCCTACCCATTACAGACGTCCGGAAATATAGGATTGGCAAAGAGCACTCCGATCCAAATGGAATACTGGAGAGGCGGCACGATAAACGACGGCAGCCTGAATTTCTACTACTCATTCGGGAATCTGATGGTAGACGGGAGAAGCATTGATTTTATCCGGGCTTCCGACAGCGTCGATTACGACAGCCTCGACAATCTCAACAAGTCGCTTGTCACGGAACCCTTCCAGGTTACCGCTAGCTCAAGGATCGTGTTCAGCGAATACTGTGGATTTGCCGATTCTACGGCAGCAGCGGCGGCTCTCGGAGACAGCGGATACGTTGAGTACAGAGCAGAGATCATAGATAACTCCACGGGAGTGGCCCTGGGGACGGTTAAAGATGTCAAATTCACCTCATCAAATGTCAGTGGATATAGCTCCGGCGCTTATCTGCTGAACACCGACGGGATCGCGAACAAGGCCGTGCAGGTAAAGATAACGATGAGCACTAATTTGAAGAGTCCTGAGTTTGCGCTGATCAGAAGCTATACCCAGATAGATTCTTCGATGACGGAGAATGCGCAGGCGCTATCTCTCCAGCCAATTACGGTAATTAAGGATTACGCGCTCGATCAGAATTATCCTAACCCGTTCAACCCGACCACTGTCATCAGCTACACGATCCCGAAAGCCGGACATGTGTCGCTGAAGATATACGACGTGCTGGGAAGAGAAGTGGAGACGCTTGTCAATGACAATCAGAACGTTGGAAGATACGAAGTAAATTTCGACGGCTCACGTCTGGCAAGCGGAGTCTACTTCTACCGGCTGGTTGCCGGAAGCCATGTTATTACGAAGAAGATGTTGCTGATTAAGTAACTACGTTGCTTGATCAGTCCGAATGGATCCCATGAGCGCATTGCGCCATCTCCCGCTTCATCAATTATATATATATCAGAATGCGGGACGGCGCTGCAAGCGCTCGCCGGCATATGGATGAATCCGGTCGGGACTTTGCGGGAGAGTCCCGCTGTTCTTTGGCAGGGATGTTGCTGAAGTAATTACATAGTGGAGAACTGCGGCTAACTTTCATGGTGAGTCGCAGTTTCACCTTGATTTTCCGTTCTTATTATGTGATTTTAGTGCCGCATGATTCCCGTTCTCATTTTCTGGATTCATATAACCGCCGGTGTGTATCTCTTCGTCAAAAAGTATCATGAGGAGACTCTCGGCGAGGCGTTCCTGACACTCGGCTTCGCGGCGATAGTCTTCACAGCCGGCTGGACTTTTTCTTCCTTCGCCATCAATCTCCTCTTCCGCCCGAGCGGGCTGAGCCGCATCCTCAACAACGATTCCCTCTCCCTCATCCTCCTGACAATCCTGGAGGCTGTTTTCTACAAGATATGGTTCAGAAAGCCCAAGGAACAGGAAGCCGCGGATGAATAAGCTCTCCCACGCGGAGATTGCCGCCCGTCGAAAGACAATCGAGGAGGCAAGATCGGCGGAGCGCACCCCGATCTATGGATTTCTCGAGAATGTGCGCAGCTTGTACAACGTCGGCTCGATCTTCAGGACTTCCGACGCAGCGCTTCTCTCAGCACTATATCTGACAGGTTTCACTCCTTATCCTCCCCGCCCCGAGATATCGAAAACGGCCCTCGGCGCCGTCGAGAGCGTCCCATGGTCCTACCACAAGAAGCCGATGGATGCGGTCGCGGAAATTAAAGCAAAGGGGATTAAGTTCATCGTTCTCGAACAGACAAGAGAGAGCATCCCGATTTGGGAACTAACACCCGACATATTTCCGGCATGCATCGCTGTCGGAAACGAGGTGGGAGGGATAACGAAGGACGTCGTTGAAGCGGCCGATATCGCAGTGGAGATACCGATGAAAGGCGTGAAGCATTCACTCAATGTCGCAGTCGCGTACGGGGTGACGGTATATAGGCTGTTCGAGTTACTCGCTGTCGCAGATATAAGAAAGAAATCCTGAAGACGAAGCTTTAAATTCCAAACAAATCCCAAATTCAAATACCGAAATCATAAAACTGCCGGGAGGTCAGTCTGACATTCCGGAAAACCAGTTGCGGGTTTTTGAATTTGCTTAGAGTTTAGGATTTAGAGTCTACTCCCTAGAATGCCGAAGTGAAGTACTCGAACCTCTCCTCGGTGTGTATACGGATCACTCCGGCTCTCACGAGATTCACAAGTATCCTCGAAGCGCGCCTCTCGCTTATGTTGACCAGCTTCGCGTACTCCTTCACCGTTATCCGCTCATTGTCCTCGAGGTACTTGAAAAGACGTCTTTCGTTCTCGCCGATTATGATCGAAAGCGGCTCGCTGTCGGGGCTCTCGCTCTCCATTATCTTCACTACTTCCCTGCTGGCGATGACGCTCTTATCGTGCACCCTTATGTAGACCTTCGCGTCGCGCGAGAGGGCCGAGCGGTAATCCTGAAGGCGGTGCGGTTTCGTACGGCTTTCCTCCACGATAGCGACTACAACATCCTTCCGGTTTAGCTCTATCACCTGCACGATCGGATCTATCGGGGGTTCACAATATTCCCTGGCGGCCTCGTAAATCAGGTCGATTTCAGATTTCTCGCTCTCTACGCCGTAGATGGTCCCGTCGTCGTCCACCCCGAACAGGATCATTCCCCCTTTTGTGTTCGCGAACGCTATCAACTCCTTCGCGATCTTTTCGATGGAACTGAATTGGCGTTTGAATTCAATCTTGAAATTCTCGCCCTCAGAAATCAGGGCCTTTAATTCAGCGACGTCCACTTCTTCGATTCTGAATTTTAGATTTCAAATTATGCAACTCCCGCTTGAAGATAATCAACATTCAATTCAAAATTAAGAATTCAAAATTGAAAATTCCCGACGCGTCCTACCATCCGCGCGCTTGCATTCTCTCCAGAATCACGGAGGTCCTGAACGAGACGAACCTGGAGTCGGAGTTTGGAGTATGCCTGAGCGGGCTCGGAATTATCGCTGCTAATCTGGCTGCCTGATCGCGAGTCAGGGCGGAAGCCGGTTCACCATAGTACAGTTCGCTCGCGGCCTCGACGCCGAATATTCCGCGTCCGAATTCTATGTAGTTAAGATAGAGCTCCATGACGCGGCTTTTCGAAAGGTAATGATTCAACATGAACGCCGATACAACCTCGTTCAATTTGGTCAGCGGATCACGGCTGGTTGAGAACCACAGATTCTTGGCGAGTTGCATCGTGATTGTGCTCGAACCCCTGACGATTTTCATCGCATCCATATCTGTCTTGAATGACTGTTGGACTTCATACCAATCCACGCCTCCGTTCTCGTAAAACGTCCCGTCTTCACCGACGATGACAGCGTGAACCATGTCTTCAGATATCCGGGAGAGGGGAACATATGTCCTGTGGACTATGTACCTCCGGTGGTTTTCCTTTGCCTCCTCGATTCTTTCCTTCATCAGTGAGGTCAGCCGCGGGTTCTCGGTTCGCAGCCTCGCCACCGTCCACGGAAAGGGGAGCATTATCGCTTCGAGTGTCAGGAACGCCAGAAGGAGAACGAGTAAGATTTTTCCGACCGGCAGCCTCCGCCGCCGCTTAATTTCACCAGTCATCTGTGAGAGTCAAGATAGCTCTGCAGGATCAATTGAGAAGCCATCCGATCCAGATTGCCTTTCTTCTCCCTTTCCTTCTTCTTCAGTCCGAGCTCCGTCCGAGTCCTCTGCGCGATGGTCGTTGTGAATCTTTCGTCCCACTCGACAACCTCGACATCGAGCGTTTCGCGCGAGATCCTTTCGCGGAGTTTCTGGGCGAACGCGGCCGCCTCGACTGCCGAGCTCCCCGCTTCCCCGCTCAGTTTCAACGGTTTTCCGACCACAATCCTGATTATCGACATCTTCCTCACGAGATCGGTTATCTTGGCGACAAGCGTCGAGTCATTCGCTAGTGTATCGATGCCCTGGGCTATGATTCCCATCGGATCGCTTACCGCCACTCCGACTCTCTTCAAGCCGAAATCGATCCCCATTACCCGCTTTCCTTCAGACATTCTGTCCCTGTCCCGTGGATCCCGCGGACATTCGGTCGACTCGCGTGACACCCGCGATTTTCTTGAGCTTGTCGATCAGGCGGTCTAAATGCTCTTTGTCCTTCACATATATTATGATCTGGCTTTCGAAGATGGCATCCCTGACCTCCGCGGAAACGCTCCTGATGTTCGTGTTCTGGTAGTTTGAAATCGCATGCGTAAGCTCGGTGAGAATACCGGGGCGGTCCATGCCGGAAACCGAGACCCCGGCGACGAACAAGCCGCTGCTTTCCCCCGGCCAGCTTGCGTCGACGATTCTTTCGCGCGCCGCGCCAGCCATCCTCGCAAGGTTGGAGCAGTTCTTCCTGTGTATCTTGATCCCCTCGCCGGTGGTGACGAAGCCGATGATCTCGTCGCCCGGGATCGGGTTGCAGCACTTCGCGTAGGATACTTTCCAGTCGCTTCGCGAACCGTTGACGACAATCCCCTCAGACGCTTTCCTGGCAATCTCGACGAATGTGTGAGCCGGTTTGCTGCTTTCGGGGCTTTCTTTCTGCGACTTCTGCTGCGTCAGCCGCGAGATTATTCTTTCCGGCTCGATCTCCTCTTCGGCTATCGCGACGTAGAATTTAAGCGGATTATCGTACTTCAAATCTCGGACGAGCTTTGTGAAATCATCTTCCGGCAGCGTCAACTTGTGCTTCTTCAGTCTCTTCGTCCAGATCTCTTCTCCTTCGGTTGCCTTCTTCCTCGTTTCGTCGTTTATCCACCGCCTGATGTGCGCTTTCGCTTTCCTGGATACGACGAATTTCTCCCAGTCGGGGTTGACGTTCTGGCTGGACGATGTGATGATCTCGATCTGGTCGCCGCTGTTCAGCTTGGTATTGAGCGGGACAATTCGCCCGTTCACCTTGGCGCCGACGCAATGCGTGCCGACCTGCGAGTGTATCTCGAAGGCGAAGTCGACGGGAGTGGACCCTCTCGGCAGCACCTGCAGGTCGCCCTTGGGAGTGAACACGTAGATCTCATCCTGGTAAAGGTCGAGTTTGAAACCCTCGAGGAAACTCTTAGCGGCGTCTTCGCCACCCGACAAGGCGGGCTGCTCCAGTATCTCGCGCACCCACGATATCCATTCGTCGAGTTTCCGGTCCGTCACCTTCACGTCTTCCTTGTACTTCCAGTGCGCCGCAACGCCGCGGTCTGCCACCTCATCCATCTTTCGGGTCCGGATCTGGACCTCGACCATCTTCCCCTCAGGTCCGACGACAGTTGTGTGGATGGACTGGTACCCGTTCTGTTTCGGCACCGAGATGTAATCCTTGAAGCGCTCCGGCACCGGCGTGTAGATTTCAGAGGTGATGCCGTAGACGGAAAAACACTCGTTCTTGTCGGGGGTATCCAGTATCACGCGGACCGCGAAGAGATCGTAGATCTCCTCTATCGGCTTATTGCGCTTCACCATCTTGTTGTAGATGCTGTAGATGTGCTTCGGCCGGCCCGTGATTTCAAACTTGTATTCGGCTCCTTCGAGGCGGTTCTTTATCGGCTGGATGAATTTCCTGATGTAGGCTTCCCGTTCTCTCCGCTTGGCATTCAGTTTCCGCGATATGAACTCGTAGTCCGTGCCGTTCAGGTGCTTGAAGGCGAGGTCCTCAAACTCCCACTTGACTTTTGCGAGACCGAACCTGTGAGCGAGGGGGGCGTAGATCTCGAGCGTTTCCTTCGCGATCCGCTCCTGTTTTTCCGGTGAGAGAAACGCAAGCGTCCTCATGTTGTGCAGCCGGTCCGCAAACTTGATCAGAATCACCCGGACGTCCTTCGCCATCGAGAGAAGCATCTTTCGGTAGTTCTCGGCGCGCGTTATCTCGTGGCTTTCTACCGCCCCGGATATTTTCGTAACTCCGTCGACAATTTCAGCTATCTCGTTTCCGAACTCATTCTTTACAGCCTTCAAATCGTAGGCGGTATCTTCCACCACATCATGCAGGAGCGCGGAAGCCACAGATATATCATCAAGTGGAATCTCCTTTGCCACGACAAGGGCTACTTCATACGGGTGAGAAAAATACGGCTCACCGGAGGCTCTGGGTTTGCCCTTCACATGCGCGTTCCAGCTGAATTGAAAGGCGCGTCTGATCAACTCCTCGTCGAACGTGTACAGGTTGTTCCTGCACACCTCAAGGAGGCGATTGAGTTTTTCGACGTTTTTCACATCGACCGGATATGACACTTCCAGATGCCTTTCGAATCGTTTTCTAGATTCAATTTAAGGGCATTGGGCTAATTTCCAAGTCATTCGGAATCCATCAACATGGCAAAAAGGGACAGGATTCGACGGATTCAGGCAAATAGCGCTGAATTGGCGGTGGATAGGTCGCTTGGATTCGTAAAGTCGAGGCCTTCTCGTTGACTTTCACGGCCCCGCTGGCTAAATTAACCAGCGATTCTGCCGAGCCTTAGGTGGGATACCGCCGGGGTGGCGGAATTGGTAGACGCGAAGGACTTAAAATCCTTTGGCCCCAAAGGGCCGTGCGGGTTCAAGTCCCGCCCTCGGCACGGTCCGAATCGCGCAGGGGCGATTAGCTCAGTTGGTTTAGAGCGCTACATTGACATTGTAGAGGTCAGAGGTTCGAATCCTCTATCGCCCACAGAAATTGTTGATGTGTAGAGGTCATCCCGCCCGGCGGGATATCGCCCACGGAAATTGTTGATGTGTAGAGGTCATCCCGCCCAGCGGGACATCGCCCACAGAAATCGTTGATGTGTAGAGGTCATCCCGCCCGGCGGGATATCGCCCACAAGGAAGTTTTTGTTAGTTCACTAGGAATTAAGTCCCAGAAAATTGAGAGCAAATCAGGTCGGTAACTATCCGAAAAAATCGCCGGGTTGGGTTCCTATAGAATCGGAGACTCCTCCGATTTTTTATTATGAAACGAATAGTCATTCATGCCTAAAGTAACGTTACCAAATAAGTCGGTTATTGAAGTCGAGCCGGGTTCACCAGCCGCAGAGATCGCAAAGCAGATAAGCAGGTCTCTGGGTGAGGAAGCCCTCGCTGCTAAGATCAACGGCAAGGTATCCGACCTGAATACGCCGATTAACGCCGACTGCGAACTGCAGTTCCTCACCTTCGAAGATCCTGAGGGGAGAGAGGTATACTGGCACAGCAGTTCCCACCTGATGGCGCACGCGATCCAATCGCTCTTCCCCGAGGCCAAATTCGGCGTCGGGCCAGCCATAGACGACGGCTTCTATTACGATATTGACATAAACAAGACTCTCTCCCCCGCAGACCTCGAGGCAATCGAGCAAAAGATGCACGAGATTGCCGAACACAACGACCCCTTTCAGAGAAAAGTCGTAACGAAAGACGATGCGCTCAAGTTCTTCAAGGAGAAGAAGGATCCATACAAAGTTGAGATCATCAGCGCGCTGGACGAGACGATAACCTTCTACAGCGAAGGTGACTTTACCGACCTTTGCCGCGGTCCACACGTCCCGTCAGCAGGAAAGCTGAAATATTTCAAGCTTCTCGGTACGAGCGGCGCATACTGGCGCGGCGACAGTAAGAACAAGATGCTGCAGAGAGTCTACGGCGTCTCCTTCCCCAAGAAAAAAATGCTTGAGGACCACCTCAAGATGCTCGAGGAAGCCAAATTGCGCGACCACAGAAGACTCGGGCGCGAGCTTGAACTCTTCGTGTTCCACGACGTTGCGCCGGGCGCCCCCTTCTGGCTGCCGAAAGGTATGATCATCTTCCGCGAACTCGAGAAATTCATTCGCGCCGAACTCGATAAGCTTAATTACGACGAGATATCCACGCCGATGCTCGTGAAGAAAGATCTTTGGGAGCAATCGGGACACTGGGGGCACTACCAGGAGAACATGTTCATCCTCAATGTCGATGAGGAGACTTATTCGCTTAAGCCGATGAACTGCCCCGAGAGCACGTATGTTTACCGCCACAAGGTGAGAAGCTACCGCGATCTGCCGCTCCGGTATTCGGAGATTGGCAGGCTCCATCGGAACGAGATCTCCGGCGCGCTCGGCGGAATGTTCCGCGTGCGGCAGATAACCATGGACGATGCGCACATATATTGCCGTCCCGACCAGATCTTATCGGAAATAAACACTTTGATCGGTCTTGTCAGGCATGTCTACGGTCTATTCAAGTTCGAGGTATCCTTCAAACTCTCAACCAAGCCCGACAACGCCATGGGCGACCCGAAACTGTGGGAGGGAGCCGAATCAGCCCTCAGGCAGGCGCTTGAACAAAACGGCATCAAATACGGCGTGAAGGAGAAGGACGGCGCTTTTTACGGTCCGAAGATAGACATACAGATTAAAGACGCGATAGGAAGAGACTGGCAGGTCGCAACGATCCAGCTCGATTTCGTCATGCTTCCCGAGAGATTCGATCTGACTTATATAGACGCAGACGGCCAGGCGAAGCGCCCCGTTGCGATTCATCGTGCGATATTCGGATCGTTCGAGAGATTTATCGGAATACTCACAGAACATTACGCCGGTGCCTTCCCTGCCTGGCTCTCTCCTGTTCAGGTTGCCGTCCTTCCGATAACCGACGCTTTCAACGATTACGCGAAGTCGGTGGTCGACGCCCTTAGGGAGAACAATGTCCGGGCTGAACTTGACGACCGCAACGAGAAGGTCGGCTTCAAGATCCGCGAGTGGGAAACGAAGAAAGCTCCTTACATGTTGATTGTAGGACAGAAGGAGAAGGATTCCGGCAGTGTTTCGGTGCGAAGACACCGTGAAGGCGACAAAGGAACGCAGAAACTACCGGAGTTCATAGAGAATATCATAAAAGAAATAGTGGAAAAAACTTAGGAGACCGCCTATCAACACGCCAAAACTTAGGATCAACAGCGAGATCAGGGCCGCGACCGTTCGCATTATTGATTCCGACGGAAAACAGCTCGGAGTAATGCAGCCGCGAGAGGCTATGAAGCTCGCAGAGACAAGGGGACTGGATCTAGTCGAGATAGTCCCGACCTCAAATCCGCCCGTCTGCAAACTGGTGGATTTCGGCAAGTACATGTACGAAGTGACCAAGAAAGAGAAAGCCAAGCTGAAAGGCCAATCGTCGGCGCAACTGAAAGAGATCAGGTTCCACCCTAATACCGACGAACACGACTTCATATTCAAGTCGAGGCACGCCAAGGAATTTCTAGAGCAGGGTCACAAAGTAAAAGGGACCGTCCGTTTCAAAGGGCGCGAGATCACGTACGTGGCACATGGAGAGGAACTTCTGGGCAGGTTTGTCGAATTCCTTTCGGAGGTCGGCAAAGTCGAGCAGAAGCCTAAGTTGGAAGGAAAAAGCATGGCGGTCATTATCGCTCCCGATAAGACTAAGAAGAAGGCGGGCGAACCGAAGCAAAAAGAGACAAAGGAGAACTGAAATGCCGAAGATGAAGACAAATCGTGCAATGGCTAAGAGGATAAAAAGGACGGCGAGCGGTAAGTACCTTCGTGAGAAAGCCTTCAGAAGCCACATCCTTACATCCAAGACGCGGAAGAGGAAGAGGCAGCTCCGACATAATGCCGTCCTCGACAAGACCGACCAGAACCGCGTGCGCGGAATGCTGAACGAATAATTGAAGCAGGCACGCCTACACGCCGACCTGTCCGCCGAAGCCTTGCGTAGGCGGAAGTGCCTCCTGAGTTCAGCGGTTGAATAAGGAAATGCTTCGGCACGTAGACGTGACTCTTTAGCCCGAAAATGTTATATTTAAACCGATAATGGAGAAAAGGTAAAATGCCACGTGCAAGAAATAAGGTAGCTTCTCACAGAAGGCGCAAAAAGACTCTTGAGTTAGCTAAAGGCTACTGGGGCGCACGCAGCAAAGTACATACTGTTGCGAAACATCATGTTGAGAAAGCGCTTCAACACGCATATAGAGACCGGCGGAAAAAGAAGCGCGAGTTCCGGAGCCTGTGGATAGTCCGCATCAACGCTGCTGCGCGGGAAAACGGTACGACTTACTCCCGACTGATATCTGCGCTCTTGAAGAAGGAAATCTCGATAAACAGGAAAGTCCTGGCTGATCTTGCTGCGAACAATCCGGAAACGTTCAAGCAAGTAGTCAAATTCGCCTTTAATTAATCCAGTCTTCCTGCGTTCGGAAAGTCCGTATTTCTGAAACGTAGGAAGATTTTTTATATCCGGAAAAAGAACGCCGCAAAGATGTAGAGGCGCCGAGTCTTTAGAGACCCCAATCCAATCCTTCTTCGCGTCTCGGCGTCTCCCGTTCATTAGTATCAGAATAGGATAAGCGGCATGCCGCAAAGGGGCGGCCGCGGTTAATCACATGGCCATGGAAATGCTTGACGAAATTCAGAAGTTGAAGGAAGAAGCGACCGCATCACTCGCCGGACTCAAGACACCCGAAGACGCCGAGAATTTCAGGTTGCAGTTCCTCTCGCGAAAAGGCTCCCTCGCCCAACTCTTCGAAAGGCTGAAGGATGTCCCGAAGGAAGACAAACCGGCGATCGGCAAGTCGCTCAACGAACTGAGAAACCTCATCGAGTCGGAGTTCGAATCGGCAAAGAAGAACGTCGCCGGCCCGAAAAAGGAAAACGTCTCCGGAATCGACCTCTCGATCCCTGGAAGAAAAAGGTACGTGGGTAGGAAACACCCTCTCACGCAGACCGCCGAAGAAATAAAAAGGATTTTCAAGAGCATCGGGTTCGGAATCGCCGACGGTCCGGAGATCATCCTCGATGAGATGGTCCCTGGGAAAATATGGGGCGTTGATTACCCCGAAGAGGCGACCCCGGGTGTCCCCCGGATGAAGGAGATGGTGCAGAAGTATTTCCTGACGTTCAAGGAGCACCTTCTCAGCCATCGGGACCGGTTGCGTTACATCGTCGGGGAAGTCCATCGAGGACAAGATCGAGCACTGGCTGAATTATCGCGGCGGGTCTATCGATATGCTCAAGGAGTGGGCGAGCGAGTACGGCAGGACCATGCAACCCGTCATTGACGCCTTCGACGGCCAAATCTCCATCACGAATATCATCGGTCGGTTACAGGATACCGTGCTCCATGGATTGCGAGATGAAACCGGGAGATATTCGCCGTACATGGACGTGAGGACACAGTCTCACCGGCATTATCGCCAATCATGATATGGTTAATAAACCGAACGGCCTTTACAACTTCCTGACCGACTCCTGGCAGACATCTCCTTGCCGACGAGAACGATATCCTTCTGTCGGAGATCAACGTCAATAAGCGCGGGCGCAACAAGGAAGTGGTTCGTTCCGGCCTTCCCGATTACCGGACTGACGTTGAACTGAAAAAGACCGAGGACTTCCAGGCGCCGTTCGGCTTCAAGGGCGTCGGCTTTGGCGAGGAGGGCTGGATCAACCAGGAGGAGCGTAACCGCGTTATCCCGGCGGCGTTCGATGCCTTCAAGGACCTGGCCGCAACCATTGGCGCTCCCGATAACGGCATGAGCCTGGGGAGACGAGCTGGCCGTGCAGTTTGCCAATCTGGGGCACAAGGCGAAGGGGGCGGCGGCGGCATACTTCCCCACGGTCCAGACGATCAACTTCACCCGTGACAACGGCGACGGGACCATGGCCCATGAGTGGGGCCACGGGCTCCAGGACCTGGCCTCCTCAGAGTGCGAAAGATGAAATAAACTGCCGTCATCAATACCTTCTATTACGTCTATGACTTCGATGCCGGCACCCGCCTGGTGGATGACCTGCTTGCGAAGGATTCCATGTTTCTCAAGCGGATGGTGTCATCAAAAAAGCAGCAGCGGATTGAGGCGGTAAAAAATGAGGTTACGGATCGGTTTGAGGATACGGTAAGAAAATCGACAGATTATTACAGCACCGCTCAACAGATGGATGCGGACTATACCGCACGGGCGCAGGAGATGTGGGCGAGGGCGTTCGAGGCATACATCTACGATACGCTGCAGGGGAAAAACAACTACCTGGTCAACGATTTCGTCGCCGCCGGAAGGGTAGGCGGCAAGTCCGGTGTCGGGACAAAGCTGGTTTACCCGTCGGGAAAGGAACGCGAGACGTTCAACGCGACCATCAAGCATTTCCTGGAAGGCCTGGTGTGGGATGAGTCCGGGAAGCCGTCCCTCAAGGATGATTACATCTCCATTCGAGAAGGCACACGAGCTGATGCTTCAAGCTCAAGTTGAGGGACCTTCTGGACCAGGTAGAGGCCCGATACAAGGCGATCTGGACGTCCGAACCATCCAAGGACGGCTATTTCTGGTATCGCTACGACGACGACATCGTTCGGACCGATGATGCAGCCGGACGGGTATGACGGATATGACAAGGGGTATACATCGGAAGGGCAGAACGGAACGGGGGCAGTTGCTTACTTGACGCAGCTCCATCCCGATGCTATATTAGACTACAAGCTGTCAAACATTCAGTATGAGGGTGAAAACCCGACTTACATTTCCAAAGAAAGGGGTGGTATCAATGCTGGTCTTCAAGAGGATGGCACAGAGGCACTGGAAGAAGTACCTACCAAACCTGACGGCAGCCCTGATGAAGGAGGGGACGTTCGATCAGGAGACGGAGCAGGCGGCGCAGATGGCGTGCGGAGGAACTCGCGACTCCTGGTAAGCAGAGGGGCGCAGCTGGAAGCAGCGAAGGAGATAGTGCTGAAGGAGTACATCCTTCTCCCGCCGGAAACTACCGAATAACCGATCCCACCTTAAACGATCCGAAATCTGTTCCCGTTCGGTTCAGTCTCAATTTATCTGCTGTCAAAGTACTCAATCTTGTAGAATCCGAAAACAGGTTGGCTTCGTCCGGGACAGTCTCGTTCGGGGAAGCCCCTCCGGGCGGATGGACAGAAGCCGATAAGGTTCCTGAAAACCAACGAACGATCAAGGCGTCAATAAACGAAAAAGACATCCTGGCTCAGTATAGCGGCTGGGGCGGCATGTCTGGAACTGTTTGCCTACGACCCCACCGCAGCATGGGCGGGAAAGGCCGAACTGCTCAAGGCCGAACTCAACGAAGACGAGATGCGGGATGCAGCATCGTCGTCAACCTCTTCCTATTACACCCCCGTGCCCGTTGGCACATTCATGT
>CAWEBD010000116.1:0-60089 GCA_963806435.1 uncultured Bacteroidota bacterium
GCATGGATGCCTGCGAAGACTTGGGCATGGATGCCCTGGTGAGGCGACAGCCGACGGAACGGCATGGATGCCGTGAGGGCCATGGATGCGGCTGATGAACACCCGCAGACAGCAGGATGCGTGGCCGCGCGTTGGCATTGGTAGCGCGCGTGCTTGCGGGGCGGCCGTGCTGCGGGTTGCGGCATGGATGCCGCGGCGGTGCTTGGCATGGATGCCGAGCACCGCCACTGGGCTCTGCCCAGAGCAAATACAGTCAGGCAGGATGGATTCTGCCTGGCATTTTTCGGGTGAATGGCGTCTGCCGCTCCGCTTGGGGATGAGCGCGATGTGGTGGCTGCTCAAGTCGGCCTTGCTTGTTTGCCGCTAGGCGAACACTTCTGGGGGAACGATCTCGCGGACCTTTGCGAGTACAAGCTGCGGCGTGGCGTTGCCGTCTAACAGGCCCTGCTTGATGAGCTTGTTCTTGATTTGCTCCAGCTTTTCATACTGGCGGAGGATGGTGGCGATCGTACGCTTGTCTTCTCCGCCCGATGTAGTGTTGGCCATGTTTACCTCTGGTTTGTGTGGTGGTGATGGTTGTCGAGTGCTGTCGGGGGCGTGGCGTTGCCCTCTAGTAGGCCTTGCTTTGTTAGTTTGTGCTTGAGTTGCTCGAGCTTTGCATACTGGCGCACGATGGTTGCTACTGTCTGCTTGTCTTCCTCGCTCGATTGTGTGGTGGCCATGTTCACCTCTGGTTTGTGTGGGGTGGTGCTGCTTGTCAACAGCTATATGTTGTATCTGGTTTGGTTGGAAAACACAAGTGGGTGATGAAATAGGCGTGGAAATAGTCTATGAGTGGACAGATGGCCAGGATTGCGTGTGTGGTGTGTGTTTTGCTCCAATTCCGTGTAGTTATGTTGGATGTTGGATGAAGTGTTGGATGTGGTGTTGGATGCGAATGTGGTTGCTTACGTTGACGCGGAAGCGCGTTTCTTCATGGTTTTTTTACTACAAGGAGCAAGCGATGGTTCACCGACAGATTGAGAGTGGTTACCTGACTATTCTGCGCGTAGGCTGCGGTAGTGAGGTAAGCGTGCAAATTCAGAGTGACGGCGTTCTTTGGACGGATGTACACTGGGCGGGAAAGAGGAGCCTGCTGTGTGTTGGGGAAGGCTGTCCGCTTTGTCTGGATCAAGTGCCACGGACGATTGGGTTTCTCTGTGTGCTTGTAGCTGGTGTGGCTTCGGAGCGTATGGTTCCTGCACTTTTGGAGGTGGGTCAGGCGACGATTCAGCGACTGCTTATGCTGCGGACTGGCATTGGAAGTGGCAGCGGTATTGCAGGTCTGGTTTGCTCATGCTTTAGAAAGCGGAAGCGTGAGGCCGTGCGGTTGGAGCCAGTTGCTGAGCGGCCAGTGCATTCGGCGGTCTGGGTTCTAGATGGCGAACGATTCGGGCTGTGGCTGCTTTGTATCGTTTACCATGCCCTGTGGAAGAGGTTGCCGATGAAGTTGGCTGAGATGTGGCGAAGTGGTGCGTTGGCTGCCATCCATGCTGCTGCAGCACCACGTGCCTAGTCCAGAGTTTGTGCCGGCGTGCCCTGCGGTGGTTGCCCCAGCGCCAGCCCCTGTACGTGAATCCGAGTGCTTCCCAGAAAAGATTGGCTGCAAGGTCTTCTGCGCACTCATAGCCGCACCACGTCGCAATTGTGTGGTGCGGCTATGTTTGTTTCGACGAAGTGGAGCAGTGCCCGCCCATGTTCTATTAGGCGGGCGTCGGGACGCACCCAGATCTGGATGATGCGTAACTCTCTCAGATCATCAGGGTGTTCGGCCAGCCACTGTCGTGCCGTGGCGCAGACCTCCGGCGCCCACAAGTTCCGGGACATGGCTCGCACCAGGCTGAACAGCGCGATCCAGGTTTCGGTGCCGCCACGATTCCCGTCCAGCCAGCTAAGCGTCTGGGCGAGCGCCTCGGCGGCTTCCAGGCGGTTAGGGACTCCTCGTGCCAGCCAGAGCAGCTTGAGGTGTCCGTCCTCGTCGTCTGGGCGATCGGCGAGCCAGACGATCATCTGGTCGATGAACTCACCGGGGTCGATATACCCGGGCCAGGTATGGGCCAGGGCCAGCAGGTTACCGCGAACCCTGGCGTCGCCTGGAAGGCTGAGGACCCAGCGACGAGCTTCGGCGATGATCTCGGCCAGGTGCGGCGGGTGTGGGGCAGCTCCCGAACGAGAGCTAGGAAACCGGCCTTGACGCCTCCGTTGTCCGGATGTGCCTCCAGGCATGCGTGCACCTGGGCGACGATGTCCGCCGCGTCCGGGTGACCGGATAGGGCACGCGCCAGAACCGAAAGCGCTGAGCGCGCTCCCATTTCGTCCTGGTGATCGGCGAGCAAGGCGAGCATGTCCGTCATCGCCTCGGCGACGGTGGCGACAGGCGCCGCCTTTAGGAGCAGGGACCACGCATCACGAACCGGCTTAGCCTTGGGATGCTGGCCGAGCCAGGCGAGCGTCTCGCTGATGGCCTGCGCGGCCTGCGGGTGAGCTGGC
This sequence comes from uncultured Bacteroidota bacterium, assembly GCA_963806435.1. GTDB lineage: Bacteria > Bacteroidota > Ignavibacteria > Kryptoniales > JAKASW01 > JAKASW01. Next base: position 2,530 of record CAWEBD010000116.1, read on the forward strand.
TCGGCGAGCAATAGTCCAAGAAGTGCCCGTCTGACATCGCTCGCATCGGGGTCGATGGTCAGCCAGCTGAGCGTCTCGGTAATCGCATCGGCAGCCATCGCCGGTGCCTGAGAGTAGTGCTGTCCCAGGAGCCGCAGGAAGCGCTCGCGAAGGTCGGTATCGTACGGTTTGGATTCCAGCCATGACGAGATTTCCTCGATCAGGCTGATCGGCAGCGACTCAGTGGCCCTGAGCAAGGCCGACGCTAGGGCGAAGAAGGCGGAGATGACCTCCTGGCTGTCCGGACGCAGGCGCACCCACTCGCGGACTCGGTCCAGGAGCTGATCGAAGCTCCGCCGGGTTGGATGGCAGCCACGTTAGCGGCGTACCACTCAAGGAATGCAGCCTGAGCCCGCTCTTCTTCCGGGCGAGCATCAAGCCAGTCATATATCCGTGGCAGCTGAGCATGGACCTCTCCTGCGTTGTGGTTACGCAGCAGCCAGATGAGTAGCTTGCTGTCAAGCTCCCATGCGCGTCCCGCGGCGAGGCCGCCTTGAAGGCTAGCGCTCAAGGTGGCGGCGAAATCCGGCCGCCGCGGATCTGCCGCGGCCCATGAGGTCTATCGCCATCGATGAGTCCGCGGACAGGTCGGCCAGCTTCAGGAGGTACGGCAACTCCATCTGGCTCAGCCGGGTACGTTCGTTTGATCCCCGGCGCTCAAGCGAAATCAGCTCGGTGGCAGCCAGCCAACTCTGGGAGTCCCGCCGCTTGAGCCGCTCGCGCAGCATCCCGCGGAACGGCAAGGCCGCCGGAGTGGCGCGAAGCCCACGGACGAGAGCGCTCAGTTCCGCCGTGGAGATCCCGTCATTGTGCCACTGCTCGGCCACCCTCCGCGCGAGCGTCCGATCCGCTGGGTCTTTTGAAGACTTGCAGGCCAGGATGAATTCTGCGAGCTGCGGCGCACACCCTGGTGCCCGGGCCGATGCCCGGGCCAGCAGGTCGATCTGGTCGATTGCCTTGAATGGCCGCACTTGCCACGCACGCTCGGCGACACGTGCATCGTCCCGACCATGGCGGCGTGCGATGACCCTGAAACCTGCCACACCCGGAAAATGTGCCATCCCTCGCTGATGGTCAGGCTGGGCGAGTCGTCGATGAAGTCTGTCCGAGTCTTGCTCGCGACATTGACAAGGTAAGCCCGCAGCAGTGGCTCAGGACACAATACATAGTGCCGGTGCAAGTAGCTGGTGAGCAGGTAGGCCATCACTGGCCACTCGACCTCGGCCATGGCCGACGTCGGCCCTATCACGCGGCCGTCATTGAGCGTCGACCAGATGCGCTTAATGATCGAGCGGAGGAACTGCCGGATGCGGTCTCCATTGCGAAGACGAGTAGGTCTTCATGGCGACCAATGGCTCGATCGATGGCTGGGGCACTCCTGACGCCATACATCTCGGCGAGCGAGAGCCGCTCCGTATTCGTGGTGTTACCGAGAAAGAAGGTGTTCAGCACGACCTGACGACCGGACAGCGGACGTCCATATGTCTCGTACAGATAGGTAGGGCTGGCGCCGAGCACGGCAATGCCCGAGTAATTCGGCCGGGCGAGCGTTTCAAGGAGTAGGTCCCAGCCAGAATTGGCGAAGAATGGGTCATCCATCACCAGCAGGACCGGCTTGCCGCTGCCCGCAAGCTGACTCACGCCCTTCAAGTACGCGTCAAGGTCGTCGGCGATGAGCCGACCTTGATTAACGCCAAGATCCGCCACGATCACGTCTCCGCGCTCGACTATGGTGGCGGCAGCATGGCGCACCAAGGTGCTCTTCCCGCAGCCAGGAGCGCCCGTTATGAACAAGGTCTGCAACCGCCGGTCGCTGCCCCTTCGCAGAGGGTCAAGCAAATGCCGGTCTATCGATGACAGCAGCGCACCAAACTGTTCTCTCGCTCAAGGAACCTTGAGTCGGCGTTCTGACCATGCACTACATCGGCCCATACCGGCGGCCGCGCAACATATGGCACTCTCGGTTTTACCCGCTCTTCATCGAGGAATGCCTTATCTACCACCAAGAAGGGCGGACGGAAGACCTCACCAGCATCGTTCCGATAGATATTGACGGTACTTATGTCTCGGCCGGTGAATACATAAGCAATACGATGGTTGAAGCGGTGCCAATAAAAATGGCACCACGTATTGCTTGACTGATTGTAGAATAGGCCAGAATTCTTTTCAGGTCGTGTTGTGCCAGCGCACTGAATCCTGCGATCAGAAGGGTCAGTGCACCTATGATCGCAACTGCTGACTGTACAACCGGTGCAAGACTAAACAATACATGCGTCCGGGCAATCAGATAAACACCGGCCGTGACCATCGTCGCTGCATGTATCAGTGCACTGACCGGTGATGGCCCTGCCATAGCATCAGGCAGCCAGGTCTGCAAAGGTAATTGGGCAGACTTTCCAAGAGCTCCGCCTAAAAGTAATGCTGCTGTCAAAACAGCTATCGAAGATCCTGCAACCCAATTGGCAGATGCCAGTCGCATCAGTTCGCTAATATTTACAGTGCCAAAATTCAGAAACAGGATGAATATGCCGATGATCATTGCTGTATCCCCAACACGTGTAATTATAAATGCCTTTCTTGCCGCATAACCATTTACCGGTTCTTTATACCAGAAGCCAATTAACAGATAGCTGCACAAGCCGACCCCCTCCCATCCCAGATACATGAGTAAAATATTGTCTGCAAGAACAAGAATGAGCATAGACCCGATGAAAAGATTCATATAGGCAAAGAACCTGGTGAATCCCTCATCTTTTGCCATAAATTCAATAGAGTAGAGGTGTATAAGGAAACCTACAAAGGTGATGACAAAACAGAATACCAGTGAGAGGGCATCGAGACTAAATGATACGTCAACCTTGAGATTGCCGGCATTTATCCATTCCCAGAGGTTGACTGAATATGATTTTGACATCGGGCAATGCTTTAAAAAAACCGACTCCGGTTATAAATGTGAGAATTGCTATAATACCAATCGATCCGACACCAATAATACCTGCAACTTTCCTTTGACATTTTATGTCCAAGAAGAGCCAGAATAAGAAGCTCAGAAAAGGAATAGCCGGTATCAGGGCAATTAAAGTATTCATTTTAAAGTGTTAAAAATATTCAAGTCTTGTCATTCTTCGGTTCTGGTTCAACCTCTGAATATATTGTTTTTTACCTTTGTGTTACTTTGTGTTTTACTTCGAGTTCCTTTGTGTTTAAATGATTTTTATTTTACCACAAAGGGTCACAAAGGTTTGCACAAAGGTTCACAAAGGGTTTAATCAGTATCCCTTAAATTATTAATCGCATCAGAATCAAGTGTTTTAAAATGGTGATAAACCTGCAGTATCATCGCAAGAGCTATTGCGACCTCAACTGCAGTTACCGACAAGTATGAATATAAACATTACCTGTCCGTCGGGTTGTTTCCAGTGCGTACCTGCAATAATAAATACAAGTCCTGCAGCATTAAACATAATCTCAATTGACATTAACATGAAGATCATGTTCCTTCGAACAAGCAAACCTATCAGTCCCAGGAAGAAAATTATTCCTGCAAACAATATTTGAACTCCGACCGGTACAGTAAGCATATTTTTATTTTACTTCAAGAAAACGATGTTTTACTTTTTTCTTCTGGCTACCAAGATGATAAGCTCCTATAACACCCGCCATCAGAAGAATAGCAGCAATTTCAACAGCAAGCAGATACGTTGAGAAAAGCGAAATACCAACCTGTTTAGGCATAATTGCTTCTTTAACTGAAGGAATTGCAGGTACACTTTTTATTGCAAGTATCAGATCGATAAGAAGAACAGCTGACAATATTGATGGAACTATCCACATTCGAGGCCTCAGCCATTTCTTTTCTGTTTCTCTCTCAAGTCCTATATTAAGCATCATGGTAACAAAAATGAAAAGCACCATGATAGCACCGGCGTAAATTATTACCTCCAGAGCTGCAATGAAAGGAGCACTAAGCAGATAAAAAATTACAGATATTGCCAGTAAAGACAAAATAAGAAACAGAAGTGAATGGATAGCATTCCTTCCTGAAATGGCCATTATCGTTGAGATAATTGCTACTGCGGCAGCTATATAAAAAAATACATCCATATTATCTGATTATAATTATGGTAAAAGGTCCGTTACATCAACAGGTTTTTCTTCATTATCACCTTCACCTTTTCGTTTAACCCCCATATCAACACCTGCGTTTTTATAAAAGTTATATCCATGATATTTTCCTTCTCCGCTTATCAGCAGATGTTCTTTTTCATAAACCATATTCTGTCTGTCATATTCTGCCATCTCAAAATCAGGGATAAGCTGAATGGCATAAGTAGGACAGGCTTCTTCGCAAAAACCACAGAAAATGCATCTCGAAAAATTGATCCTGAAAAATTCCGGATATCGTCTGCCATTGCTGTCTTCAGTTGCCTGAAGAGAAATACAATCGACAGGACAGGCTGCAGCACAGAGATAACAGGCAACGCATCTTTCATTCTTTTCTGCATCACGGGTAAGCACAATTCTTCCCCTGTAGCGTGGAGCAAGATATGGCTTTACTTCAGGATATTCCACAGTTTCTGTTTTGTGAAACACATGAAGAAAAGTAAGCCACATACTGCGAAGAATGCTGATCATAATAGAGTTTATATTTGATTATATTAATTATCATTTTAAAAATATCAGGATCGCACCTGTTACCAGAAGATTCAGCAAGGACAAAGGCAATAAAATCTTCCATCCCAGCTCCATCAGCTGATCATATCTTGGCCGGGGTAATGAAGCTCTCAGAAGTATGAACACACAGATAAAAAAGAATGTCTTGAACAAAAACCAGAATACGGGAGGAAGAAATGACGGTCCCAGCCACCCTCCGAAAAACAAGTGTGGAAATAAGACCGGAAATAAGTGTAATGCCCAGGTATTCACCAACAAAGAACATCCCGAATTTCATACCTGAGTATTCAGAATGATAACCGGCGATAAGTTCTCCTTCGGCTTCAGGAATATCAAATGGCAAACGGTGGGTTTCAGCAATGCCTGCTATGAAAAAGACAATAAAACCAATGAATTGCGGAATAAAGAACCACCCCCCTTTCTGTGCTTCAACAATTTTACAAAAACTAAAACTATCAGCCATCATCACGACGCCCATAAGAGAAAGCCCCATGAATACCTCATAAGTTAGCATCTGGGCAGAAGCACGCATAGCTCCTATCAGCGAGTACTTATTGTTTGAAGCCCAGCCACCCAGATACAATGCTGTAAACCCCAAGTGATGAATTACCGAGGAAAAACAGTACTCCGATATTTGAGTCAAAGACATAAAAGTTCGGTCCAAACGGTACAACTGCGAAAGTCAGCAGGATAGTGATCATAAGTATTCCCGGTGCCAGGACAAAAACAGGTCGGTCAGAAAACGGAGGCACCCAATCTTCCTTAAAAAATAATTTTATTGTATCAGCAACAACCTGTCCAAGGCCAAATGGTCCAACCCTGTTTGGCCCCAGCCTGTCCTGCCATACCGACAGGAGCCTGCGCTCAACCCATATAAGCCCAGCCGCAATCGACAACGGTATCATAAGGACTCCTGCTATTATAAAGACATATTTCATAAAAAAATAATTATGGTTTATGAAATTCCCCATTATTCACCTGTTCAATAAGTCTGATCCCGGGGTCACCACCTTTCATTGATCCATTTGGTTCATCGAGATAATTGTACAGTGCCTGAACCGAGTTCCATCCCGGCGTCCAGTAGAAGGGCACGAGGGAAGATGGAGGATTTTCCTGCTGCCCCTCCATACTGAATGTTAGAGGTGAATCAGGGTCCTCCGGAGGTTTTGTCTCACTTACTGCGATATTTCGCATACATTGCTGTCCTTCCACTATAACGCATAGTCTGTCGTGGAATCTTAGCATTCAACATTCTGAAATCCTCACCAGGGGAATAATTCTTTAACTTTGAAAATTGAACCAATTCAGTACCCATTGATTCGGTGATACTATCGAGAGTGCTCCACTTTACTTCTCCATACCGTATTTTTATAAGCTCTCCAATCCATTTCCAGCTCTCCCTGATCTGGTCTTTTACCATTGCTTTATAGAACCGTTGAGCCCTTCCTTCGTTATTCACAAAAGTACCTTCCGATTCGGCAAATGTTGCTGCCGGCAGAATAAAATTGGCCTTTTCAGTAGTTTTATCAGGAAGTTGAGCAAGAACTATTATTCGTCTGCTTCTGTCAAACAGTGTATTTACTGTTTCTTCATCAGCCCTTCTGTATAAATCATTTTCAAGAACTATGAGTGTGTCAATTTCCTTGTTTTCCTGCGAATCCAGGATCTCCTCAAAAGATTTGCCGGGAAATAATGCGAGACCCATACTGTTACACTCAGGCAAAACCATACTAAGCATAACATCTGAACCTGATGCCATAAGTGCAGTAGCTGTATTTAATGCGGCTTGTATTACTGATTCATCTCCACTGCTGACACCTGAAATTATTAAAGGTTTCTTTGCATTTTTTAAAGACATTGCTATCCTGTTGGCAAGCTCTTGAATATCTGTTTTCTGAGATACTACATCCACAGCCTTGCCCTCAATTAATTTTGCAACTGCAAAACCCAGACCGGCAATGTCGCCGGAGGAGGCACGAAATGTTTCCTTTGCTATTTCATCAAGAGAATCTGCACCTGCGGTGGCAATGAACAGAGGACTTTTTGTATCCTGTGCAAGTTCTCTCACAGGCGCATCATTCCATAAAGGTATGCCCTTACTTTTTGCTTCATAGTAAGCCAGATTTCTTACTGCCTGACGTAATGCGAGTGCAATCATTGGTGCAGTATTTACCAGGTCCTCACCAAGGACAAGAATAGCATCAGCCGTTTCAATCTGTTTCAATGATGGAATGGCTACACCACTTGATTGCAGGTAGTTGAGAATTGTTTTGGTCAGCTGGTATTCCTTTTTTGAGATCCCATGATAAAAATTCTCTTTACCTGCAAGCGACATCAAAGCATAATTCGACTCGAGTGAAGCTCCTGGAGAACCTATTCCTGCTATCTTATTGTTTTTCACAGAACGTTCTGCAGCACAGCATCGAAGTCGCGTTCCTTAGCGGGCTCATGGCCATCGAGCTGGGGCTCGACTCCACGCTCGCGAAGAGAGCCGGACTTTTCCACGATCTTGGAAAAGTCGTCGACAAGAGCGTCGAAGGGCCGCATGCCCTTCTCGGTTACGAAGTGGCAAAGAAGTTCGGCGAGAACCCGATCGTGTCCAATGCGATCGGCTCGCATCATGAAGACATCGAGATGGAATCGCCAATAGCGGCTATAGTGCAGGCCGCCGACGCCATCAGCGGTGCCAGGCCCGGAGCAAGGCGAGAGTCCCTCGAGGGCTACGTCAAACGTCTCGAGAAACTCGAAGGAATAGCGAATTCCTTCTCGGGAGTCGGAAAGACATACGCTATCCAGGCGGGGCGCGAAGTCCGGGTCATCGTCGAACCGGAAAAAGTAAACGACATATTCGCCGACCAGCTTGCCCATGAGATTTCCCAGAAGATCCAGGAACAGATGGAATATCCGGGGCAGATAAAGGTAATGGTAATACGCGAGGTCCGCAGCATCTCCTATGCAAAGTAGGAAACGCGGCGACACGAAAGCCGGGGCAAAACCGGGCGGAGTGAAGCTGTCCGCTGCGGAGAGAACACCCGCTCCGCTTAGAATAGGGTTGACCGGCAACATCGGCAGCGGCAAATCTACCGCCGCGCTCATCTTCGCCGAAATGGGCGTTACCACTTTCGATACGGACAAGATCGGTCACGAACTCCTGGCGTCTGACCCGCATATCCAGAGCAGGGTTGCGCAGACATTCGGCAACCAAATCATAGTGAGCGGGCTCATCAGCCGCCAGATGCTCGGAAAGATCGTTTTCGGTAATCCGGAAAAGAGGAAGAAGCTCGAAGGCATCCTCCACCCCGCCATCATGTCGGCAATCAACCAGCGGCTAAAGGGAAATAATGAACTTCGATATGTGGTCATCGAAATCCCTCTCCTCTACGAGGCGAAGCTTTCGGGGGATTTTGATTATGTTATCCTGGTGAAGGCCAACAAAGACACCGCCGTAGACCGCGCATCGGCAAAGTTGGGAATAAATAGAGAGGAAGTATTGAAACGTCTTGAGACTCAGATTCCTCAGTCGGAAAAGGAAAAACTCGCGGATTTTGTCATCGCAAACGACGGTACCCGGGAAGAGTTGAAGGATAAGATCGGGTTGCTGCACGCTATCATCTCATCGCTAAGCTCCGAAGTTTTTCAAGGACACTGAGGCCGGGCGGACCATGTCTCCGCCGCAGATGCCCGCTACGCGTTTTCTTCGTCACTCCGAGCTGACCCATCCGTTGGCCCGTTTTCGCGCGGATGATATCGGCACAAATTATTTCAAAAATGAATTTCACGCTCCGTAAGGTGCGTCATATTGTTATATTATATACACGATTATGATTGAAATTGAATTCACAAAGATGAACGGTGCCGGTAACGATTTCGTCGTAATAAACGACTTCGGCGGCACATTAAACTCCGACCTTCCGTCGGTTGCGCGCGCCCTATGCTCGAAGGGCTTCGGAATCGGTGCGGACGGCCTCCTGGTCCTCCGGAAGCACGCCGGGTTCGACTTTGAGATGATCTATCTCAATTCCGACGGCAGCGAGGGCGGAATGTGCGGCAACGGGGGGAGATGTATTTCAAGATTCGCGGTTCTAAACGGCATCTGCACGTCGCCGATGAAATTCACCGCGCACGGAGGAAATTACTCGGCGGAAGTGATCGGCGACCGCAAAGTCAGGCTCCATCTCCCCGATCCGGATAAAGTATCACCGTCGATCGAGATACCCATCGGATCCCAGCGCATCGATGCGACGTACGTGCATCCGAATACCGATCACACCGTGCTGATGAGTGGGAACGGATTCGACAGGGTAGACTCGGCAGACCTCATCGGGATAGCCAGGAAGATCAGGTATAATTTCGGGATATTCCCCAAAGGGACGAACGTCAACCTGATCGAGCAGGACGGCGACAACGGGATCAGGATGAGAACATACGAACGCGGAGTGGAAGACGAGACGCTCGCATGCGGAACCGGGGCCGTCGCAAGCGCGATAACGGCCAGCATCAGGTACGGCATGGTGTCGCCGGTGAGGATAAAGACCACGGGTGGCGAGACGTTGAATGTCTATTTCGAGAAGAGCGGCAACAGTTTCTCGAAACTCGTTCTCGAAGGAAGCGCGACGGTGGTGTTCAAGTCGAAAGTACTTTATGATGAACGGGCACACAAGATCGCGGATCTGGAGCATGGACAAAGAAAGATTTGAAGTGTTGGTGGAGAAGGCGTTCGATGAGCTCCCGGAAGAATTCAGGTCAAGAATCGAGAACATGCACGTGGTCGTTGAAGACCTACCCGATGAGCACGACATGAAAGGCGCCCGCATCCGAAATCCCTATTCCCTCCTCGGCCTCTATACCGGAATACCGTTGAACAAGCGCGGACCCGACTACGGAGTCTACCCCGTCCTTCCGGACAGAATAAAACTCTTCCGGCAGAACATCGAGCGGGATTGCAGGAACGATAACGACGTCGAAGAGCGCATCAAAGAAGTACTGATCCACGAGGTCGCTCACTATTTCGGCATGACCGACAAGGAAATCAGGAAGGCAGGCTACTGAGATGGAAATCCTGCTCCACCAGTACGGTTACCTGTTGATCTTCGTCATAACCTTATTCGAAGGCGAGACGGTGTTCATCATCGCGGGATCCTGGCGCATCAGGGGTTCCTGAACATCGAGACTCTCGATAATGTCGGCGTTCCTCGGCTCCGTGATCGGCGACCAGCTATTCTTTCAGTTGGCACGGCAGGAGGGCTACGAGTTTGTAAGGAAATTCAAATATGTCGCCTCGGTCCTGCCGCGCGCCGAACGCCTCGTGAAAAAGCACGGGACGTACATAGTGCTATTTGCGCGCTACATATACGGGTTGAGGACGGCTTTGGTCGTCATGTGCGGGCTGGCTAAGATGCCGCGCCTTAAATTCACACTATTTAATATCGGGGCGGGATTAATTTGGGCTGTTTCTTACGGGTTTCTTGGTTATTTTTTCAGTGAAGCTATCGGTTCGGTTGCCGGGTTGGGAAAAATCGAGTTCGTGATTGCAGCAGCTATCGCAATAACGGCTCTGGTTTACTGGGTTATTAGAACAGCTAATTCGAAACCGGTTTCCGATGAACCAAAACAGGAGGAATAAATGTCGAAAGTTCTACTGGAGATCAATTACGAGGTACAATCTCAAAAACGTGACGAGTATCTGAAATTGGTCAATGAACTCAAGTCCGGGTATGAATCCTCAGGGATCGCGAAGCTCGAAGTATACGAGGTTCAGGGCTCGCCGAACAACTTCATGGAAATTTACACCTATGAAAGCGACGAAGCGTTTCAGAACGCGGACGACACCCCATTCGATGAAACCGTAGTCAAGATAAACGACTGCCTCGTCCCCGACAGGCTCCGCTCATACACGCTGCACCAGATATGAAATTGGATGATCCTCGCAGCGGTAATCATCTTTGCGTTCACTTACCTGGCCATATCGGCACAAAGACTACCATTTCTTCATTTAGATAGAACCTCTGGAGCGATGATCGGGGCGGTCGCAATGATCGCCTTCGGGGTTCTCACCGTAAACGACGCTTACAGGGCAATAAACTTAGATACGATTGTCCTCCTCCTCGGGATGATGATAATCGTGGCCTACCTGCAGGTTGGGGGATTCTTCGACGTGATCGCGGGTTTTGTTCTGAAGCGGGCACGCACCGGCAACGGGCTTCTCCTCACGATCATCATCTCGAGCGGGATTTTATCGGCGTTCTTCGTGAACGACACAATTTGTCTCATGATGACCCCTTTCGTCCTCCTCCTGACCAGTCGCGCGAAGATCGATCCGAAACCTTTTCTCCTTGCCCTGGCCACCAGCGCAAACATCGGTAGTGTCGCGACACTGGTTGGAAATCCGCAGAATATGCTTATCGCCACATATTCCGGCTGGCCCTACATGAAATTTTTCCTGGCAATGTTTCCAATTGCAGTAGTCGGACTGGTGATAGACTTTCTTGTGCTCCGGTACCTCTTCGGCAACAGGCTGAAGGAGGCTCTCCCGCCTTACAGGATAGAACCGACCGGTAAGCCCGACAAGATACTGCTTTACAAATCATGTATAGTGATGCTCGTCGTGATAGTCGGCTTCTCTCTGGGCATGAGACTGGCTTTCATGGCTATCCTTGGCGCCTCGACTCCTCGTCCTCGCGGCCAACCGGCGGCCCGATGAAATCTTCGCGAAGGTGAACTGGTCTCTTCTCCTTTTCTTCGCGAGCCTGTTCATTGTCGTGGCTGGCATAAGCCGGGCCGGGCTGGTCGAAGACGCCCACACCGCGCTTGAAGGATACTTCTCTGTCTCCGTCATCCGTCAAATCACCACATTTTCTTTCGCTTCGCTGATCCTTTCGAACATAGTCTCGAACGTTCCCTACGTCATGGTCGTGCAACACTGGATAACCGCGTTCAGCTCACCCCACCTCATGTGGCTTGTCCTTTCGATGAGCTCAACTTTCGCCGGTAATCTGACCGTCGCTGGCTCTGTTGCCAACATGATTGTGCTCGAGCTTTCCAAGGAGAGGGCCCCCTTCAGCTTCTGGGGATTCACGAAAGTAAGTGGAACCATAGCGCTCCTAACCTGGGGCGCCGGCACGACGTTACTCGCTTTTTACGCCATGCTTGGCAGGTTCTGAGTTCCGACACAGGAAGACTCGGAGAAATTAACCGGCTTCCAAGGTCGATTTATCTCCCGTGGCAATTCGCCGCGTCCCTCAAGTTCGCCGCCGCATTGTCGAGATAATAATACATGGCCGGCGCAATGCCGGCGAAGCAATTCTTTCCACATAAAGAGAGGAGTTACAAGCCATGGGAGTAAGTCCTATCAATTCAGGAAGTACTGCGGCTCAGGCTGCAGCGACTTCATCTACTGATACGCAGAGCCCATCCAGAAGCACTTCGTCCACCTCCGGCTCGAAGAAAGACGCCGCACTAATTTCGCAGAAAGCGAAAGACCTGGCGGCTCTTCAGGCAGGAAAATCTGCGCAGGAAGAGATGAACGAGTCCTTCGCCGCGAAGCAGGCGGAGGGAGACAACTCGTAATCGTAAATCGGATCTATATTACGATAAAGACGAAGGAGGCCTGTGCCTCCTTCGCCATTCTTTGCGGCTCTCAACTCCAAACGCTTGCGCGATGTAATTTCCCCGGAGATCGTTGACACCCGGAAGAATTACTGAAGCGGAAGCGGGCGCTGGTTGAACTCAAAAGAAAAATTCGTCCCCCCTATCGGCACAATAAGTTTCAACGTTCTGGCATGCTGGTCAACCGGAACACGTACCTTTCCCCCGATGGCATTATCCTGGAAGAGAGTTGTTTTTCGCAGCGCTGCGCCTTCCCAATATGCCCTCTGATCCGCAAGACTCGCCGATTGCAGTGAGTAATTGAGATTGTTGTTAGCCTGCGATTCGGCAATGTCTCTTCTTGCCCGGTCTTCGCGGTGCAATTCTTCCTCCGTCTTATTCTGGCCGACGGTGGCGACATCACCGACGAGCCGAAGCAATCCGGCAGCGACATTAAGGCCAGTGTTGTTGGCATATGTCGCAGTCGCCTGTACCGATTGTTTGTCAATCCCCTGAAGCTGTGTTTCCGGATTTATTGCGTAAATCGTATCGGTTTCAGCCACCGTATCGTTGCTCACCGCCATCGTCTCGAAATCAGTTACCTCTCTCACATATCGAGAGCTTCCCTCACAATAAATCTTCTCGGGGGCGACGAGTACTGATTGTGATCCGAGATTTCCGACCACAACGTAGAATGTCATGGTACCATCGAGTTCATTTTCAAAGGCGACCGAAACGGTTATACTGTCTTCGGTCTGTGTCACGAACTCTCTTCCCGAGTACCAGACGGTATTCTCAGAGACAGGATTCGCGTGGTACAGCATCTCCGGTTCCACACAGCCGCCGAATAGCCCCGCGAGAATGATCGTTCCCGCATACAAAAGTAAGTGCTTCATTTGACCTCCGTTATCTTCTACCATGGACTGACGTATAATAACCCGATCCGTTTAATTCAATTCCCCTCACATTTTACCAAACGGATACATCTGGTCATTCCAGGTTATCCCAAGTTGTTGCAATTGGAAAATATGAGGCGGTGGCCTCTAAATCAACGGCAACAGTCGGAAACCTTCGGGGGTACAGACTTTTTTTATCGTAGTATTTACTTCGGATTTCTATGTCATTTCGGAGATGACGCTCTCCTAAGAAACGCAATGAAGCTGATGGCGGCTACCAACAGAGGACATTCTAAATTCTAAACGTAAGATACGCGAGAGGGCAAAACGCATGATTGAGCGTGGCGCAAAGCGCATGGGGCAAACACGTTGGTGAAAAGTGTGACTGTTAGACTTCAGAGCCTGCGGGACATAAGTCCCGAAAGATTTGTCTCTTGGCCGAGTCAGTCTTTATGCCCTGCTACTGCAGGGTGCAAGGGTTTTATTTCTTAAATGCTCTCATAGAAACCACCTCCTTTTCATAATTAATTTTGACCGGGACCATGGGTAAGCTGATACTTAACACTTCCATCAGAGTTCATAATCCACAATGTTCCGTTGCTTTCCGGATTGTATTCCTTCTGTGTGAAACCGACGTATACAATCTTCTGGCCATCCGGCGACCATGATGGTTGCATCCCTCCATCTGATGTAAGCTGCTTCAGCTTCGTTCCATCTGTATTCATTACCCAAATTTGAACATTTGATTCAAAAACAATCTTTGATCCATTCGACGAAATCTTGGATCCCCCCAAACGGTTAACAGAATCTGTAATGACGCGAACCTTGTATGAATGATCCACTCTTTCAATCCATATGCCTCTATTGCCGTAAATCAATGCGTTTCCATCTGGCACCCAATCTGGTTGTCCACCAAAAGCAAAATATGATCGCCCACCCGACCCATTTGCCGGTGAGATCCAAATCCCCACTGTGTCGCCTATTGAGTTACTGTAGGCGACCCACTGACCATCAGGACTCCAAGCAGGGAAGAAATTGCGACCTGTAAATGTCAATTGCACAATTCCTGATGTGTCAACACCGCTCTCGTTGATTGGAGCTTTGTATATCTGTGCACCAGCCTCAAACGCTATCCACCTGCCATCAGGAGACCAACAAGCATCTTCTTGGCTTCCTTTCATTACAAGCTGTGGGGCGCCTCCGTCAGGACTGATTATCCACAATCCCTCGGAGTCAGGATTGACGGTGTAAGAGCCGCCTATATCAATTCGTGTTATTCCATAGTGATTATAAATAATCCATTTCCCATCTGGCGACCATGCTGGGTAAGCGTCTATCCGTGGATATACTGGTTGGTCACCTACTACCGGGTTGGATTTGTTACAAGAGCTTAGCAGAAACATCATCGGGAGTAGAAACAGAGGAGCAATTCTCAATGTTCTAATTGTCTCGTTTCCTTTTTACTCATACTGTTTTGGAGTGTACGCCAATTGTCGTGTGTTGCTGCCATCTTTATGCATCAGCCACAACCTCCCGCTCGCAGTATCGGAATCCGCATAGACAATCCGATGTCCCTGTTCTTATAGTTACTGGCTTTTCAACTTGTCTACAAAATCGGGTAGGGTCCACATTGACCATCTTCATATTAAGACCACTTACCATCAATTCCTGCAGACTGGTCCCCGACCTCGTAGAGGATTTCCGATGTTCCCTTGCCACCGACATGACATAGTAAAGGGCCCTGACTGTCGATAAGTTGGCGAAGTGCAAAATGAAAGTCAAGTCCTTGTTGTCGAAGATTATTCACCTCACAAACCAAATCAGAACACACGAATGGAATAATGGATGGAACTGCGGATCGCACGAATATGTATTCGTGAAATTCGTGTTCAAGTACTCTAAACGGTTTGTCAAATGTATGATCGCCCAAGAATTTCCTTTCGGTGGGACACGAGGGGTGAGGTTCCGGAAGATGAATCCGCGCAAAAGGTACTGACTCGGTTTGAATATTAGGGAAAATATTCCACGCAAAGTCCGCGAAGTAATCGCAGAGTACGCAGAGAAAGGTTTAAAATCCCTTTGCGTTCTCCGCGATTTTCTTTCTCAGCGATCTCTGCGTGAAACCTAAATGAGTCATTACCGCGCAAACCGTTACCGGAACTAAAGCCCGTAAGCCGTAAGATTCCCCGACTCGTCGGTGATGTATAGGACCCCGTTGACGACTATCGGACTCTCCCAGTGGATTTTTCCGATGCTCGTATCGTTCCATAGAAGTTTTCCCGTCGTTGGGTCGAAGGCTCTGATATCGTGGCTGCCCGCACAATAGAGGACGTTGTCGGCGATTATAGGAGAACTCCCTTCGTCTTCGGTTTGCCAGACAGGCTCGAGGCTCGGCGTACCGTGACTGTCAATCCGGAGTTTCAGTCCGGAGAGACCGCTGTAGGTGGCAACAAAGACCCAGGTCGAATTGTCCTTTGTATTCACCCATACTGCCGGCTGGGTGAATACCATTCCGCCCTGAGGAACGTCGATGAGTTTGCCGATCTCTCCACCGGTGTGGCCGGGGCCGCCATGTCCGCTCAGGTTGGCGAGGTTCACCAGCCGAAGCTTCATGTCCTTCCCGCCCTGGACTGCCAGGCTGCGGATCGAGCAGCCCGCCGGAGTAGGCAGGATAGCGGGCGCCGTGCTTCCGAGGTCAAGGTCTGCGCGGTTCAGATAATGATGGTTCGAGGGAGTATAGGAGTCGACGGGATCTCCGCCGCGTCCCGTCCCGTCCGGATTCAATGAGAAAATCGCGTCTCCCCAATCGTGGTTCTTCGGATCGAACGGCCCGTTGCCGGTAGCCATGTATATCCTGTCAGTCGCACGATCGTAGACGACACCCGGCCGCGACCAGATAGCCGTTTGTACGGCCGGGCATTCTGGTTTCCCCGGACGCTCCACGAAATGGACGCTGTTGTCGCTGCAATTCGCATTGAAGACGTGCTGGACTCCATCGCGCAAGTTTATAACGGTGACATGCCCCTGGTAGTCTCCTCTGTCGCCGAGGTAGCCTCCGTTGGTTACGTAAAGATAAGAGACGCCGTTCTTAGCTGTTGCGGTAGCCAGCGCCGACGAGCCCTTTTCATCGAAAGGCTTCAGCGTGCAGAGCTCTGGCCAGCCGCCAGTCTTGATTTCTTCGCCATCCGCGACTCTGAATTTATGAACATAGCCGTCGAGCCCGTAGCTGTAGACAAATTCCATGTCGGGATCGACTGCCGGTGACGAAGTTGTATATATCGGTTGATATCCGTTATTGATCCTGTACGAACCCGGCCCGTACTGGTGCTCCCAAACTGTCTTTCCCGTTTTCGCGTCAAGGGCCAGTATGTGGCCGTCTCTTGTCGTGAGAAATACCAGGTTAACGATCCCCCCGGCGGTGCGCACGCCGCTCAAATATGCGGGAGCTCCGTCCGCCACGTCCGGAAGCGAGACACGGAAAAGGCGATGGAGCCCGCTCACGGTTTTCACCCCAATCTCCGTCTCCGTGGGATTGTTACCACTGTGTTGTTCGTCGAAATTGAACTGTAACCAGTCGGTCTGAAGCATCTTTTCGCCAGGGTTCTTTGAAATGGATGAAGAGCCTTGGGGTTTCATCGAGCTTCTGATGGAAGCCCCGGATTTCCAGGCAGATATAACAAGAAAGGCGGTCGAGAAAAATGCTACGGCCGCGAAATGGGCGAGCCGGATGCGGTCGGTTGACTGTGTTCTTTTCTTCACGGTACTCTCCTGTGTCATAACAGGAAAAACGCCTGACATCACAAATAAGTTGCAATGGGATAGCGCCGGATTCGAGGGCTGAACGGGACCGACTAAAAACCCATCTCCGATGAGCCCGTTGTCCGGAGGATCGGTAAATTTAGGGCAGGTATTCGCGGTCGGTCGGAAATTGCCGGATGAGGCGGTTCTGAAACCCGCTCGGATATTTTCTACTGTCCGCCCATTTTCACGGTGTCGATTTGCTCAATCATTTTGCTCGTGTCGCTAATCATCGGAGTGACAAGGATGCTGACTCTGCGATTCGAATAGTCATACGGGTGATCGGGGTCTCTGAGCCTTCTGTCGCCGTATCCGCGTACTTCCAGGATTTGTTTCTTTCTAAGCCCGCCATCCTGCATCACCCTGCGCGCGGCGTTGGCCCTATCTGTGCTCAGCTCCCAGTTAGTGTAGTCTGTTCGGACGTATGGGCGGGCGTCAGTATAACCTTCGATGATGATCTGGTTGGGCAGAGTCGAGAGCTCTTTTGCGATCATCTTAAGAAGGACGACGGTTTCGGGTTTCAATGCCGCGCTTCCGACATCGAAGAATAATCCCTCGGAATTTTCGATAAGCTCTATCCGCAATCCTTCTTTTGAGACGGTGATCTTGATCTGGTTCATGAACTTATTGAATTCGGGAGTGGAAGCAATCATCTGCTTCAGCTTCTTCCCTTCCTTCGTCAGAGTCATCAGCTCCGAGGTCTGGTTTTCGAGGGGAACCCCGACCTTGCTCATACTCGGGTTGTGGACGGGGACCAGGCCGCCCGAAAGCGCGCCGGAATGCGTTTCCTCGTTGAAAGCCCCGGGGTCCCTGAAATAGTTCGCGATATATTCTTTTACCTGCTTGCTCTGGCCGATGATCCACAGCACGATGAAGAGTGCCATCATCGCCGTGACGAAGTCGGCGTAGGCGACCTTCCATGCGCCTCCGTGACTTCCGTGCGAGACCTTTCTCTTCCTTATTATGTTTATCTGCGGGCGATCGTCGTTTGCCGCGCTCATGATTTGGCGCCCTTGAGCGCTTTTTCCATTTCCTGGAAAGTGGGTCTGTGGTCCTGGTAGATTGTTCGGCGCGCGAACTCGACGGCTATCAGCGGCTGCATCCCTTTGGCAAAGGCTACCACCCCCGCTTTTATCGCCTCAAACATTCTTCCCTCTTCCTCGGCCGCAAGATCCAGGTTGGTCGCGAGAGGCTGGACGAAACCGTACGAGAGCAATATTCCCAGGAAAGTTCCGACGAGTGCCGAGGCAACTTTGTGCCCGATCTCCTGGGGTGGGCCGTCTATCGCCTGCATCGTGATTACTATACCGAGTACCGCGGCAACGATTCCGAGACCGGGCATGGAGTCGCCAATCTTTTGAAGTATCATTCCCGGCTTCGCGCCTTCCTGGTGGTGCGTCTCTATGTCGGCATCCATCAACCCTTCGAGGTCGAACGGCTCGGCCCCGCCAACAATCAGGAGCCTCATTGTGTCGGTGAGAAAATGAAGAAGGTGCTTGTTGGACAGGAACATAGGATATTTCGAAAAGATCTTGCTCTTGTCAGGATTCTCAACATGCTGTTCGAGTCCGATGACCCCTTCCTTCTGACCAACCTGGAACAATTCATACATGAGTTTGAGGAGATTAAGGTACAAGCCGCTGTTGATCTTGCTCCCCTGAAAAGCCCCCGTCAGCCTCTTGAGAATTTTTCCGAGAAGTTTGCCCGGCGCCGAGATAAGAAGAGCACCGATTGAGGCACCGATTATTATCAGAAATTCTGCATACTGAATGAGGACAAGAAATGGGCCGCCTTCTATCGCAAAGCCGCCGAACACGGCAACAAGAACTATGACAACGCCTATTATGACAAACAAAATTGCCCTCTCGTTTTTTGGTACTTCAACAGTCTTATTTTCGGCAATAAAGAGCGCAACTTGAGCGGAATTCAGGCTAAGATTAAAAAATATTAAGCATTTGATCGTTCTTAAACTTGAACGAGCCTCGCACGTTATATTTGTAAATGAAACGGAGGTTAATATGAAAAGAATAATTTTCTTATCATGTGTCGCGCTTTTGATGATGGGCGCACCAGGAAATACAAATGCTCAGGATATCTCGTTCGCTGTATTCCACTCTTCGCTCGCCCCCTACGGTGAGTGGGTAGACGTAGGAGGTTACGGGCTATGCTGGCGACCCGCCGGCTTACCGATGGGCTGGAGACCTTACATGGACGGCCACTGGATCTGGACGGACTACGGTTGGACCTGGGTTTCCGATTATCCGTGGGGGTGGGCTCCGTTTCACTATGGAAGATGGGCACTCGACTCCTATTACGGATGGGTATGGGTTCCGGGCTATGTCTGGGCTCCCGCGTGGGTTCAGTGGCGCTGGGGCGGCGGTTATTGCGGCTGGGCTCCTTTGCCGCCCGGATTTCATTTCAGGGTCGATGTGGTTGTAGGACCCGATGATCGTAATTTCGGAGTCGGCATTGGAGGCTGGAGCTTCATTCATGCGAGAGAAATGGGTTCGCCGCGATACAGGTTCATGGATAGGGACGCGGTGCCTCGCGTCATAGGCGACACCCGCAATGTGACGAGGTTTAGATTCACGCAGCGTGGTGTGTACAGCGTTGGACTTCCAAAAGCGGACGTCGAAAGGGTTACCCGCAGGCGAATCAACACCGTCGAAATAATCAGGAGTAATAATGAAGGCCGTCAACGTGTTGTCGGAAACAGGATCAACATTTATTCCCCGGCTCCGTTCGAACCGCGCGTGAGAAATGAGCAGGAGGTTATACGGCGCGAGAGGACATATCAGACTCCTGAACGCTTTCACCCCGGACAATCTAACCAGGCGAGGCCGCATCGGGAGATATCGCAGCCGCGCGTCGAACAGAACCGTGTAACGCCCCGCGTCGAGAGGCGCAGACAGGACAGCGTCGCGCCGAGGCGAGACGCGACGCAAAGGGGTAAACAAGAGGCCAGGCAGCGCGACAAGGACAAAAAGGATAACAAGGGGCCCGGTCACCGGCATTGAATCCGACCGGAAACGCTAATTTCGCCCCGTCTTCGGCGGGGCATTTTTTTGTACGCGCCTATGCGAGGAACATGAATGGAAATTATTTGTAAATTGGTTCACACATGAGAATCCTTGTCATTGAGGATGAAAAGAAAGTCGCAAGGTTCCTGAAGCTCGGCCTCGAGGCGGAGAATCACCGCGTGGAGATCGCCTACGACGGCGAGACGGGAGAGAAGCTGGGTTTGTCAAAAGAGTACGACGTGATCGTCCTGGATATCATGCTTCCCAAGAAGAACGGAATTGAGGTTCTGAAGTCCGTACGCGCGAGCGGAAACACGACTCCGGTCCTGATACTTACGGCGAAGGGGAGCCTTGAGGACAAGGTGGAAGGTCTTGACGAAGGTGCGGACGACTATCTCGTCAAGCCGTTCGCGTTCGCCGAATTTATCGCGCGCGTCCGCTCGCTCGGTAGAAGAAGCGTAGTGGAGAAGTCGATGACTTTGAAGGTTGCGGATTTGGAGCTCGACACGTTGACCCGCAAAGCCAAACGAAGCGGGAAAGAGATCGAGCTGACGAACCGTGAATACGCCCTACTCGAATATTTCGTGCGCAACGCAAACCGTGTACTCACAAGGACGGTTATCTCGGAGCATATCTGGGAATACAACTTCGACACCGGGACGAACATTGTTGAGGTCTATGTGAACAAGCTCCGCAACAAGATCGATTCCGGTTTCGATAAAAAGCTAATCCGCACGGTTCGCGGGGCCGGATACATGATGAAGATAGAGTGATGTTCAAGTCGATAAGGTTCAGACTCACTGTCTGGTATTCAGTTGTCCTGCTGATCGCGCTCGCCACTTTCGGGGTTACATCGTACTTGTACACTGGAGAGATGCTCTCCCAGAATCTGGATATTTCGCTAAGAAACGAGACACAATGGTTGAGGGAAATCCTTGAGGGAAAGCTCGACATGGAACGGGGGAAGTCCCGGACCCCCCGCGGCGGTATATTGAACTATCCCGCCAACCCGCCCACGAGCCCGCAGGGCGAAAGCCGGAGCGAGTCCGACGAGGATTACACCATCTGGAACAAAATCTACGAACATTCACTGCTCAACTCGAAGAAACAATTCGTGTACGTGATGGACCGGCGCGGAAGAGTCTTCTACAAGTCCTTCAATCTCGGGCAGGACACTCTGCCCTCTCCCGCGGGCCTGGAGACTTACAAGGTCAGCGTCATCAGAACCATTCTCGAGGGTCAGCGAATACGTCTGGCCGCGCTTAACACGAAGTTCTACGACATCAGGGTCGCTTATCCTGAGGACGAAATAACGGATGTTCTCCAGAACCTTTTTTCAATCTTTCTCCTCCTTATCCCCGTCGTCTTCGTGATATCCGTGGTCGGAGGATTCTTCCTGGCGAAAAAATCACTGCGTCCGGTTGATGAAATTACCAGAACGGCAAGGAAGATAACCGCGACGAACCTGCGCGAACGCATCCACGTGAACAACCCGGAGGACGAGATAGGCAGGCTGACGGAGACCCTGAACGACATGATAGGGAGGCTCGAAGCGTCGTTCGAACAGGTGCAGCAGTTTTCGATGGACGCCTCGCACGAACTCCGTACGCCGCTCACCATTATGAGGGGGGAGATAGAACTTGCACTCCGCGGCAACAAAAAGACTGCTTCGTACAAGAAGACATTGGCAAGCCTCCTCGAAGAAGTCCTGAGAATGACGAGCATAATCGAAGGGCTCATCCTCCTTGCCAAGGCGGATAGCGGCAATGCAAAAATGGAAAAGAAGCCGACCAGGCTCGATTCGCTGGTGAGCGAGATACGGGAGGACGCGGATATCCTCGCCGAACAGAAGAAAATCAGCGTGTCGATATCCAGGCTCGATGAGATCACCGTGATGGGAGACCCGGTCAGGCTCCGCCAACTCATGCTAAACCTGGTCGACAATGCGATCAAATATACGCCTGAAGGCGGCCAGGTGACTCTTTCGCTCCAGCGGCTTAACGGCGACGCGAACTTCACGGTAGAAGATACCGGAATCGGCATCCCACCGAGGGACATAAAGAGGATTTTTGACCGGTTCTACAGGGTCGACAAAAGCAGGAGCAGGCTTCCCGACGGGCTTGGCCTGGGGTTGTCCATTTCGAAATGGGTGGCCGAAGCGCACGGCGGCAGACTTCTCGCGGAAAGCCGCGTTGGCTCGGGAAGCAGGTTTACCGTCATTCTTCCGGCAGTCTCCAATAATTAAAAATTTTTAATCTCCGATTCATTGCCTCCCACAGTGCCCGTTAAGTATGTTTACCGAACCAAAAATAAAAGGAGGTGAAGTACCATGAACAAACTGGCTTTAGTGATGCTTCTCGCGTCCTTCGTCGCTTTCGGCTCGGTCAACGCTCAGCCGGTGAAGAAGCAGGTGAAGAAAGAAACAAAGACGGAGATGTCGAAGAAGTCCAATAAGAAGATGATGGCTCACGGGAAGAGCATGAAGATGGAAAAGAAGAAGACCACGAAGAAATGGAGCAAGGCCCGTGCGAGCAAGAAAGGCAGCATGAAGAAGCACGAGATGATGTCGAAGAAGACGATGAAGAAGAGCACGGTGAAGAAACACGAGATGAAGTCGAAGGCAATGATGAAAAGGAAATCAACGAAGAAAGAGTAATCCTCTCTCTTCTCGTGCCCCGAGAGTAAAAAGTCCGCCGTTGGCGGACTTTTTTTTAAAGATCAGCGAGGTTGTCCAGAAGGAAGGAAATGTCATTCTGAAGGAGCGAAGCGACTGAAGAATCCACTTATTCGATTCGAAAAATGGATGTCCCGTCCAAACGTTCTATATGTCGGGATGCCGCACCTGTGCGCCGAAGCGCTCCGGCGCGCAGGCGCAAGGCGGCACTTCACTTCGTTCAGCATGACAAACTGGACTTTTGGGACAGCCTCAATTCACCGCAGTTAATGCCTTCCGACTTCCGTCAGTTTGTACGCATCGAGAATATCGTTGAGGAGTGTTTCCTCGACGAGCTTCTTTTCCAGGAGTACCGCCCTGACCGTTTTATTCTTCCCCACAGCTTCCTTCACAACTTCCGCCGCCTTAGCGTAGCCGATGTGTGGTGTCAGCGCAGTCACGATGCTCACGCTCTTTTCGGCGAAATCCCTGCATATGGCTTCGTCGGCTTCTATGCCGTCGATGCACTTGACGCGGAGAACGTGCATGGCGTTTCTGTATATCTCAAGCGCAAACGTGAGGTTGAAGCCGATGACCGGCATCATCACGTTCAGCTCAAGTTGTCCCGCCTGAGTCGCGTAGGCAACAGTAGTATCGAGCCCGATAACCTGGTATGACACCATGTTGACCATCTCGAGAATGCTCGGGTTAACCTTTCCGGGCATGATGGATGACCCGGGTTGGACAGCCGGAAGTTTGATTTCGGCTAAGCCGGTTCGCGGACCGCTGCTCAGAAGCCGCAGATCGTTCGCGATCCTCGTGACGTCGAGAGCCAGGTTGCGAATTGAGCCGCTCAAAGAGACCGCGCCTGCCATACTCTGCATCGCCTCGAAGTAGTTCTTCGCCTGCTTGAACGCGATTCCGGTCAGGTTTGCAAGTTCTTTGGGCATCATCTCCCTGTATTTCGGATCAGAGTTCACGCCGGTCCCCACCGCGGTCCCGCCGATGCCGAGGTACGTGAGATCTTCGCGAACCTGTTTTATCCTCTCTATATGTCCTTGCACGCAGGCCGCATAGCCGGAAAACTCCTGGCCGAGCCTGATAGGGGTGGCGTCCTGCAAGTGGGTCCTTCCGGACTTTATTACGTGGTCGAATTCGCCGGCCTTCTTCTCGAACGACGCTTGCAACTCACCGAGCACAGGGAGGAGTTTGTCGACAAGAAGAATCGAGGAAATACGTATGACGGCCGGAATCACGTCGTTCGTCGACTGAGCCATGTTAACGTCATCGTTGGGGTTTATCACGGAGTAATCCCCGCGTTTTCCGCCGAGGATCTCTATTGCACGGTTGGCAAGGAGCTCGTTGGCGTTCATATTGTGCGAAGTACCGGCGCCCGCCTGGAAGACATCGACGACGAACTGGTCGTTGAATTTTCCGTTCAGAACCTCATCGCACGCCTTGACAATGGCATCTGCCTTCTTTTTGTCGAGAAGGTTCAGTTTGCTGTTGACGATCGCGGCGGCCTTCTTCACAAGCACGGTCGCCTTCACCCAGTCGGGATGAGGCTTTAAACCGCTTATGGGGAAATTATCTACCGCTCGTTGAACCTGCACTCCGTAATAAGCATCCACCGGGACTTTCAGTTCGCCCAGCGAGTCTTTCTCAATTCGGTATTCCATGATTATCCCTTTCAATTAGGATGGGAACTTCGTCATACGGCATGTGGTGAAGCACGAAACCCAACACGCCGATTACTGGTTTTCTTCTTTCAGATATTTGAAAAAACAATCTCGATGCAGAACCGGCCGGGCCGGATTGCGGCTCAGGGCTTCTTTCCCCGCAGCACGAATCCGTTCTCGACATCGAATGTCTTCATCAGAGTGACCCCACGCCGGGACCACTCCTCAAGGAGCTCTTTCCCTTTCTCTTCGTAGATGGCTTTGACGGCATCCTCGACAAGATAGAGATTATACGACCCCAGACGGAGGAAACCTTCGATGGCATGCGCATCACAGACATCAAGCGCGACTCCGTAGACGACCACATCGGTAGGCCTGAGAATACCGAGGAATTCGCCTATATTCGGGTTGGTAAACACATCGAATCTCTGCTTCCTGAAGATTACCTCGCCGCGATGAACGGCCAGCATTTCCTTCAGACGGCCAGCTGCATATCTAAAATTGTCGATCCAAAGCGGGTTCAGCGGCTTCGTCGCCGGTATCTTCTCCTGCCCCGGGGTCCCCTGGAGGCAGTGGGGTGGAAAAGTTACATGGTAATCAGGATGGTCGGATATCTCGGCGTCGCTGACCAGGTGATAGTCAACAGACCCGCATATCTGTATCCCGTGGGAACGCGCGTAGCCGGTCAGTCTCGACAGGTTGTCGGACAGTGCCTCGGCACCGGGCACATAAAGCTTCCCGTCCGGCATCATAAAATCATACTGCGTGTCAACGTCCCAGAAAATCAGTTTTCCCACGTAGTCAAACCTCTTCGCTCGTATCTTTCTTGGAACTAACGATCGGCATTGCAGGTAAATTTAACCAACACTCCCCCTTCACTTCAACCCGTGAAACTGCGGCGCCCGGAGTTTCAGGCAAACGGTTTTACTTCTTTTCTCCGTCGTTCCTCTTTGAGAGGGATTCTTCAAGCGTGTGCCAGGCCAGCGTCGCGCACTTGACTCTCACCGGGAACCTGGATACGCCCTGCAGCGATATGGCGTCTCCCATCTCTTCGCCGTAATCGCCTTCCGTGCCCTTGACCATCTCGTAGAATTTCGAGGCAAGTTGTTTCGCATCTTCGACCGTCTTTCCTCTGACAAGATCGGTCATAATGGAAGCCGAGGCCTGGCTTATAGAACATCCTGCACCGGAGAACTTCGCGTCGGCGATGATTCCATCTTTGATTAGAACCGATACCTGGATATCGTCTCCGCAGGATTCGTTGAACCCGCGGGAGCTGAGCGTCGCGTTCGGGATCAGACCATGGTTGTGCGGGTGCTGGTAATGGTCCAGAATAATTTCCGTGAACAAATCATTTAACGACATCGGCCTTCTTCCTTGGTCTGAACAACGCAACACCTTTTTCGAGAGCCCCGGCAAGCACCTCGACGTCGGATTTGTCGTTGTAAATGTAGAAGCTAGCCCTGGCCGTGGATTGCACCTGGAGTTTTCTCATTAACGGCTGGGCGCAGTGGTGACCGGCACGTATTGCCACGCCCTCGGAATCGAGGATCGTGGAAATGTCGTGCGGATGGACGTTGTCGACCGTGAATGACAGGACTCCGGTCCCCGTCGTCTTAGGCCTGAAGATATGAATGCCTTCGATTTCCGCGAGGCGCTTCGCGGCGTAGTCACCCAAGGCTATCTCGTGGTCCTCAACATTTTGCATCCCGATCTTCTCGAGGTACTCGATCGCGGCTTTGAGCCCGATGGCACCCCCTATGTTCGGAGTACCGGCTTCGAACTTGTAAGGCGGCTTTGCGTAATTGGATGTCGTCGGGTACACTTCATTTATCATCTCGCCCCCGCCGAGAAACGGTTCCATGCTCTCGAGCAGCTCGTACTTGGCGTAGAGAGCCCCTATGCCGGTCGGCCCGCACATCTTGTGTCCGCTAAGAGCGTAGAAATCGCAGTCAATATCGCGGACGTCCACCGGCATGTGCGGCGCGCCCTGGGCGCCGTCGATGATAGCCAGCGCACCCGCCTCGTGAGCCAGGCGGCAGATTTCCTTCACGGGGTTTATGGTTCCGAGCACGTTGGAAACGTGGACGACAGACACGATCTTCGTCTTCGGTCCAAGATTGTCCTTGAGCGACTGAAGGTCGAGCCGGTAATCACTGCTCATCCTGATGAACTTCAAAACCGCCCCCGTGTGGCGCGCGATTATGTGCCACGGGACGAGATTGCTGTGATGTTCCATCTCGCTGAGAATTATCTCGTCGCCCTTGTGAAGGTTATTCAATCCCCACGCGTATGCGACAAGGTTCAGCGATTCGGTGGCATTCCGGGTGAATATGATCGACTCCGATCTCCCGGCATTGATGAATCGTGCGACCTTCGTCCTCGCCTCTTCGTACATGTCGGTTGCAAGCTGGCTGAGCTCGTAGGTCCCTCTGTGGACATTGGCGTTGTATTTGGAATAATATTCATCAAGCGCGTCAATCACTTCACGCGGCTTCTGGGTCGTCGCCGCGCTGTCCAGATAGATAAGCGGCTTGCCCTTTTCCTTCCAATTCGCGAAAATCGGAAAGTCGTTCTTGACATCACTTCGCATCATTGCGGTGACCCTTTCAGTAAAACACATTCTGCCAAACAAGATTCCTCATGTTAAGAATGGTCGCAAAGAAGCGACCCCGGAAAATTTAGCCGATAAAGTTAACGCCCGGTGTCAAGCAATTCAATACTGATGGAGGGCGATCATCAAAGTAGCCACCCCCGAGAAAATAAGGGCAACGTCGCGAAACACCGAAAGTATCTGCTCTATAGTGTTGAAAGTCGAACCCGGGACAATGATGGTATCTCCAGGGAGTAGCAGCGGCGTCTTAGCGCCGGTATTCTGGTAGTGGTCCAGGTCGACAGGAATCACTTCGGTCTTGTAGGTCGAATCAGGCTGAACTATCTGCCGGACAATTTTGACTCCATCAAGTTGGGCGTGCTCAAGCGGCCCTCCGCCGAGAGATATGAGCTGCACGAGGTCTGTTGAGCTTGGCACCTCGTATCTTCCGGGATTCCTCACAAAGCCCCAGAGGTTAACGGCAATAGTCAGCCCTTCCTTGCCGCCGAGATAATAGTACGAAGGAGCGCTCGAACCTATGGATGGAGTCGGGTTGCTGAACAGCCCTTGCGCATTCGCCGACTGCAAAGCGACCAGGAGGACAAGGCCAACCAGAGCTGCAAAGGATTTCTTTCCCATTTATTCCCTTTCTTTTGAACTATAATAAGGACTGTGTCGTTGATTCTGTCAGTTTCCGGAATCGCCGGCGCGGCGGCCGGAATATCAGCT
This sequence comes from uncultured Bacteroidota bacterium, assembly GCA_963806435.1. Lineage (GTDB taxonomy): Bacteria > Bacteroidota > Ignavibacteria > Kryptoniales > JAKASW01 > JAKASW01. The sequence continues at coordinate 30,195 of CAWEBD010000116.1, forward strand.
CTGCAGCGGATCTCCCGCTGCAGTGTTCACCTTCAGTGTGCATCACCAGCGTGAAAAGGGGACAACCGCATGCCGACCCGGTGTTCTTCAACAACATTACTTTAAAAGTCTGTCGAGATAGAACGACGCGCTGACTCTGTTCACGTTCCCGAGATCCTGCGCCAGGAACGCGTAGTCGACGCGCATGAAATCCAAATCTATGCCTATTCCCGCCGTGAGGTTGGAAGCATCCGATCCGAACCTGACGGAAAGAAGGTCGCGATAAACATATTCTGCCCCGACAAGGATGTCGCCGTATTGCGTGTCACGGTTAAACGCGACAACAATGTCGCCGTCCAGAGGCTTAATGGGGGCGTCGTACGAGACCCCCCATAACTCGCTGCGCGGAATCACCTCGGTAGTCTGTGTGTCCCAGGCAATCCTCGTGTTCGTGATGTCGCGAACGTTCATGCCGAAAGAGAATGTACCCAATTTCCCCTTTTCAAAGAAGGAACCGATCGGGAACCTGAACATGAATCCGCCGTCAATTCCGACACCGGACGCCGCGCGCCCGTCAAGCATGCGATGAATTATCTTGAAGTTAATGCCGATGGGCAATTGGACCGGTATTTTCGAAAGAGCCCAACCCAGGTCGATGTCGAAACTATACATTTTGGATATGTTAAAGTAAATCCCGTCGTCCGCGCTGTTGAAGTACCCTGCACCGGTGCCCGTCTTCACGAGCAATTCTCGCTGAGCGGGTGAATCATATACTGTCAGGTCAGGCTCCGCGGGGATGTTGTCGACACTGAGCCGAACCCAGTCGACGGATACGTTCAGGTCCTGAAGTTTCTGGGCGTAGCCGAGGAAAAAGAAATTCGAAAGGGGAGCGAAGAGAGACCCGTACTGCGAGGAGTACATCATCGAAAGTATTTTGGTATCGATGAGCGCGGTTCCAGCGGGGTTGTAATGGAATGCCGTACCGTCGTCGGCCAGCGACACGAACGCGTTTCCCATGCCCAGTCCTTCCGCCCCGACGGGGATCTCCAGAAAACTCCCGGCATACTGCGTCGTCTGCGCCAGCGCCGGCAGGCTGATGAGAAGAAGCGTGAGAGTGATTCTTTTCACCTCAACCTTGCCATTTTGCCGATGTCGACGAGCGTCTTTCCGCTGCCGCTGATAGTCACCTTATAGAAATAGACTCCGTTAGCCACCTGGTTCCCGAAATTATCGGTCCCGTCCCACCACGCTTCGTGGTAACCGACAGCCGTGGGAGACCCCGTTCCGCCCTGAAGCAGCCCGATCGTTTCCATCGGATTATCGCTCGGGTAACGGATGGTTTTCACCAGCCTGCCGCTCACCGAATAGATCTTTATCATGACGGCATCTATCGGATTACCGGAAGTCACATCGAAGGCAATGAATGTCTGGTTGACAAAAGGATCCGGATAAGCGCCGTATACCCTCAGGCTGAAATCAGACCTGACCACGAAATTGACCGCGACCGGTGCGGACACATTGCCGTTCGCGTCTTCCGCGGTAATCTGCAGCGTGTGCGAACCGTCTTTGACGGGAAGCTGCGCGGTAGCAGTGACGGACGTCGGGTTCGACACAGAGTCCGGGATCGAAACGAGAGACGGATCGACTTTCTGACCGTCTATGGTGATATCTATGCTTCCCTTGCGCAGGTCTACACCGTCCTCGTCGTGCATGAGGATTGAGAAACGAGGATTGGGCGGGACGTAGTCTCCGTTGGAAAAGAACTGATCTCCAACTGAAATCGTGAGCTGGGGAGGAGTGTGGTCCGAAGAGAAGGCGGCCGCGAAAATACCGAGCGTGCCGACATTCCCCGTCACTTTTCCCCCGCCGTAACTGCCACCCAGATTGTTCAGCGTCCGCGTGCGCGGATCATACAGGTACAGATGAAGACCTGCCAGGTTGGCGCTCGTGGTCGAATCCGGATTCACTATACCCAGCGACAGCGCGTAATTCCCGGACTGCGAGCTTGTGACCGGTGCGAACTCACAGAAATGAATGGTGCCGTTCTTGTCGCGCGCCGGCGTAAGAAGAGGCTGCGCGTATAAAGCCGGCGAAGTTGTGTCGACCCTGAAGATCGCGCCGGGAGAGGCTCCGGAAAGAACCGCGACAGAATCATAGGTAACGACGCCTTGTGCGTTTGCGGTCATAAGATTCACGTATAGGCTGCCGTAGGCATAGTCGTTTGCGGGGTTAAGATCATATCCGTCCGTCAGGCTGTCGAAGACGATATACATGTACACGGTATGACTTCCGGGCGAAAGCGAGGAAGGGATAACCGCTACCTCAGTCGACGTCGTATCGAAGTTAACTCTTGCGCTACCGAGGAAAGCACCGCTTCCCCTGACGCCGTCGTAGAAATCCACGCGCACGTTTTTCGCGGGCACAGAATTCCAGTCGTACACGGGAGCTTCGAGTTTTATTACGCTATCGGCGACAACTTTCATCCCGGAGTTTACATTCACGTATCCCTGCCTGGAGAACGCGGAGAGGTCGGCGGCCCCCGGTACCGTATACGTTACCGACTGGCTTGAATAGGAACTCCCGTCGGCAAAACCGGCCTTCAGAACTCCGGTAATCACCTCCCCGGGTCTCAGGCTGTCCGCACCCATGGAAAAATCGGACGAATACTCGCTCGCCCCGGTGTTAGAGAGAGGTATCGTGAGCGACAACAGTGGCTGGCTTCCGCCAGCGGCACCCGCCGCATAGACCTTCCCGATGAAATTGACCGAACTCACCGCAGAACTTGAGCTGACAAGGCCTCCTATCCTGATCCTGAAAACCTTTCCGTCGGAGGTTATCCCGAAACTGCTTATCTGCGCGAACGCACCGGTCGTTGACAAATCGACGTCCGCCGAGCTCTGTGATGAGCTGTTGTAGGCATACGCCTTTACGTGCGAGAGCCCCGACAGCCCTCCGCTGTACGGGATACTGAAGGGAGCGGAGCCGTTGCTGCCGAGAGTGACATTACTCAGTCCCACGACGTCGCCGTTGTTATTCGTCAGTTGAATCACGGCGGTCCCTCCGGCGGGAGCGTCCGATATAGTTCCCGACACGTTCTGACCGGGGACGGCAGTGTATGAATTCAGCCTCACGCTCGAGGTGTGCTGCGGGAGCTGAGGCACCAGCGCCGGGTCACCGATCAAGTTATACTGATTCAGCATGGTCGGCGCCTGCGGCCAGAAGAAATACGAGGCATAGTATCGGGCTTTGGCAAGTATGACATCGGAGCCAAAGCTCGAGTTATAATCCGTCGAGTCGAAGAGAACCGGAAGGAGTTCGCTGTCCATGAAGAAGTCGTTGTACAGCCATCCCAGGCCCGCGGAGCCCAGCAACGTGACAGCTCCTTTACCCTGCGCGAAGAGAAGAGTCGAGCAGAGAGGCAATCCGATCTGACCGTCGAACGCGCCCGCAAAACAGGTCATACTTGTGACCAACGGGTATTTCCCGGAATTGGACAGATTGGCAACTTCGTCGTTCGTAAGTATTCCGTTGTCAGCCCAGATTGCTCCCCCGCCGTGGCCCATATAATTGACAAGCACGGCGCCCTGGTTTATGTAGTTAACAAGGTCCTGAGTAACTCCGTAATATTTAGTGTCGACGGCCTGGTTCTGAATACTCGTGTAGAGACGTTTTATGAAGTACCTCGACGGGATCATCGAATGGACAACGGAGTCGGCCTGTGTGTGGAACTCCTCCTCCTCGCCGGCGATAAGGAGGGCGGTGTTCTGCCAGCCGAGATTCTTACCGGAATAGTAAGCGAGAATTTTGTCGACCGTCGCCTTCACCTGCGTCACATTCGTCGCCGGAATTCTCCCTACCGCCACATCGGGGATAGGATCACTCCCGTCAACGCACGCGTAAAAATTATCCGAGGCTGCCGCGCCGAACTCATAAGTCTGCATCATCATCACGGGTATGAGATTGGACGACCCGTTGCCGCTCTTCGTGTTCCAGGTCCCTTCACCGACAAGCAGAACGTACTTCGGAGCGACGGACCAGTTATGATATGCGTACGAAATAAACGACCGTATCGCATAAGGAGTCTTAATTCCGTAACTAAAATTATCGTAGACCTGCGCGGCGTCGACGACAATGGTCTTCGTGCCGTGAGAATTGTAATACGCGGCGAGCTGATTGACGGGGTTAGATTGGTCCAGCTGCTTTCCCGTTACGTCGTCGAGCTGACGGCTGGCAATAATAACGTAGTTGGCCGCATAGTCGTACGACGCAAGTCCGGCATCGGAAACCTGCTCGATCTTCACGGGGCTGAGTTTACCAGAATCACTAACCGCGATGAACTGGTCGTTAGGCGACTGGACGTACGCCTGGAACAGTGCGGCGTAACCCTGGGCGGTGCCCTGGTTGTTCAGGTACTTGATGGTTATATCGGATATTTTCGAATCGTTGACCCTGTATACCGAAATCGAAGAGCTCTTGAAATGTTGAATGAGGAAGTTATAGTAACCCGGCTGCGCATTGTCCGGCACAGTGAACTTCAGGTAGTCCTTGTCTGCGACGTATAGCCTCTGGTAACGGAGCTCGGCCCAGTTGAACGCGAGCGTCGCCACGGCGATGTTTCCCGGATTGGCGTCGTATACGCGGAACTCGTTCGACCCGTTGTGAAGTACACTCTGGGGGATGTTCGCGGATGTACCGACGTTGACGATCCGCGAGTTCTGGCCGTCCCATGTCGTGCTCAAAACGTGGGTCCCGTTTATGAATAACTCCGCCTGATGCTCATTTGGGACGTTAGGCGAACCGTTAGCCCCGTCGAGGTGTGTTATTCCCTGGAACGCGGCGGTCAACGCCAGAGGCTGGATGTTCGTCGTGTCGGGATATGCGAGATAGAACGGGAGCGAGACTATCTGTTGACTCGACACTTCAGCCCAGAACCAGTGGTCCTGGGTGTCGTAAGGCTGGTTCAAATCCACGTTATCGAGACGCTCGTACCGTAAGTCCTGTTCGACGTGCACGGTCTGCGTAAAGGAATACGCGGAGAGGTCGACCGCGTTGCTGACACGCCCGAGAGCCCCGGACTCGGTCACCAACCGCTGGATAGGGGCCGTGGAATCCTTCGTGAGGAAATAGACATTGTCGTCGGAGAAAGGGTCGAGATATAGATCCGGTCTTCCGCCGGAATAGTCGACACGGTTCGCGGTGCCGTAGAACTCGAAGTAGCTGTCCTTTGTAAATGCCGTTCCCCCGATTGTGTGCACGTAAATCGGGATCTGCTTCCCGTGATTCCACAGCGTCATGTCCTGGGTTGTAAAGCCGGCAAGATTAACGCCCGAAGTATCGAGCTCATTGCCCGTGATATGATATATACCGTCCTTATTCACCATGATTCTTATATACGATCCGGACGGGGGCGGCGACGTACTTTGGACCCTGTTGGCCACGGTACGATTAAGGGCGGCGGAAAAATTGTCGAAGCTTGAAGGAAAGGGTTGAGATGATGTAAGGGTCACACTGACGGTTTTGTAGAATGTCAGCTGCCTCGTCGCTGCATTGTACTGGTAAGGTTGAACGATGATGGAATACACGGTTTCACCGCGCATGATGCCGACCTTTTTCAGGAGTATCCCGTTCGCGCCGGCCAGCGCACGCAAATCCGCCGCTGCGATTCCCGGTCCGCCTTCGGCGGTATCGGTCAATTCCGGTATGGAGCCGGGAAGCGTCGTAACTTCCATCCCCTGCCTTTCCATGGAGTAGCTCACCGATCCACTCGCGATGAACGGAAAAGCCACATAAGGCGGGTTGGTACGGCTCCCGACAAGGGACAGAATATTTTCTTTGGTCAATGAGACGGTGAGGAGGCGCTTCGTCGGCGAAACGGACTGGACCCGAGTGTATACTCTACCGGCGGAATACGCCGCTTCCGCCCACGCTGCGGACAGGATTACTAAACTTACGGCAATGACAGCAAATACTATCCGATTGTGTTCAATCACTTCCCGTGGCAGTTCTTGTACTTCTTTCCACTCCCGCACGGACAGGGATCGTTACGTCCCACTTTCTCCGCGACCCTGACAGGCTTTCTCTTGATCTGTCCTTCGGCCCCCTGCGCGGCAGGCTCCCGGTTTCCCTGGAACCCGAGGCCGACGGCTGACTCGTGCTGCAGCTGCATCTGCTCTCTCCGGGGCATTCGGGCCCCCCGGCGCTGCGGCATTTCCTCGGGCGCCGCGGGGAACGCTCTATACACGATCTGCAGAACTTCCCTGTTTATGCCGTTCAGCATGGTGACAAACATACCGAAAGCTTCGCGCTTGTATTCGACGACGGGATCCTTCTGGCCGTACGCGCGCAGATTGATGCCCTCCTTCAGGTCATCCATCTCGCGGAGGTGTTCCTTCCATTTCTCGTCGATCACCTGAAGGGTGGCCATCCGCTCCAGCCGGCTCATCATTTCCACGCCGAGTTCCTGTTCCTTGTGGTCGTAGAACTCTATCGCGGCCTTTATCACTCTGTCGGATACTCCGTCCGCTCCAAGTCGTCTGAATTCGTCGGCGGTGAAATTGACATCGACCAGGAACGTTCTCCTGAGCTCATCTGCGAGCCCGGCTATATCCCCATCGTCGTAGTAGTTGCCGACGATCTCGCCGACCAGTTCCCGCATCATGCCGAAGATATCGTCCTTCAGTCTTTCCCCGACGAGCGCGTGTCTTCGTCTGTCATAGACGACCTCGCGCTGCTGGTTCATCACGTTGTCGTACTCGAGGAGTCTTTTCCTGATGGCAAAGTTGTTCTCTTCCACTTTCTTCTGAGCGCGCTCGACGCTCCTGGTTATCATCGAATGTTCGATGACGTCGCCTTCCTTCATGCCGAATCTGTCCATAACGCGGGCTATCCGGTCACTTCCGAACAGGCGCATCAGGTCGTCTTCAAGCGACAGATAGAAGCGTGAAGAGCCCGGGTCGCCCTGGCGTCCGGCGCGGCCTCTCAGCTGCCTGTCGATGCGCCTTGCCTCGTGCCTTTCGGTACCGACTATGTGCAAGCCGCCTTTCTCTACTACTCCCGGACCGAGCTTGATGTCCGTTCCGCGACCGGCCATGTTAGTCGCGATGGTGATTGCGCCGGGCATCCCAGCGCGCGACACGATTTCAGCTTCGCGCTGGTGCTGTTTCGCGTTAAGCACTTCGTGTCCGACACCGCGCCTTTTCAGCATCCTGCTGAGCGTCTCGCTGACCTCAACGCTCGTTGTGCCGACAAGGACGGGCCTCGACTGCTTCTTCATTTCCTCGATCTCGTTTATGACAGCGTTATACTTCTCACGCTTCGTGCGGTATACAAAATCGTTCTCGTCATTCCGGGCGAGCGGCTTGTTTGTCGGGACCACAACCACATCCAGCTTGTAGATATCGAAAAACTCACCGGCCTCCGTCTCGGCCGTGCCCGTCATCCCGGCCAGTTTCTTGTACAGCCTGAAATAGTTCTGGAGGGTTATGGTCGCGAGAGTCTGCGTGTCCCGTTCTACTTTCACGCTCTCTTTCGCCTCTATCGCCTGATGGAGTCCCTCCGAATAGCGCCTTCCCTGCAATATCCTTCCGGTAAATTCATCGACTATGAGAACCTTACCGTCCTGCACGACGTATTCGACGTCTTTTTCGTAAAGTGAGTACGCGCGCAGCAGCTGGTTCACCGTATGTATCCTGTCGCTCCGTTCCGCATAGAGCGCGTAGAGTTCTTCCTTCTTCCGCTGAACCTGCGCCGGCGTGAGGACTTTGTCGCTCTCTAGTGCCGCGACTTCGGTGCCGATGTCCGGCATGATAAACATATCTTTGTCGGTCTGTGAGGACGCCAGATAATCCCGCCCTTTGTCGGTCAGATCGATCACATGAGTCTTTTCATCGACGGCGTAAAACAGCTCGTCATCAATCTCATGCATCCTCTGTCCCTGGTCCTTGAGATACTCCATTTCAGTCGACTGCATCAGCCTCTTGTTCGACGGCTCGTTGAGAAGTTTCGTCAGCCTGTTGTTCTTCGGGAAGCCCCTGTAGCCTCTCAGGAGCAAAACGCCTGCTTCCTTCTCGTTCCCTTCGGAAAGAAATTTCTCGATGTCCGAGGCGTACTTGTTTACGAGCCGTATCTGTTCGTTCACAAGGCGCTCGACGCGGGGTTTCATGTCGTCGAACGTGTGTTCGGTGGATCCGACAGGACCGCTGATGATAAGAGGCGTCCTGGCCTCGTCTATCAGAACGGAATCCACTTCGTCGACTATGGCATAGTAGTGTTCGCGCTGGACTATATCCTCAGCCTCGACTCCCATGTTGTCGCGCAGATAGTCGAAGCCGAACTCGTTGTTCGTCCCGTACGTTATGTCGCACTCGTACATCTTCCGGCGCTGGGATGTATCCATGTCGGACTGTATACATCCGACCGTGAGTCCGAGGAATTCAAAGACCTTCCCCATCCACTCGCTGTCGCGCTTTGCGAGGTAGTCGTTCACTGTCACGAGGTGCGCTCCCCTTCCGGGCAACGCGTTGAGATAAAGCGGCATCACGGCAACGAGTGTCTTTCCCTCGCCAGTCGTCATCTCCGCAATTTTTCCCTGGTGCAAAACGGCGGCACCCATTAACTGGACATCGAACGGCACCATGTCCCACACGGCCTTATGTCCCGTCACGTCCCAGGTCGTGCCCACGAGCCTCCGGCAGGCTTCTTTCACAACTGAGAACGCCTCAGGAAGGATCTCGTCCAGTATATCGGCCAGCATGTCGTCACGTTCCTGCTCGAGATCGTCGATATCTTTATAAATACCCTTTCTTTCTTCCCCCTGTACGTCGCCTTTCAGCCTCTCGCTGAGGTCCGCTATTTCCTTTTCAATTCCGGCAGTTTCTTCTTTTATTCGGTCACGGAAAGAAACGGTTTTCTGTCTGAGCTCGTCGTCCGAAAGATCCTTCAGTTTCACGAATTCTTCATTTATTTGCTCGACATATGGAACGAGTTTCTTCGCATCCCGTTGATGTTTTGAGCCAAAAATCTTCTTAAATGTGGATAATGCCATCTTTCCTCTTGAAATTTCTTCGGAAAAAATATAGCCAGACGGGCACCGTTAATCAAGGTTGACGGGACTCAGTCCTGCCCAATTAGCCCGATTTGCCTCCCTTTTGAGTGTCAGCACCCGGCGCAGGCGCCTGAGATTTCATCCGGAAACCCTACTCGCCAGTTGAACTCTTGAAGAAGGCGAAGGAGGTTCTCGACTTGTAAGACGTGAAAAGGCCGCTGAATCCAGTGGAGACTGGGACCGCAATCAGGTGACAGGCTGTCAGAATACCGGTTACCGTCCGCATGGTTGGATGGAATAGGCGGTTCTCCCCGCTCTATATCTCATACAGCCTCGGTGTCGTCAGCGGCCCCGCGAGGTACCTCCGAACCTCGCGGGACTGCCGGGGGCTGTTACAGCACGGCAAGCCGCAACGCTGATTGCTTCCAGCTTTTTTTCCCGCTCATCTTTGATATTCATATCAGAATGTCCCGACCAAAATTATCTATCCCGTTCATTGATTATGAAAAACGGGAGGCCGTTGCGGAAGTGTCAAGTGTCATGACAGGTGAAGTTTTGCGCAACGAACTCCATGCCGTATCATTAAAACAACATGATGTCGGAACGGCAAAGACGGCACCCGCCGTCCACATCATAAAATGAAGGGCGGGAGATGGCGCAGAGCGCTCACGGGATCACGCTGGGCGTGACTTCGCGGCTCTTGTCGCTGCTGCCTTCGAAGCTGCCTTGCGCTGAGCAGGTGTCCTCCTGTTACGAACTTGTATTCCCAGTTTTTCGAGGAGGTTTTTCTTCTCTCTAAGTGCTATCTTCGCGACCTTCTTGTATTCGGCGAACCAGTCGTTCAGTTTCTTCATTGCCGCCACCTCGGCCGCTGAGGCCTGTTGGTTCGCTCCTTTAGCAGCTTCCTGCCGGTCGTCAGCCTTGTCGAACGCCTCTATCTTCGCCCGCTCCCCTGCGAGCTTCGCATCGTCGTATCCACGCTCCGCGATTATTGCTTTCACCTCCGGGTCTGAACTGGCATTATCGAAGAGTATGTAACTGGCGGATGCAATTCCGGCCGTCGTTCTGGGCATAGGGCGGTCCAGGCCTAACTTCGACAAAACCCCCGGATTGGCTTTGAACTTTGCTTTCGCTATCGTCGACAGGTCCTGATAGGCGGTCATCGCTACTTTTTCAGTCCGCGCAACTTCATCGGTGCATTGCTTCTGAGCACCGTTTGCCGCTGTAGCCGCCGCAACCGCGGCATTGGCGACATTGTAGAGATCCATCCCTTCGTTCAATCTGGTCAAGTTGTAGCCATACTTCTCGACGAAGGACTTGATTTCCAGGTCTTCAATGGAATTAGTGATTGCAACTTTCGCCATTTTCAGCTGGTCTGAAATGGAGTTTTTGGGTCTTCCTGCCATGACTTCTCCTCCTTCTTTAGGTTGGATTAAGCTTCCGTCGTTTTTTGCCCCATTTGGCGGGTTTTATCTTCCTGAAGCTTTGTGATCCCTTCCGACTGCAATGCACCTGCTTCAAATTGCAATAGTATCGCTTCCGGCTGCGGCACTCTTGCTCCCAACTCCAATGGTCTCGCTTCCGTCTGCAGCACACATGCTTCCATTTGCAGGCCTCTCGCTTCCGACCGCAGCGTTCTCGCTTCCAGCAATAGTGCTCTTGCTTCCGGCTTTATCATAGCTGCTCCCTGTTGCCTCAAGCTTGCTTCAATAGAAGCAACCGTGATGCAACGGTTTCTAGTTTTGTAATTCGTGCTTGGGGTTCCCTGACCTTAGATGACGAGAGAATATATGCCGTCAGTTATGAAAGAGCAAACGGTTCGAAGACAAAACCGAGTCGGGTTTCATCCTCATTGCCCAATCCGGATCGTCTGGTAATCAGAAATTCAAATCGGGCTGCTCGCCGTTCATCACGCGTCCCTTGACGATGTCTTCCTTATGCTTTTTCCTCAGCACATCCCAGGTATCATCGTTCTCTTCCTCATGGAGAGTCACTTTGCTATTCAATCTCATGAGGTATTCTTTATACGCGGAGCGTACCCCTCCGGCAAGTTTTTGACGACGGTAGCGGTCCGCAGCTTTAATGATTCCGTCCTTCCAGTCATTGGCCGCTTCTATTGGAATAGTCTCGTCCGCCCACCTGAGCATGTCGACGGCCTGATCGACCTCGTCGTCGGCATAACGTCCGTCGAAGTTTTCCACTATATGAAAATATCTGAGGAGCTTAGTATCCTCGAATCGCCTGATGAATTTTTCAAGGACTTCGAGATCGTGGTAGCCGATCCGCGGTCGGCCTTCCGGCGGAGGCTCAGACTTCCTTTTCTCTGCATACGCCTTCCTTTCCTCCGCAAAGCAAATGTCGAGATAGAAGTCTTCCTTTTCTCCGCGTATGTCCGGCAGTTTGATGAGCTCGCCTGTGCCGAACCGCATGTCATAGATGGTGAACCATTCAGGATACCCGTCATCGTCGTCATCGTTTCCGGAATCCGACTCCATGGCACGCTTCAGCCGTTCCCAATTCGTTCCCGGGTACTCCTCGAAGCGGTCGCCGAGAACGTACTCGACGTACAGCTCGACCTCATCTTCCGTTATCGGAGAGAGGAACGGACACTCTTCTAAGTGGTGACTCCAATATACGAAATCGTAAGTGTGCTCGACCTCAGGAATTCGAATTTTCTCGGCACGCCACAGGCACTCGAAGTTGAAGAACCTCTTTTGCAGGATCTCGCGAAGATGTTCCGCGCCCTCCCTCTCGAACATGAGCATATAATGCTCTTCTGACTCCATGAAATTCTTCCCTTGTTCGATATAGCGAGCTTTTCTCCACGAAAATTCATCGATGAAGTGCTCGATGCTCCACGGGTGGTACTCCTCGTAGAATTCCTTATAGCGTGGATTGGTCTTGAGGTCACGCTTGATCCGTTCTATAAGGATGGCATGCTGTCTCTTCTTGTCGATCTCTTCCTGCGCATGCTCCGAGAGAGTAATTTCTTCGTTGGGATCGGTCGGGGGGTCTGGCATAAGCTTCCTACCTTTCCTGATTTGTTGAAAATTAACTCACTTCTATCGCGTTTGATTTATCACGAGTGCCTCATGATGCATTAGAACTGCCATTCTGAGGAGTCCGTCCCGCTTCGACGGACGGACGACGAAGAATCCACTTTGGTGGTACGTGAAAGAAGATTCCTCGTGGCTGTCCAAAAACAGGGAAACTGTCATTCTGAAGGAGTCCGTCCGTAATCGGTGCGGACGGACGACTGAAGTCATGCCGGAGGCAGATTCGCCTTTGGCGAAAATCCATTGTTTTGGTCTGAAAGATGGATGTCCCGTCCAAACCTTTTATATGTCCGGATGCCGCACCTGTGCGCCGAAGCGCTCCGGCGCGCAGGCGCAAGGCGGCACTTCGCTTCGCTCAGCATGACAATGCAGACTTTTTGGACAGCCTCTCAGAATGACATAGCGGGGGTCTACAAAGTCTCGCTCCGTGGGAACGTGAAAGGCCGTGCTCTGCGTAGACCACCACTTTTTTATTAGCTCAGTCAGAACCACAGTTTCGTGACTGCTCACCAGAAACCTCTCGAACGCCAGTCGTAAATGCGAGATTGATGATCTCCTCCACAATATCATCAAGCTCCGACTGAGACAATGGTTCAGCATCGCGATCCTCGAAGAAGTCGATTAGTCTCGCGGCAAGATAATCACCAGCACGCACGAATACTTGCCGCAGGAGACGACTGCTTGCTTCCAGATGAGCTAGTAACTCAGGGATGCTGCCTGTTTCAATTGGCCCAACATCGGACTCACGAAGTTGTTTAACGAGGTGAGCAAAGGTATTATTCTCCGCATCCGTGATCATGTCATCAACCTCGGAGTCCCCGTCGATAGTGTAAAACTTTCTCCCCACTCCAACATAGCTTGTGTTAAGCTCAGAAACGGGTTTATCCTTTCGGTAAACCCATGTAAATATTTTGTCCCCCTGTACTTGGCTGGCAAAACCCCTCTGTAAGAATCTCGGAAGAAAATGCTGCCGTTCACCTGCCATGATAGGCCCAACTATGATCAATCCGCGTTAAATTGAAATAGCATTTCGACATTGAAAGTGTGATCATCGCTTCTGCGGCCACCGAATCCTTTGCCATTCTGAATTCTCAGCCTCCCTGTCATCGGCTTTACACGATGTTAAGCGGTGGGATATAGAAAATCAAGCTTGGCCATATGTGGGTACCGGCTCACTTTGAGGCGGAGTGGCTCAGTTTGAAAATAAATGGTGTCGGAGCTAAATTCGCACATGGGGAAAGAAAGGAGGTGATCAACATGGCGTTCTCTGAAGACGTAAAGGCGCAAGCCTTAAGAAATGCAGGCTACAAGTGCGAAAAGTGCCATAAGACACTTAGCATGGTAACGGCGGAAGCCCACCACAAGACTTCCGTATCAGCCGGGGGAAGTGATGCCCTCTCTAACTGTCAGATACTTTGTCATGATTGCCATGTCTCAACGACGACGACCTATGGCAAGCATTAACTTGCATCCGTAGAGCCGATAAGAGTTTATTTGTGAGTTCTTTCTTGAAAGAAATTCTACCAATAGGCTCTAACTCGCTCGAAAGTTCAACGGAGAGGCTGATGTCCTCTCCGTATTGTTTTACGAGCCTTGGGGCCAGTTTGCCAAACAGGAATCTGCATATCTGCGGATACTTCCCATAACGGAAATACGCATAGGCGTGTCGTTCACCTCCCTCACAACTGTCTAAGATAGGCGGCAAGTTTGACTACGGTTGAGCGTGCCGTTTTTATTGTTTTTAGCGCATCTTCTAAAAGATTGATTACTGGTACCGATAATGAGTGTGATGTATGCTCTTGACAAGAGTGTATATCAATGCGTAACTTGATGCGCAATAATTGGTGTCATATCGTGAGCATAATTGTTACGGAACTTTCACGCATGACACTGCGTTCTATACTCTGATACTAATACTCTAATAATACTTTAAAATGCTTACTTAAACGGAGGAATGGAACCCGTGGCAAACACAGTGGATTACTTGTCCGCAGAAGTGGAATACGCTGGGGCGAAGAAGGAGCGAAAGAGCCTTTCTATTCCTAAGAAACTTGCGAAACGTGCACAAGTAGTAATCAACGAATCGGACGAAATTTCTTCGCTGAGTCAACTTGTAACTATCGCATTGGCCGACTGGATTCGCAGGGCGGAAAAAGCAAAGTCTGATAAGGAATTAGCGGAAGGGTACCGCGCTAATCGTGAACTTGACAGGGAGATTTACGAAGAGTGGAAGTATGTCAACCTTTGAAGAGGTCAATACAGGTAAGGTAGAGATACATAGGGGAGATGTGTGTTTGGTAGACCTCGGTTTGTCGCACGGTGTTGAAATGCAGAAACTGAGACCTGCTTTAATCATTCAGAATGACATTGGAAACGAGGAAAACGATTTTACTATCATCGCCCCCATCTCTTCGGTCAAAGAGGGCTACAGAAGGATGAGTATTTATGTTAACGTTAGAAAAGGTGAAGGGGGGCTTGAACAAGATAGCTTTGTCCATTGCGGTCAAATTAGAGCCTTTGATAAAACGAAGATAGGTAAGAAAATCGGCCGACTGTCGGACAACACAATGCACAAGATTGATACTGGTCTAAAAGTATCATTAGATCTTATCTACTGAAATCACGCTATCCCTCTCAAAACATCCAAGTTCTGTAAGGAACACAACCTCCCTCGTCGCCCCGCACGATTTTACGGGTCTTGCCAAACGAATAACTCCCATTTTTTATTGTCCAAAATCAACTTGACCCACTCACGTGTAAACTGAGCCAGTACCCATATGTGAGAAGTTTTGTAACTCCAATTTCTCGTGGAGCTGGGAGGCTGTGCAAAAAGTCTGCATTGTCGTGCTGAGCGAAGCGAAGTGCCGCCCCCGCCTTGCGGGATCTTCGACTTGTCGCGGATAGCGCGCGCCACGCGGTGCGGGATTTCGCCACGCTCAACATTAATCCAACACTTCCTACTTCCCCGTCCAGACGTTGTTTGCCGGATTCACGTCGGGGAGAATCTCGTCCGGATCGACTATTACCGAGTCAATCCGGCTGGTGGAACCATAATGCAGGGTGAACACTCCGCCTCTCTCCCAAATTTCTACAGGTAGATTTATCGTCCCTACCTTTCCGTTCGATTCCTTCACCTCAACCGTGGTGGGCATAACCATCTGATCCTTGTTTCCGAGCGTGATGAGAGCGCCTTTCGCGGGATCGCCGTCGACGTAGCTCACACTGTCCACAGCCTGGTCGAGTTTGTAATTCTTCACGAACCAACCCTTCCAGAACCAGTTCAGGTTTTCGCCCGCGGCATCGTTCATCGTCCTGAAGAAATCCTCGGGCGCCGGATGCTTGAACGCCCACCGTTTTATGTAAGTCCGGAACGCGTAATCGAACCTTTTGTGCCCGAGCACGTTTTCTCTCAGCATGTAGAGCCCCAGCGCCGTCTTATAATACTCAAGTGTGTGGCTGTACCGGCCGGGAATTGCGTCGGCGTACGACACAATCGGTTGTGATTCCGGGCTGACAAGGTAGGGCACGATATCGCGCGCGGGGTTCTTGCCCGCGGGGTCGAATTCGCCGTCGCGTTTCGGAGCGTATTCGCCATGATTGAACTCGTCCGAGGCGTAAATGTCGATGAAAGTGTTGAAGCCCTCGTCCATCCAACCGTTCGCCCTCTCGTTCGAGCCGACAATCATCGGAAACCAGTTGTGACCGAGTTCGTGTGCGGTAACATACCAAAGGACCTTCCTGTACATCTTCCACCAGCAGAAGACCATTCCAGGGTATTCCATTCCTCCGACGGGTCCGGCGACGTTGATAGCCGCGGAGTAGGGATACTCGTACCAGTCTTTCGAAAAGATTTCGATGCTTGCCTTGACGTATTCGGTGGAGCGCCCCCACGACGAATCGGCCGCGCTCTCGATCGGATAGACTGACTCCGCGAGCGACTTCTTCCCGCTCGGGAGGTTTATCCGCGCCGCGTCCCAAATAAAAGCGCGGGAACATGCCCAGACGGCGTCGCGCGCGTTATCCATCCTGAAATGCCAGGTAAGCATCCCGTGCTCCGTCGGTCGCGTCGCGGGCTTAGCAACCTCATCCGGAGAAATAATGTAGACTCTCTTGTCGCTCTTGTGCGCCTCATCGATTCTTTGGATTTCTTTTGCCGTCAGAACCACTTTCGGATTCAGTAGCACACCTGAGCCGACGACAATCTGGTCCGCCGGGACGGTGATGCTGTAGTCGAAGTCGCCGTAGTCGCAGTAGAACTCTCCCGCGCCGAGGAACGGAAGGTTGTTCCACCCGTTGACCTCGTCGAAGACTTCCATTCGGGGATACCACTGCGCGATGTCGTAGATCGTCCCGTTCTCGGTGTGCATCCATCCCGTCCTGCCATATCCGACCGGCGGAATCACGAACGAATACTCGATGATTATTCCCAGCCGGCCGCCTTTCGCCTTGACCGGTTCAGGGAGTCGGATCTGCATTCTCGTGTCGTTGATTATGTAATTTGCCGCTGATGTTTTCCCCGCCTGATCGATCTTCACGGAGACTATGCTGTCGCCGCCGTAGAAATTCCTCGGACCGTTGCCTCCCGTCATAACTCCGCGCGAATCCTTGCTGAGCTGGTTCTGTTCAACCTGGAGCCAGACATACGAAAGCGCGTGGGGGCTGTTGTTCGTGTAATTTATTTCGACCTTTCCGTTTATCATTTTAGCAGCGGTGTCCAGCGTAGCTGCTATCTTGTAATCGGCCCGGTTCTGCCAGTACTCCGGTCCGGGAGCGCCGTTGGCGCCGCGGTAGACCGTCCCGCCGTTCGCGTCGAAATTCGGGTCGAACACCTTATGCGGATCATACTGGGTCCTTGTTTGGGAAATGACGGCGGAAGTCAGCATGAAGACGGTCGCAAATACAGGGAAAATCCAATGCTTTGATTTCATTTGTAAAACCTTCTTTGTTTTAGCATGACACAGATCAAACAGGCGGGAGAAACAGGCAACTTTATTTCGCCACTACGTATGTTTGAATATGACGTTGAACAATTTGTTTTACTCCGCTGCCAAAATATACCCTCAAGCAAGCGCAAAGGCAAAATCGCGGCTTCATGAATGGATGGGCAACAATAATTTGGATTCATTATTGACCGGTACTAAATTCAGCAGGCCATGAAAAATAAAAGAGAGGCCCTCCTGCTCGCCGCGGCTGCTATAGCCGGCTTAATCGTCTTCATCGCTCTCATACCCCGTTATTCCCTTTTCTATTCCATCGACAGCAAACTCGACCGCGGACAGGCCATAATAATGTCGAGGGAGATCGCCGGAAGGATCGGCGAGAAACTTCCGGACAATCTCAGTCAGAACACGACTTTCAGAACGGATGCGGTCTCACTCGGATACTTGCAATCGAAAGTCGGGATTCCGGAAACCAACACCCTGGTGAGAACGGATTCCATTCCGCTCAATTTCTGGGACGTCACCTGGTTCGACGCTTCTGAACAGTCGACGCCCGGGACGAAACTGGAAGTGCAAATCTCCGCCGGAGGGAGATTGTCAAGGTTCACGCGGCACATCCCCGACACATCTGCCGGCCCGTCGCTGCAGGAAGCGGAAGCGTTGAATGTGTTCCATGATTTCTGGAACAGCCACGGGCTCTCCAGGTTGATGGGCGTCGACCCGTCATCGTGGAAGATGAGAAGCTCGGAACCAATTAAACTGGACCATAGACAGGATTGGTCTCTCACTCTGGTGAGGGACAGCGTGGCCCTGACGGGTTTGAAGGAGGAGCTCAGGGTTCGAATCTACGGTGACCAGATCATTTCCGCCGACCTTTCATTTTATCCGCCCGACCAATTTACGACCGCCTATACGGCGAAGGCCTCGCCTTTCATCTTCCTGACATTTTCTTCATGGATCGTGATCTTCGTCCTCTTCGCGATCGGGCTGGTTATTTTCCTGAAGCGCTACAACGAGGGAGAAGCCGGGATAGGCTCGGCGCTTCTCGTAGCTGGGATCTATTACGTCGCCGCAGTAATTGCCGCACTCCTCTCTTTCCCATCTATAGGATCGGGGATAATGATCGGCGACATGAACACTTTTTACAAGAACCTCGTCGTCGGAGCCGCCTTTCTCCTTCTCTGGTTCCCGTTGTACTCGATACTCACCTTCTCATCGTGGGGTATCGGTGAGTCATCGGCGCGCGCGATCTGGCCGGAGAAGCTGTTCTCATTCGACGCGGCTTCACACTTCAAGTTTTTCAACGACAGGTTCGGAGTCTCGACGCTGCGTGGCTACGCCTTCGGTGGGATTTTGCTCGGCGTTTACGCGGCAGCACATCCCCTTCTTCACATCAGCAGTACCGTGGTTTCGATCGGCGGGACAGCCACCATGCTGGACTCATACATACCGTCCGTCGCGACTCTTGCCAACTCATTTGCAATCGCACTATTCAGCGAAACCTTCTACAGATTCGGTTTGCTTTCCTACTTCGGCAAAAGGAAGCTCGTGAAAGGGATAGCGGTCTCCGCGATTCTCTTCATTCCTTCGATGTTTTACCCGCTGCCGTACGGTGATTACAGCGTATTGCAGCACACACTTATCGCCATCGCTCTGTCTGCCGCGCTGATATTCCTGTTCCTCAGGTACGATTTCGTCACGACACTTGTCGCGAGCGCGATCTTTTGCTCGGCGCAGGGACTCATCCCGATTTTCAATTCGTCGAGCTCCTACATGGCGACGAACTCAGTCATATCGGTAACCATTCTCCTCCTCCCCATCGCGGTCTCCTTCGCGGCGCTCTGGAGAAAACAGGCGTTTGAGCTTACGGTCGATCTGATGCCCGTCCACATCCGCCGCATAAGCGAGAGAGAACGGATGTCACGCGAGCTCGAAATCGCAAAAAATGTTCAGAATAACCTGCTCCCGAAGTCGACTCCTTCGGTACCGTCTTTGGAATTCGGTGGAATATGCATTCCGGCACTTGAGGTCGGCGGAGATTACTACGACTTCGTACAAATGCAGAGTGGACTCATAGGTACGGCAATCGCCGACGTCTCAGGCAAAGGATTGCCTGCGGCGATTTATATGACATTGACAAAGGGCGCGCTCCTGGGTTCGGCGGAGGACCAGCCGTCGCCGAGAAAGGTCCTCAGCAAGATAAACCAGATTGTGTACAGGTCGATTTCGCGCGGGACTTTCATCAGCATGATCTACGCGGTTATCGACACAAAAACGAACAAGGTTAAATTTTCCCGCGCCGGACACAACCCACTTGCTCTGTTCTCATCCGATTCGACATCGGCGAAGCTGTTCACTCCGAACGGCCTCGCGCTCGGCCTCGACGACGGAGACAAGTTCGACGCCACCCTCGAGGAAATGGAGATCACGCTCAAGCCCGGCGACGCGCTCGTGTTCTATACCGACGGTTTCACCGAGGCGATGGATTCGGAGGCTAACGAGTTTGGAGAAGAGAGGCTGGTCGAGTTAATCAAGGCTACGCGCCAGCTTCCGGTGAAAGAGATGCTCGAGAAGATAGACGCCGGAGTCAGGAAGTTCGTCGGCGGCGCCCCGCAGCACGACGATATGACGATGGTGGTAATGAAGGTTAAGCAGGAATGATGGAAAAATGGAATATTGGATTGTTGGATTTATGGGGCGAGGGACGCAGGTGACTGTGGAATCCGGGACATTGATATTCCTTGCTAGCCGCGCAGCGGCGGCATATTTGTAGCGAGATACAGCCCAAATATCAGACCCCCTTAGATGCGACATATTCACAAAGCCACAAACTGCGACTCACCTTCTCGAGAAAGCTCACGAGGTGAGTCGCAGTTTCTGTGTCGAACCCTTCAATTGAGTTGCACTTGTTTTGGAATTCTATCATCAACAGAAAAAGTCCAATATGTTCCATCTTCCTTCATCGCAAGACAGTTCGCGCCTGCATAAATCAATACTACGTTTCCTAATCCATGAATTTGTACCGGTGTGTTCAGCCCGATCAACGTGTCCCCCTGCCGTCCAGCGAATCCCCAAAACCATATCGTCCCATCTTGCATTACTGCCAGGTTGAAATCAGCGCTAGCAGATATTGCAATCACATCAGTAAGGTTCTTTACCTTTGTCGGAACGTCACTGCCTTTAAATGTTCCATTCCCCAGTTGACCAAGGTCGTTCGCTCCCCATCCCCATACTGTTCCATCTTTTTTCAAAGCAATGACGTGACGCTCCGGCATTCCAGAGACAGCGATAACATCTCTCAAACTATCTTGCAGAGATTGGAGGGAAAACATATCGTAGATTCTTCCATCTGCTGTCAACGCAAGGTCTTTTTGCACTGAGACCGCGTTTGAAATGCCTTCAATCTTTCTTGGTCCATCAACAACTGTGGGAGTGTACCAGTCTAACCTTATGTACCAAACCGTACCGTCGTTCTTGAGCAAATAGATGTGAAGCGCATATATAGTAATGGATCTTATACCGTCCACATGTGCTATCTTCATTGGAACGGCTACGTTGGTATCAACGCCAGGAAGGCCGAGATAGATCATACTATTTCCCCAAAACCATACGTCTCCATTTTTGTCTACTGCAACAGCCGCACCAAAAGACTGATCTATCGAGATGACATTATCGAGGTGCAGAACTTTGCCTGGAACATCACTGCTATGACTTGTTCCGTCGCCTAGCGTTCCAGCAGAGTTGTTTCCCCATGCCCACACCTTACCATCAGGTTTAAGCACCTCATACACGACCTCAGAAGAAAGCTGTCCATACCACTCTTTTACTTGGTCGTCTCCGGGTCCCGTTCCGCTGTCTTTACAGCTTGGCAATACTAGTGTCAAGGTCACTAGAAGCCGCAATCCTTTCCTGCGTTTCACTTCTAATAACTCCTGAAATCTCCTTTGTTCATTAACTCACCACCGAAGAAAACGGTATTTCATACACTCCTTTTGCAAATCCGACAAACAGTCTTTGCCCTTCCTTGTCTATGGCAATTGATTCTATGAACTGAACAGGAGCTGTAGTAAGAAACTGTATGGTTTCCCCCGCATCGCTTGAATAGTAGACGGAGCTTCCACCAGCTAGAAAGAGAATCCCCGCTTTGGAGGGATGTTCGATCATGCAGGACACGAACCTGTCCGGAATAGTTGCCTTTCCTACGACCCAGTTATATCCCCCGTCAGTAGACCTCATCAGTCCCTGGCTTGTGGCAACGTGTATGATATTGGGATCTCCCGAATTGAAAGCCACATCGCTGACTACCTGATCGAAGGGAAATCCAAGCTTGAAGAAATCAGCACCGACTTTTCCGCTCAGCCCAAAGTCTTTCGCCGCCCCCAAGTATGGTTGAAAAACTGAGGAGCTTCCCCGCCCCCAAATCTCTCCGGGTTGAAACGGATTCCATCGCAAGTGGTCATCCCCGCCCATGCTCCTCCGGCCTGATATCAAAGACCAATAAGAGCCACTATCAGTGGAACGGTAAGTGGCCGCAGCGTACCTCGCAATAGCAATATCCGGCCTGTCTGGCGAGTGTCGGCACGCGCTTATCACGTTACCTTCCTGCTCGAAATCGATTGTCTCCGGAATCTCCCCGTCCGATCTAAACCAGCTTCGCCCACCGTTCGTACTACGCCAAATACCTACTGTGTTCCTTGTGTTGACTCCGGCGACAGAGTTATTGTATGATACTATTATATCTTCTCCTCGTACGTCAAGGTCAAGCACTCCAACGTTTGCCCAGTAGCCCAAGCTGGTATCGGCGAGACCGAGGTATTCCCAGTCCGTCATCTTCACCATATCGCGACGCCAAACCCCGTTTGCCGCCGCGCCGGCGTACAGATACGGCTTCTCATAGACAAGCTTCGTCACAAGCTTGTCTTCTATCCCGCCGGAAGCAGGAGGCGGGCCAACGCCGTTGTTGCAACTCCCAAATACAACTACAGTGACCGCGTAAAGAAGCAGTTGAATAGTGATCCTCATTCTCTTTTCCTCCTGAAATCTCTTTTGCCCATCAATTCACCGCCTGGGGAAACAATATTTCATACACTCCTTGTTCGGGAGTCCTCTGTCCTTACATGTGCGTGAGCCGGTAAATAGCGGGATTCCAAGCAACTCTCTCTGTGTGGGCATTTCATTCGGAATCACTTTCGAGCGGAGATAGGCACGGAACAGCGCCAGCGGCAAAACCGCGGTCGCATCCATTCTTGGTGGGCCTGTTCCTTTCATATCTCGCCTCCGACTTTTCAATAATCCTGCACGACAATGCAGAAATCATAGGAGTCAATCACAAAGCATCGACAGCCGCAGTTTATAAATGGCTGCCGGTTCGCGCAATCACCGGATCTGGTGATTTGTCATGCAAAAACGCGCAAAACAAGCCGTCAACACAACGCGTTTGTAATGCCAGGCGGTGGCTGATGATTTTCCAGTTCGTTAATCGCACCGACCAGACTCTTCACGCCGAGCTTCCTGTAGATGTTCTTAAGATGTGCACCTACGGTGTTGATGCTCATGTTCAGTTGTCCCGCAATCTCCCCGCGTGACATCCCCTCTTTGGCCAATCCCATAACCTCCACCTCTCTCGGTGTCAGTCCGTGATCGTGCCCGGCTGAGCCCTCTGATAATCTCGATTTCATAACGCTCCCTTTTGGACTACAAGCATACTTCTCACCGGTAGCTTTCAAGATGTTCAAAAGCATCTCACTTCATGGCGGAACCCGGGAATTACTTCTCGAATGGTATACTACCCTTCTGCTCGCGCCCGCATCATCGCTTTTCTCCTTGCCCGAGGAGCATTCCGCCATGACGAGGATATTTAGCAATTGTCCGGGCGAATATCAAGGATGGAAGGATGGAATCGTTGTGTTGGAATAATGTTGAACCCCGCAGAATGCGGGAGCGAAGTCCCGCGCTTCGCGGGAGATAAATAGATTACTGGATTGACGGGATGGTGAGGCCGATCCCGGAATACTAGAATGATGGATGGTTGGATTATTGTAGATAAGCCAGGTAGCCGCGTAGCGGCGGCATGTCGGTAGAAAGAGACAACAAAAATAATATCTAGCCCCTTAGGGGCGACATGTTCGAAGCGGAGCGAAATGTGACTCATCCTCCTTGCGAAATAGCTTAGGAGGCGCGCCGCAGTTTCTTTAGTATTGTTTCGTGTAAATATGGATTCCCCGCCAATGCGGTTTTGCTGTAGATCGTCGGGTTCCCCTCAAAGTCGGTGAAGACTCCGCCCGCCTCTTCTATTATCGGCTTTATCGCGGCGACATCCCACGGACTCACGATCGGGTCAATCATCGCCTCCGCCTGACCTTCGGCGACGAACGTGTACCCGAAACAGTCGCCGAAACCGCGGTCGTGATAAGATGACTTAATAATGTCCAGGAAAGCTCTCTCGTATTCCGTCCCGACGAAATAGCTCAGCCCTCCGAACACCACGGTCGACTTCTCCAGTTCCGTCAACTTGCTCACTCTTATTCGCTTTCCGTTGCAGAAGGCGCCGTGCTTCTTCGAGGCGTAATACACTTTCTTAAGTGCGGGCAAAGCCATGATGCCGGCGACCATCTCGCCGTTATGTTCGAGCCCGCAGAGCGTACCCCAGTAAGGAATACCGCGGGTGAAATTGCGAGTCCCGTCGATAGGATCTATGATCCACCTGAACTCGGAGCCGGCCGAGCTGTCGCCGAACTCCTCACCGTAAAATCCGTGGTGAGGAAATTTCTTCGAGAGCTCTCGAATCAGGAATTTCTCGCAGGATTTGTCGGCGATAGTCACGGGACTCCTGTCCGACTTGTAGTCGATCTTGAATTTCGACCGGAAGTATTTGAGCGTGATACGCTCGGAGGCCTTTACGACCTTCAGAGCGTATTCGAGTTCTTTAAGATAGGATTTCAAGTTCCTCGACTCTTCCATTCGATATTGTTAGGAAGCTCCACAAACCAAGCTCCAAATCCCGCGTCGGCTGAGGTTAGCTCCAGCGCGGCATCCCGCATTTTCAATTTTAGTATTATGGAGCGGGACATAGACCAAGCTCCAACTCACAAAACGCCAGATGGATGCTTCACTTCGTTCAGCATGACAAACCGGACTTTTGGGCCAGCCTCTGGAGCTCGTTGATTGGAACCTGGAGCTCAGCTATTGAGCGGCGGCTTTGGCCTTATTTGCGGCGGTGCGCCGGGCTTTCGTCTTCGCCTTTATCTTCGTCACCTTGCGATGGTGTTTCTTCTTGGCTACTTTGGTCTTCTTGTTCATCTGTTCTCCTTGTTTTTCTGTTTGTTATTGTCTTCCTGCCGCTTACGGTTCGCTGCACGAATGAAAGAACCCGCATTTCGGGCAGACATACCTGCACCGGAATGTCTGCAACCGCGTTCCGCAATTGTCGCAATAGTTCCAGTATTCGTTATCGGAAACTTCTATCGCTTTTGTTGAAAACTTCAAATCACCGATTCCACCCGCCGGTTCCTCATCTGGCCCGGCGGTCAGCTTTCCCTGATGTACAGGTCTCTCCTCGCTCACAGCCTTGCCGGGTCGATTGTGACAAACTTGATATACTTACGGTTCCACGTATATGTGATCCGGACAAGCCCATCGGAAGACTGGATGACCGCCGGATAGGCGTAGCCAGCCGGGCACGGCTTGTCTTCGAGCGTCAGAACTTTTTTCCACTTCACCCCGTCGTTCGATATTGCGACGCTAAGTGGGCAGCGGAGGCTCTCTATCGGCTTCCCCGGAATTAGCCCGGTGTCGTTGTAAACGAGCAGTTCCCTTCCATCGGCAAGAGTCACGGCGTCGATGCCCGAGTTGGGATTGGGAAGCCCGGTTGAGGTCAGCGGACTCCAGGATTTCCCCTCATCGGCGGACCATGTCGTTGCTATAACACCCTCCTGCGTCCTGCAAAGAGCCTGAAGTCGCCCGCCCGGGTAAAAGAGGATTGTCGGCTGAATCGCATGATACTTTCCTCCGCCATCGACCGGTCCGACGACTTTCCAGGTACGCCCTTCGTCGCTCGTCAATTCGAAATGTACCCGCCAACCGCCGCCTTCTTCGCTCGAGCCGCAGAGCCAGCTTCCGTTTGGCAATAGTACCGGCTTGTCCTTTATGGGACCGAGGACACCTTCCGGCAGCCGCCGCGGTTTGCTCCAGGTCTGACCGCTGTCGGAAGATGTCATCATCATTCCCCACCACGTGCTCGGGCTGGGGCCCACTTTGTAAAAAAGGACAAGAAGTCCATTGCGGGGCTTGAACAACACCGGATTCCATGTGGGGTAGCGGTTTCCGTCGGGCTGGCGCCCATCCGCCACTTCATTCGCCGGGAGCCACCGGCCGTCTTTCATTTCCGCGAACCAGATTCCCACATCAGGATTCCCTTCCCGAGTTCCTCCGAACCAGGCAGCCGCAAGTCTTCCGGGTGCTACTTCAACTATTGTGGAGGCATGGCATTGGGAATAAGCCGCGTTGGGATTCACAAACATCGAACTCAATACGACGTCATCTTTCCGCCCCGCTCCGAACGCAGACGAACCCCAGACCGCGACGACCGACGCGAGCAGCGCCATGAAGAGACTCCTTGAAGTGGAAGCCCCGGTGTAACGCGGGAACAACTCGGCGGTGGAATGGAATGAGTTGTGAAATATCATGCGTACCAATTTTAACAAAGGTTGAAGGAAAATCCAATTGCCGAGTAGTGGCTCAATTTGTAAGAAATATCTCGCAAAGACGCAAAGCTCGCAAAGAAAGGGATGAAATTGTTTCCCCTGTGCGGTCGTTGCGGCTTTGCGAGAGAAAAAATCCTCAAACTGAGCCAGTACCAATTGCCGCAGTACCGCCCCGATAAAGAAAAGGCGCTGAACAGCATCAGCCGTCCAGCGCCCGTTGAGGCAATGTCAACTCATCAATTAGTGCTGACGTCAGAAAGGTTGGGGTCTTTCGTTTGCGTCTTCGCTTTCTGTTCGGTGAACTTCAGCTCTCCGGAACGCTTGTCGATTTTGACTTTAACCAGCATTCCTTCGGTGAAAGTCCCTTTCAGCATCTCCTCGGCGAGCGGGTCTTCAAGAAACCGCTGAACGGCTCTCCTGAGCGGACGAGCGCCGTACGCGGGATCGAACCCTTTCTCGGCGAGAAAATCCTTCGCGGGCTTCGTGAGCTCGAGCCTGACGCCGAGCGTCGCAAGCCTTTTGCGCAGGCTTTCGGTGTGAATATCGATGATCTTCTTTATATCGTCGCTCTCGAGAGAGTGGAAGATGATGACGTCGTCGATCCTGTTCATGAATTCGGGGTTGAACAGGCGCTTCATAGCCTCTTCGATCACGTTCTTCATCGAGGTGTACATGTCATCGGTAGTCGCCTGGCCAAACCCGAATGAGCCGGCGGGCTTAATTTCACGGGTACCGATGTTTGTCGTCATGATCAGGATGACGTTCTTGAAATCCACACGTCTCCCGAGGCTGTCGGTAAGGATGCCGTCGTCCAGGACCTGAAGCAGAATGTTGAACACGTCGGGATGCGCTTTCTCGATCTCGTCGAGCAAAACGACGCTGTAAGGTTTGCGGCGCACCTTTTCGGTGAGCTGCCCGCCCTCCTCATAGCCGACGTATCCCGGAGGCGCTCCGACAAGCCGGCTGACATTGAATTTCTCCATGTACTCGGACATGTCAATTCTGACGAGCGCATCCTCCGAATCGAACAGGTACCGCGCCAGAGCCTTCGCGAGCTCCGTCTTGCCGACACCGGTGGGGCCTGCGAAAATAAACGAGCCAATCGGCCTCTTGGGGTCTTTGAGCCCGGCTCTTGCCCGCCGAATCGCCTTGCTGAGTTTACTGATCGCCTCATCCTGGCCAACAACAACCTTGATAAGTTCTTCGGACATCTTGAGAAGCTTGACCGATTCGCTTTCGGCGATCTTATTGACCGGGATGCCGGTCATCATCGCGACGACGTCGGCGACGTGGTCTTCCGTCACCTCGTGGATCGTCGTCTCGGCCTTCAGTTCCCATTCGCGCTTCGCGATCTCCAGATCGGAAAGGAGTTTCTTTTCCAGGTCGCGCAGCCGCGCGGCTTCCTCGAAATCCTGAGTCTTTACGACTTTATTCTTCTGCTGTTTTATCTTTTCAATTTCTTCTTCAAGCTGGACGATTTCCTTCGGCGCGATGATATTCGCCAGATGAATGCGCGATCCGGCCTCGTCCATAACGTCTATCGCCTTGTCTGGAAGGAACCTGTCGGTCATGTACCGGTCGCTCAGTTTCACGGCGGAGTCAATTGCTTTGTCCGTAAACTTGACGTTGTGGTGTTCCTCGTATTTCTGCTTGATGTTGTTCAAAATCTGGA
The DNA here is from genome assembly GCA_963806435.1 of uncultured Bacteroidota bacterium. Lineage (GTDB taxonomy): Bacteria > Bacteroidota > Ignavibacteria > Kryptoniales > JAKASW01 > JAKASW01. Next base: position 57,587 of record CAWEBD010000116.1, read on the forward strand.
TCGTCTCGTCGACGGTCGTCGGCTCCACCATTATTTTCTGGAAGCGGCGGTCGAGGGCGCCGTCTTTTTCGATGTACTGACGGTAATCGTCAAGCGTCGTGGCGCCGATGCACTGTATTTCGCCGCGCGCGAGTGCCGGCTTGAACATGTTGGAGGCATCGAGCGAACCCGAGGCTCCGCCCGCTCCGACAATCGTGTGAAGTTCATCTATAAAGAGGATTACATCTTTGGCTTTTTCCAGCTCGTTAAGCACGGCTTTCATCCGCTCTTCGAACTGTCCGCGGTATTTCGTTCCGGCGACGAGTGCTGCGAGGTCCAGCGTGACGACGCGCTTATTATGGAGGACCCTGGAGACCTTCTTCTGGATTATCCTGAGCGCCAGGCCTTCCGCTATCGCTGTCTTGCCGACTCCCGGTTCACCTATCAAAACGGGGTTGTTCTTCTTTCTTCGCGCCAGGACCTGGGCAACCCTTTCGATTTCCTTCTCGCGTCCGATTATCGGATCAAGCTTGTCCTCCATGGCGAGCTTCGTCAGATCCCTGCCGAAGTTGTCGAGTACCGGTGTCTTCGACTTCTCACCTTTTCGCTGTTCCGAGGCGCCGGCTCCTCCCGAGCCGTGCTGAGCCGCTTGTGCGGCCGGCTGTGACGGCCTGCCGTTGATGATATTGTCGAGTTCCTGCCGGACGCTGTCATATGTGACATTAAACTGATGCAGAATCTGCGAGGCAACGTTGTCGTCGTCGCGAAGAAGGGAGAGAAGCAGATGTTCCGTCCCGATGACATCCGATTTATAGAGCTTGGCCTCCAGATATGTAATCTTCAAAACTTTTTCGGCCTGCTTGGTCAGCGGTATATTGCCGATTGTGAGCGTGCCCCCCGAAGTGCGGACGGTGTCCTCCACCGCTTTCTTCAGCTTGTAGAGGTCGACGCCAAGATTACGGAGAATCTTCACGGCGATACCTTCTCCCTCGCGAATAATTCCTAGGAGAAGGTGCTCGGTACCGATGAAATCATGTCCGAGCCTCAAAGCCTCTTCGCGGCTGAGCCTTATTACGTCCTGCACGCGATTCGAGAAATTACCTTCCATTTCGTACCTGATATTTTAGTTGTTCTGCTAATTTTAACACATTCGAGCTTAAGCAAGTTTCAATCTTATGCCTCACACGTCAAACGCTCACAAAGTCAATTTAAAATAGGATGGGGGCATTATCAAACAAGCTGTGTGACGGCACGACCCGAACCTATCTACTACTAATTTCGGAAATGCCCGGTCAAAATCAAGTCAGGTATAGTTCGGCTCCAGACAGTTCAAATCAAGATTACGTCCAAATACGTTCCGTTTAGCATGATTCCTTTGAAAAATCGCCGCCGGCGGTTAAATTAAACCGCTTCGATTTCTCATTTTACCGTGGGCTGAACGTGAAAATTGACAGACTGATTCAGACTCTCCTGCCTCATGACGAAAAGTTCTACTCGTTCTTCGAGGACATGACGAGACTTCTCCAGAAGGCGTCTATTGCCCTTAAGAAAATACCCGACTCCGATCCCATTCAAACCAAAGCTCTTGTCGACGAGATCGAGGACCTGGAGCACCAGGCCGACGAGGTGACTCACAGAATTTTCGCGGAACTCAATGCGACCTTTGTCACGCCGTTCGACCGCGAGGACATCCACGCACTCGCATCATCCCTCGACGATATCATGGACTATATCAACGGGAGCGCTTCCAGGTTTGTACTTTATAACGTGAAGGCTGCGACTCAGTATATGCGGCGCTTGATGGAAATTATCCAGCTTCAGGTAGAGGTTGTCGGCAGGGGAGTTTCGTACCTCAGAGACTTCAAGAACTCTAAATTGCTTCAGGATGTTCTTAAGAAAGTCAACGAATACGAAAACGATGCGGACACTGTGTTTACGCTGGCGATCGCCGATCTCTTCGAGAACGAGAAGGACGCGATCGAATTGATAAAGCTGAAGGAAATTTACATGGGATTGGAAACGGCGACAGATCGTTGCGAAGACGTCGCTAACGTCCTCGAATCGATACTGATAAAACATGCTTGATATCGCCCTTTTCAGATGCTGACACTCGTCGTATCCATCATACTCGTCGCGCTTGTCTTCGACTTCCTTAACGGATTCCACGATTCAGCGAATTCAATCGCTACCGTCGTATCAACACGCGTTTTGACTCCGAGAAAAGCTGTGGCCTGGGCCGCCTTCTTCAATTTCATCGCAGCATTCTTTTTCGGCCTGAAGGTCGCAGACACACTGGGCAAAGGCCTGGTCGAGTTAAGCGCCGTGAACGAGTATGTAATACTGGGTGGGCTCATCGGCGCTATCGCATGGGATCTGATAACATGGTACTACGGGCTACCGACAAGTTCTTCTCACGCTTTGATGGGCGGATATGCTGGAGCGGCCATCGCGAAAGCCGGTTTTTCCGCCATCCTTTACAGCGGATGGACCGGAACGGTCATTTTCATAGTTGTTGCACCGGTGA
>CAWEBD010000117.1:0-17635 GCA_963806435.1 uncultured Bacteroidota bacterium
GCGCGCGACGCCCTCGGTCGAGGCGTGCGCCCGGTGCGAAACAGAAAACCCGTCATTCACATAAATGTCACCGAGCTTGGCCAGCGCGGCCGAGAATTCCGGATCGTTCTTCTCTTCCTGCTCGTGGTAGCGCAGGTTCTCCAAAAACGCTATCTGGCCGGGCTGCAGCTTGGCCACGGCGGCTTCCGCCTGAGGGCCGATGCAATCCTCGCCGAAAACGACGGTGGTTCCGGGCATCAAGGAGGCCAGCTTGTCCGCTACCGGGCGGAGCGAATATTTCGGCTCGGGCTTGCCCTTGGGCCGGCCCAAATGGGAGAGGATGACAACCTTCGCGCCCCGGCTCACCAGATCGCGCACCGTAGGAATGAACCGCTCGATCCGCGTCGCGTCGGAAACCTCGGTTCCAGACATCGGCCCTGTAATCGAGGACGAGCGGTACGCCGAATTCCTGGGAAAGAGATACTCCGATGAGGTGGCTCGTATAAGGCGGCGCGGTTGAAAGGATAACGTCGAACTTCTCCTCCCGCATAAGCTTTCTTGCCGTTTTGACGGCCTCGTGTTTCCACCCCACTTTGTTATCGGGAATGAAGACAGCCTGGCTGATTGCGCTGAGGAAACTCCTTAGTTTTTCGTGGGGCATCTTCACCGGCTTCCCCGCATCGAAGAGACGCGTAGGGTCCAGTGAGTTCGTCCTTACAGTCCTTATGCTGCTCTCGTTCAATTCCCTGAGCATGCCGTAATCGAGCGCGTAATAAGCTGTGGGAGTTACCGTCAAAACGACCGGCTCCCAATCGTACTGCCGGAGATACTTGACAAATTTCAATGTCCTCTGAACGCCGCTAAGTCCCATCGGCGGGAAATAGTAGGCTATCACCAATACTTTATTTTCCATTCGTACAAGGTCCTCTGTATAGCCGAGCGGCAGGCAAGATATGAAAGTTAATGACCGCCATACGTTGAAATATAGTAATCCGCTTCTTTAGAAAAATGCGAGAGCTGTTCGACGCCGTTCTTTGTAACCACAAAATCGTCCTCAATCCTGACGCCGCCGAGTTTCGGAACGTATATTCCGGGCTCAATGGTTATCACATTGCCTTCTTCCAAGACATCTTCACTTATCCTGGATACTCGCGGCAGTTCATGTATCCTTAGTCCCAATCCGTGGCCTGTGCCGTGCCCGAAAAATTTGCCGTACCCTTTTCTCTCAATGTAATCACGGGCAGCTTTGTCGACTTTCTTCGCTGGAATGCCGGCACGGGCAGCATCAATCCCTTTTCTTTGTGCGTCGCGAACGATCCCGTATATCTTCATCATCTCCGGTTTAACCATCGTCCCTGTCTGGAACGTACGTGTAATATCAGAGGCGTAACCTTCGTAGAAGCAACCGAAGTCCATCGTAACGAATTCACCGGGTTGGATGTCTTTATCCGAGGCAACGCCGTGCGGCATGGATCCGCGGACTCCGCTCGCGACAATCGTATCGAACGATTCCTTTGAGGCGCCCAGTATCTTCTGATTGAACTCGAGCATCGCCGACAGATTCCTCTCGGTCTTGCCGATCCAATCCTCCTGCACCAGAATGTCGAGAGCGCTTCCGCTTATGGAGCACGCCCTTTTTATGCGCTCGACTTCAGCCCCGGATTTCACCGCGGCGAGTTTCTCAATCACCATTGAAGTCTTCACAAACTTACAGCCATCCAGTTTGCCGGCTGCCTCATCCAATGAACTCACGGAAAGGCTGTCTTCGACGCCTACGGACGGGCGCTTCCCTGTCGTTCGTTTGAAGAATTTCTTTCTGATGAATTCGAAAACATTCCCGCTGTAAACGACTACTTCACAGCTCGCTACTTCTTCTTTGGACTGCGATTTATACCTGAAGTCCGTCAGGAAATAGGCGCTGTCACGGAAAACGAGGCAGAATCCCGACGTGCCGCTAAACGTGGTGAGGTACCGGACGTTCGATATATCCCCGACATAAAACGCGTCCAGCGAATTCTTCCGCAGATACTCCTGCAGCCTTTTTATAGATTTTATCGAGTGCTTCTGTAGGTCGTTCAAATTCATAGGTGGTAGTTGGGAGCCTCTTTCACAATGTCCACGTCATGTGGATGGCTTTCGTTCAACCCGGCGGAAGTTATCCTGACAAATCTCCCGTTCTTCTTCAGCTCGGGGATCGTCCTGCATCCCTGATAGCCCATCGCCGCCCTCAGCCCGCCGACCATCTGGTACACGGTATCACTGAGCGGACCGCGCGACGGGACTCTTCCCTCTATTCCCTCGGGGACAAGCTTGCTGATGTCGTCCTCGACATCCTGAAAATACCTGTCGCTGCTTCCCGCCTTCATGGCTTCGAGCGACCCCATGCCACGATAAGTCTTGTAAGCTCTTCCCTCATAAAGCACCTTTTCACCGGGACTTTCCTCCACACCCGCAAACAGGTTTCCAATCATTACGCTGTCTGCCCCGGCTGCTATGGCCTTGGCAATGTCTCCGGTTTGCTTTATGCCGCCGTCGGCTATCAGCGGAACCTTGTTCTTCGCAGCGACTGACGCGCACTCCATCACAGCCGAAATCTGGGGGATTCCTATCCCGGCGACTATGCGCGTCGTGCAAATACTTCCAGGCCCGATACCCACTTTGACGGCGTCAACCCCGGCTTTTATCAGGGCGGCGGTCCCCTCCTTCGTCCCGACATTACCGGCAACCAGCTGTAGCTCCGGAAATTCCTTTCTCAGCGTCCTGATCATTTCGATGACACCGTGCGAATGTCCGTGCGCGGTATCCACGATTACCACATCGACACCCGCTTTCGCAAGGGCTTCGACGCGTTCGATGGTCTCCGCCTTCACACCCACGGCGGCGCCTACACGCAGCCTTCCCCGCTCGTCCTTGCATGCGTTCGGGTGACGCTTCTTCTTCTGAATATCCTTGAACGTTATCAGTCCACGCAATTTACCGAGGCTGTCGACGACGGGGAGTTTCTCCACTTTGTATTTCTGGAGAATTTTCTCGGCGTCCTCGAGTGTCGTCCCAACCTTTGCCGTGACAAGATGTTCCTTGGTCATATACTCGGAGACCTTCCGGTCATCGTCGTCCACAAACCGCAGGTCCCTGTTGGTAAGAACGCCGACCAGGAGCTCTCCGTTAACTATCGGGATTCCGGAGATGTGATACTTATTCATGAGAGAGATCGCCTCGCGCACGGTGTGGTCGGGGCCGAGAGTCACCGGGTCGGAAATCATTCCGCTTTCCGAGCGCTTCACGTGGTCGACCTGCTCCGCCTGCTGGGCTATCGAGAAATTCTTGTGTATTATACCGATACCTCCTTCGCGCGCAAGCGCGATCGCGAGTTCACTTTCGGTCACCGTATCCATCGCCGCACTGACCAGGGGGATATTCAGCTCGATTCTTCTCGTGAACTTTGTTCTCACGTCCGTATCGCGCGGGAGCACTGATGAATATTGAGGAACCAACAATACGTCGTCAAATGTCAGAGCGTCGCCGGTTATCTTACCAACCATCTTCATGTATTCTTTCTCCAATTCCTGTCAAAATAAACCGATATAATTTCCTGTCGCTTGCCTCATACTTCTTACGACAACTGCCTGCCGCTTCGCATCAGTAGTAAGCCTGAATTCCGGTAATGTCAGCGCCTATAATCAGCGTATGAATATCGTGTGTTCCTTCATAGGTGTAGACGCTCTCCAGGTTTGCCATGTGTCGCATCACCGGATACTCGTCCAGGATGCCGTTGGCACCGAGTATCGTGCGGGCAAGGCGCGCTATCTCAAGTGCGAAGTGGACATTGTTCCGCTTCGCCATAGATACCTGGACGGGCTTATGCTTTCCCTGGTCTTTCAGCCTGCCGAGCTGAAGGTTGAGGAGCTGTCCTTTTGTTATCTCGCTGATCATGAATACGAGCTTCTCTTGTGTAATCTGAAACGCGGCTATCGGCTTGTCGAATTGAATGCGCGACTTGGCGTAGTTCAAGGCGGCGTCATAGCACGCCATCGCCGATCCGATAGCCCCCCATGCAATTCCATAGCGAGCCTGATCAAGGCACATCAGAGGCGATCTCAGGCCGGTCGACCCGGGGAGCAGGTTCTCTTCCGAAATTTCGCAATCCTGGAACACGAGCTCGCTTGTCACCGACGCGCGGAGTGAATGTTTCCCTTTCATCTCCGGGGCACTGAAGCCCTTCATCCCCTTCTCCACAAGAAATCCACGGACTTTGCCGTCGAGTTTCGCCCAGACTACTGCAACGTCCGCGATCGTGCCGTTGGTGATCCACATCTTAGCGCCGTTGATGACGTACTTGTTTCCCTTTTTCTCGGCGTGAGTCTTCATTCCGCCGGGATTCGAACCGAAGTCGGGCTCAGTCAGACCGAAGCAGCCGATCGCTTCCCCCTTCGCTAGTTTAGGAAGCCATCGTTCCCTCTGCTCCTCCGTTCCGAAAGTGAAAATGGGATACATGACGAGCCCGCTCTGGACTGAGGCGAAACTTCTAATGCTCGAATCGCCGCGCTCGAGCTCCTGCATGATGAGGCCGTACGCTACATTGTTCAATTCGGCGCACCCGTACTTCGCTGGAAGAGTCGGGCCCAGAAAACCGAGTTCGCCCATTTTCTTCACGAGATGGCCAGGGAACGTCCCCTCACGGAAATTCTTCTCAATAATGGGGATAACTTCATTCGAGACGAAGTCGCGTACGGTGTCCCTGACAAGTTTCTCTTCCGCCGATAGAAGACTCTCGGTATTGAAGTAGTCAACGCCGCCAAACTGTACCATCGCAACCTCAGGATTTTGGTGGGTTCTCGCCGGCACGCTCCGAAAATGCGCTCGGGACCGCCGTGGGAACATATGTTTAGCTAAATACGAGCCCGCCCTTGACGGACTAGGTTGGCTGAAAAAATAGCCAAGAATGGGCAGAGAATCAAGGTTGCGAGGGTACATCAAACTCACATTTCATCGGCGTCCGTGATTCCATCCTCAGTCCGTGCTTACGAGTCGACCGACGGCGCGTTGGATAAATCCCCCGCATTCCATCCGGCCAACCACGGCAAGCCCGTAAGTTCGGATTAGTCGAGCGCGGCACGCGGATCCACGTATATCCTGCCAGAGGCTGAATGTGCCCGTTCCTCCACTGGCCTTCGCTATCAAAGCAGAAAATCTCCCACGGGAGCCAGTGAACCACTTCTCGAAATCGGCGGATAAGTAATTCCCCACGCCAGCGGATTCCTGCAACCCCGTAAGACAAAGCCTTAGTTCGGTGACGGACTCCGCGTGATCTCTGCAGGAGTTTCCAGTTCAATCACACAGCATGCTCTGGCTACCGACAGTTTACAAGTTTGAAATTCACTCCTGTTTTCTTTAGTTTTGGACGCCAACTCCTAAGCGTGTCGGCATAAACAAACCATTCAATTGGACATTCACAAAACACTACCAGGGATAATCATGGACAACTTTAGTGGAAAGACAGCGATAGTGACAGGCGCGTCAAGCGGAATCGGGAGAGCAACCGCGAAGGCTTTCGTGGGGGCCGGAGCGAATGTACTCGCCCTCGCACGCGGCAAGGCCCGCCTTGAGTCGCTCGTAAAGGAATGCGGAAACGCGACAGGACAGATCCAAATCATGTCAGGGGACGTCACAAAGGAGAAGGACAGAAAGAAGTTAGTCGCGCTTGCGGAGAAGAAATTCGGAGGTATCGATATTCTTGTTCAGGCGGCCGGAATAATTGCAAACGGTACAATAGAAAACACTTCCGAGTCTCAGTGGAATGAGATGATGGATATAAACCTTACTTCCGTCTACCGACTGATGCAGCTGGCACTTCCCTCCATCACCGCGCGCAAGGGAAACATAGTCAACGTGTCAAGCGTGACCGGAACGAGGGCCTTCCCGAATGTCCTCGCATACTGCGTCAGCAAGGCGGGGGTGGATCAGCTTACGCGTTGTTCGGCGCTTGAGCTGGCTCCGAAAGGCGTGCGCGTCAACGCCGTCAACCCTGGAGTTGTAGTCACAAACCTCCATCGCAACGGCGGGATGAACGAGGAGGCTTATGCAAAGTTCCTGGATCACTCGAAGGATACTCACCCGCTGGGGAGGGCCGGCACGCCAGAAGAGATTGCCGAGCTGATACTCTTCCTCGCATCGGAAAAAGCAGGATGGATTACGGGAGTCACGTACAGCATCGACGGAGGCCGCGCGCAAACCTGTTTCAGGTGAAGCGGACGTCCCAGTGCCACGCTCGCGCCGCAATATTTGAGGCGTCCCAGGAAAAACTCGAACGGTATCGTCGTTCCGCGTTATGGCGCGGCCGTCCCGCCACCCTGACAGCTACTCTACGTGTGCCGTCTTCACTTCCTTCTGCAGGACTTTCCAGATGTCGGGATCTTCGAGCCCGAGAAGCCAAACTGATATCCCCAGGAGTTTATGTGACTTGGCAAGCTCCAGCTTTGGGGCGAAACTTCTGGCATCTTCAATGAATAGCCAGTTGAAGACGCCACCCTCTTCCCAGCGCGCATAGTTGACTTCCTGATCGCTCATCCATTCTTCCTTTGCCCCGAATTCATCGAGCAGGTTCTGTGCATCCGCGTAGCTTATTTCGCTTCTGGTAGAATGGCCTCCTTCGCTCTCGGTCCACGTCGGATACCAGTAGTCTGAATAATTCGGTATGCCCAGCGATATTTTGTTCGGAGGGATGCCGATCCTGAGGAGGTAATCGAGCATTCCTCTCATCCACGGCATTCCGGCGACGGGTCCGGGAGGCGTTAGCCCCGTATGCTGATCATATGTCATGAAGGAGATGAAGTCGCCGGCTTTCGCGATCGCGGGAATATCGAACGCTCCGCGTGTATTCTCATATCTGAATCCCTGGAAAACGGGGTTGCCGGATTCTGGAGCGGGCTGGTCGGATTTCACTACCGCCATCGATATCTTGAAGCCGTACTTGTGGAGGCTGTCGGCAGACTGCCGATAAAAAGCCGTGTAGCTGTCCCGATCACTTACATGTATGTTCTCAAGGTCGAACTGCCAGCCGTAGTAACTGAATTGGCGCCCGTAAAAGAGCATCAGCCGAATAGCTTCCACACGCGCGGGCGCGCTGTTCAAGAGTTCGTGTATTCCGCTCTGATCACCGGAGGCAAAGAGGGGCATAACTTTGATCCCCTTCTCGCGCGAGATCTTGAGTACCCGCGGGTCGACGAAGCCGGAGATGACCCCATATTTGTCGATATGATACACAGCCGGACAAACAATCGAAATCTCATCGGCATTCCGGGCAAAACTTTCATAACTCTCACGCGAGCCTACGAGGTAAAAAAGATTCTGGGACGCATAATCCTGGGCTTGCGTCGAAGATGTGGCGAAGCCGGTTGCACTTATTAGTACGAACAAGGCGAGCTTGTGAAACATGACTTACTTTCTCCTGTGTCAGTTAATCGAATTCACATTCTAATTACTTAATTCCGCCGGAATATACAATCGGTAGGATGCGATTTGTGAAAATAGGTACGACCCCGGACCTACTCAGCCCCGATTGCCAGGGTGGTGCCATCGACACTACATGTGAGTTATTAACGCAGAGAGCGCCTGAAGGTGTAAACACTCAGCGAGAGAACGACCGCACCGATTAGGAACAGAGCGAGTGTCTGGGGCCACAGATCCGAGAAACCATCCCCCTTCAGGAATATCCCCCGCACTATCTCCATGAAGTATCTGACCGGGACAAGATAAGTGATATACTGGAAGAATTTCGGCATGTTTTCTATCGGGAAGATGAATCCAGACAGGATCAACATGGGCATCATAACAAAGAACTGTGCCGTCATTGTCGCCTGCTGCTGTGTCTTCGATATGGAAGAAACGAAGAGGCCCAAACCGAGGGCTACCACAACAAACAAGAGACTCAGTACCACAAGGGTAAGGACGTTTCCCCTCAGCGGGACATGGAATACGTACACGCTAACGAAGAGGACAAGAAACACCTCGACGAGACCGATCAATGCGAATGGGATCATTTTTCCGAGTATGAACTCCAGATCGTGAAGGGGGGTCACGACGATCTGTTCTATCGTTCCGTTCTCTTTCTCCTTGACAATTGCCAGTGAAGTAATCGTCAGCGTAATAACCATCAATACCATAACGAGCACCGCTGGTACCATGAAATTTACACTCTTAAGATCGGGGTTGTACCACGCCCTCGTTTGGGCGACTACCTGTGGAAGGTCGTCGGAACTCCTGATCAGGCTAAATTTTTCCGCACGTTTGACTATGATATTCCGCGCGTAGCTGAGTGCTATGACGCTGGCGTAACTCAAACCTATCCCGCTGGTATTCGAATCGGAGCCGTCCGCGATTACGGCAAGCTGTGGATTCCTTCCCGCGAGAATATCCCGGGCGAAATGAACCGGCACGATAAGCGCCATACCGGCTTTCCCGCTTTTGAGAAAATGGTCGATTTCATTTATGTCGTCTATGTAGGCTACAGGCGTAAAATAGTCAGAGCTGGTAAAATGATCGATGAGTTCCCTGCTCTGTCTCGTGTTATCAAGATCGCAAATAACGATCGGTATGTTCCTGACATCAACGGTGGCGGCATACCCCAACAGTATGAGTTGGAGAACCGGCGCGATGAAGAGCATGCCGAACATCCTCTTGTCCCGTCTAAGTTGAAGAAATTCCTTCTTGACGACCCGTAGTATCCTTTTCATCTCAGAAACCCTTTTTACTCAGTCTGAACGACGCAAACGCCGGAATCACAATGGCGAAAATTATAAGCGGATAAATCTGGTCGTAGATGTCGGAGAAACCGGCCCCCTTCAGCATTATCGCCCTGAGGGCCGACAGGAAATATCTGCCGGGGAGGAGGTACGTCACGATTTGGAGCGGGAGCGCCATGCTGTTTATAGGGAAAACAAAACCGGATAGGATGAATGTCGGCAGTATAGACAGGAGGCTCGCGACGAGAAATGCCATCTGCTGTGAACTGGTGAATGTCGATATGAGCAGACCTATGCTCAAAGTGCCTATCAGAAAGATTATGATCGTCACCGCCAGGAACACTATACTTCCCCGAATGGTGACATCGAAAAGGACGAAGCTTGCCGAAATAACGAGCACTGAGGCAGCGAGGGACAGCACAAAATAGAGTGTTGTTTTACCCAGTATGATCTCGAGAGACGTCGTCGGAGCCATGGTGATGTGCTCGAGTGTCCCGCGCTCCTTTTCCCTGACCACCGATATGGCGGGAGTAACGATACTCAATATCATCAAAATGAATCCAATCAGGCCCGGCACAAGGAATTTCGCGCTTTTTAGTTCCGGGTTGTAATAAATTCTCGGCCGGTAATCGATTCCTGCCGATGCGATACGAAATCCCTTCTCATTCATGTACCGCGCTGTCAGGTTGGCGGAATAGTTCTGAAGCACCCCGTTGACATAACCCATTATAATAGTAGCCGTGTTGGAATTGGCGCCGTCGAGAAGTACCTGCACATCGACCCTTTTCCCGAGCAGTATTTCCTTGGCGTAATCACGCGGAATAACCAGGACGGCCTTCGCTTTGCCATCCTGGATAAACTTGTCGATGGAAGACTCGTCGGGGACAGCGCCGGCGAAATCAAAATACTCGGTGCTGAAAAACTTCTGCTGCAACTCACGACTCTCCTTTGTAATTGACTCGTCGAGGACCCCCATGGTGACGTGTTTGACGTCGAAGTTAAGCGCGTACCCATAGAGAAGAAGCATCAGCGTCGGGACAAGGATGATCGCCGAGAGCGATAGTTTGTCTCGCTTCAGCTGCCGGTATTCCTTCACGTAGATCGTCAGAATATTTTCAAACATTCGGCTTGTTCCCATCCGGACGGGTTTCTTTCACGAAAATATCTTCGAGAGTCGGGGACGCTTTCACTATGCGAAAATCAGTTATGTCGTTTCTCCCAAGCACACTCTCAAGCGCGGAGACCGGGTTCTCGATTTCGGCATACACATGAACGTTGTTGCCGTAGATCGCCGCATCTGTTACCCACGTCTCCTGCTCCACAATGTTGAACACGATGAGAGGTCTGGCTGTCTCGATCTCGAAGAGGGGAAGATCCGAGAAGTGCCGGCGGATGCCTTCCGGCGATCCGTTCACGACAATTCTTCCGAGGTGCATCATGATAATGTTTTCGCAGAACTCCGCTTCCTCCAGATGGTGCGTCGTAACTATGATTGTGGAGCCTTCGTTGGACAGCTGCCCGATCAGCTGCCAGAACTTGTCGCGGACGACAGGGTCCACACCGCTCGTCGGTTCATCCAGGAACACAATCCTGGGATGATGCAGAACCGCACATCCAAGCGCCAGGCGCTGCCGCCATCCCAACGGGAGTTCTCTCGTGAGGAGGTCCTCCCTTCCCTTCAGGTCGGCGACCTCTATCACCCATGAGAACCTGTCCCTGAGCTCGTTCTTCCCCAGGCCGTAGACTCCGCCGTAAAATTCGATATTCTCTCTCACGGTCAGATCGCCGTACAAGGAAAATTTCTGCGACATGTACCCGATATTCGCTCGTACCTTTTCGGGATGTTTTGTCACGTCAAAGCCGGCAACCTCCACCTGTCCGGATGTAGGTTTGGTCAGGCCGCAAAGCATTTTTATCGTTGTAGATTTGCCGGCGCCGTTGGCGCCGATGAAACCGACGACTTCTCCTTCTCCGACTTCAAATGAAATCGAATCGACGGCGGTGAAACTCCCGAACTTTTTTGTGAGACCGGCGGCCTTGATCGCGTACGACATTCTTACAGTTGTCCTGTGGCTTTCTCCAGGCTGACCCTCGCGATCTCGAGATCGGTCAGCGACTGGGAGTAGTTCAGCTTCGCCTGCAGCAATGCCACTTCCGCGTCCATCAGATCGGTGTTTGTGACGAGCCCGACCTTAAATTTCTGGTCCGAGATCCGGTAGCTCTCCTCTGCATCCTTCACGGTAGTTTCCGCGACCGCAATCCTGTCCCTTGCCTGCTTGAAGTTCAGAAAGCTCTGAGTGACATCGAGATACACCGCGTCCGCGGTTTGCTGTTCGGCCAGCTGCGCCTGCTCGCTCTGCGCCTTTGCCTCATCCACTTTGGACTGAGTCTGTCCCCAGTTCCAGATGGGCAGGCTCACGACAACGCTCGCATCCCAGGTGTTCTTGAAGACGTCCTGAGTGGGAAAAATCCTCTGGTTTGGCCGTTGATAATAAAAATTCCCAACCAATGAGATCTGCGGGAGATAAGCTCCCCAGGCAGCGGCAGCGGCCGCCTCTGCCGCATTCACCCTAAGCTTCAGCGAGTGCAGTTCGCTGCGGTTCTCCAGCGCATCCCTCAGAAGCTGTCCTATCGCCGGTAGCGTTGTGTCACCAGCCTGCGGCACCGATTCTATGGTGTATTCGGTGCTTAGCGGTACGCCAAGCACATTGTTAAGAGCCACCTCGGCAAGCCTCAGGTTGTTCTCCGCGTTAAGAAGCATTAACTGGCTGTTCGACACCTGGACCTTAACACTAAGCACATCGCTCTGTGTCAGCATTCCCTGGGCGAGCATATTCTCAGCTTGCTGGTAATGCGACCTGGTTCTGTCCAGGTTCTCCTTCATGAATTCTTCGGCCTGAAGCGCGTTGTAGACGTTCCAATATGCCGTCGCTATCTGGACTTTCAGATTGGATTTGTCGGTTTTAGCGTCGAACTGCGAAGCTTCAGCGTTGTCCTTCGCGGCTTTGGAAGCGTTGGTGAGCTGAAAACCCGTGAAGACGGGCTGCTGGACCGATAGCTCGAGGTTGTAAGTATTGTACACGTTCTGTTGGATCTGGAAGGTGTTTCCCACTCCGGGAATGCTTACCGGCAGCGTCAGCACGGAGGCCGGAATCGTGGAGAGGCGCGTGTATCTTCCCTGGAACGAAAGGTTTGCCCATCTGCTCGCATTCACTCCATGATACTTTGCTTCCGCCGAGACGGCATTAAGCTCAGATATCTTCAGTGCCTTTGAATTCTCCAGCCCAACTTTCAATGCCTCTTGCAGGGTCAGCGGAGTCTGGGCGTTAGCAGCCACGGCAATGCTTATTATTCCTAACATGACAAATATCTTATGCACTTTTAATTTCCTCCATTACGACTTTATCAGACTAGTAAAAATATTATCGAGTGACGCACTTACTTCTTTAAGCTCCGCTCCCTCATCGACATCCTTTCTCACCGCCTTCAACACCAATTCCACCTTATCCCGCGATGTTTCCGGAGTGACAAACGTAATCCTGTCCCCGAGGACTACCAGATCCTGAGCGAACTCGAAACCTGAGACCACGGAAAAGGCCCCCTTCAAATTCCTGGAGTGTACTTCAAAAACGTGAAGCGACATTTCCGATATGAGGGCGGGCACACTATTGTACCTGAGCAGTTTTCCGCCGTTGAACAGTGCAACTCTGTTGCATCTCTCCGCCTCGTTGAGATACGGAGTAGCGACAATTATCGTCATCTGGTTTTTCAGGAAAGAGGCGAGAATAAGCCAGAGTTCTCTTCTCGATACCGGATCAACGCCCGTCGTGGGCTCGTCGAGGACCAGGATCCTGGGCTGGTGGATGACAGCGCAACAGATCCCGAGCTTCTGCCTCATCCCCCCGGACAGCTGATCGGCGAGTCTTCCCTTAAATTCGGTCAGCCTGGCGAATTCCAGGAGTCGTTCGCCTCTTTCCTTCCAGTCCCTCACCTTCCTGATCTTTCCGAAAAATTCAATGTTTTCCCATACGGTAAGATCGCCGTAGGCCTGGCTGACCTGAGACAAATATCCGATCTCCTCCTTCAGCTCGCCACGGTTTTCCGAGAAAGTCTTATCGTTGACGAAAAGACTCCCGCTGGTCGGTTCGAGTGCGCCCGACAACATCCGCAAAAACGTCGTCTTGCCGGCGCCGTCAGGACCTATGATACCGACAAGCTCACCCCTTTTAACATCCATGGATACATTGTCCACGGCTGTCAGGTCACCGTATTTCTTTGTTAAGTTCTCTACTCGTATCATCAGTTGGCTTCCAAGGGAGTCTTTGGCGATCGACTATCAGCACATGGCTTTGGGCTGCAAGCTGATCGCCGGGAGTCATTTCGTGAAAATCGACGCATCGGCCGGCAAGCCTGCTTTAAGGTAGCCGTCAGGATTAGCGATGGCAAGCTTGACCGCGAAAACCAACTTTATCCGATCCTGTTTAGTCTCAACATTCTTCGGGGTAAACTCCGCCGTCGGCGATATATATATAACTTTGCCGTTGAACGGATGGTTCGGCATGCCGTCCAGGACAACCTTCGCGTCGTTGCCCAGCCTGATGCGGGCGAGATCCGTTTCGCTGACGTATACTGTCATCTTCATCATGCGTAAATCGGACACGGTGTAAATGGGCGTCCCTACCGTCGCAAAGTCCCCGATCTCCAGGAGCTTTTCCAATACTGTCCCGGTGATGGGAGAGGTTATGTAAGAATGGTCGAGAGCTATCTTCGCGCCGTCAAATCCGGCCTGCGCCTGCTGGACCTGTGCTGCAGCGGCGCGGATCTCCTCAGGACGCGCGTACTGTTGCACCTTAGCGAATATCTCTTGCGCTGATTTCAACTGCGCGCTCGCCACCTCGTGTTGCGCAGTGGCGGCATCCATCTGAGATTGCGAGACGCTGTGATCGGCGAATAGTCTCTGGGTCCGGTCGAAAGCCAATTGCGCGAGATTGAAGTTTGCCTGCGCCTGTTTGACCCCCTCTTCCGCCACCTTCAGGTCCTCGCTCCGCGCACCTTTGACGAGTAGGTCATATTGCTGCTGGGCCATCACAAGGCCGGCCTGCGCCTGATTCACCTGCTGGACAAGAGACGCATGATCAGTCTCGGCAAGCGTGTCGCCGGTATTGACGAGCGACCCTTCCTCGAAATTCATTCTGATTACCCTCCCCGGCACCTGAGCCGCGATTGAGCTCTCAGTCGCTTCTATAGTGCCGGTCGCGGTGACCGCCTTGTTGTTCGAGTTGTTGCCGCATCCGAACAAAAATAAAGCAAAAGCGAGAAAAAGGGAGTACCTTTTCATTTTATCTCTTTCTTCCTTTCTCGGTGAGAATTCCTTCCGTGAACATTCTAAAAACTTGTTTCGGGACTTCCGATTCCGAAAGCGCGTGCTTGGAAAGAAAATCCGTTTTCATCAATTCCCTGACCACGCCGACATAGGCCGTTGTGAATACGACCGGGTCGATGTCTTTCCTGATCCATCCGTTCTTCTGGCCATCAATGAATATCTTCTGCCATCCGAGTGACAGTTTCTCCTGTATTATCGCGTCTATTTCTTTGAACAAACCTGGAGCATTAAGCCTGACCTCCGTGAGAATTCTCTGCCACTGTTCGTTAATGTGGGTGCTGACGATCTCGGAGATAGCTTGTATCTTGTCGACGGATGATTCCTTCATGGACTGAATTTTGCTGAAGATCTCCAGAAGGAGGTTCATTTTGCCGAGGACCACTTCTCTCAGGATCTCCTCTTTGCTCGAAAACAGCTTATAAACGGTTTTTTTGCTGATTCCCAACTCTGCGGCTATCTCATCGATTGTGACCTTCTTGAACCCGTGCACGGCAAACTTGGAGTACGACACTTCAAGGATCGACCGCCGGATGTTATCGGTATTTGATACCATGGAAACTAATTTAGTGTTTCCGGTTTCCATTGTCAAGGAAGAAAATCAGTTAAAGGGCGACGGCCCGATGTGAAGAAATTGGAATGAGGCTTAAGAATTGCGCCGAAGCTGGAGTATGCTCCGGGCTACGATTTCGAGGTCAAGCCAGAGGGACTGGTTGCGGGCGTAATAAACGTACAGCTTCTCGACTTCCTCCTCCGAAAGTGATTGCCCCCTGTTTAGCTGTACGATTCCGGTTATCCCGATCTTTCCGAATAATTCTTCACTCCCCTGCGGGTGGTATTCGGAGCGGCCAACAGTCGAAATCTTTCCCGACATTAGCTCAGGAAGTTTCCTGTAGACTCTCCTGAGAGCGTTGTTTTTTCCAGTAAGCGTCGCTGGCCAGAGCACCGCCAGGCCGGCAATCGCAAACAGCAAGTCGAAGGCTCTTTTCGCAGTGACATTCCTTCTGCGATGCAAGTGGTAGTCGATATCGACAAAAGGAATATCCGCGAGTCCATCCACGTAGGTTTTGCCGATGATCACATCCATCGTATCAGGGACCAGCTTGAAATTGATCCCGGGGTCCTTTACGCTAGCGACCGCCTGGAGCACTTGAGAGTATGATATACGGCCGGATGCAAATACAACATCGTCGATCTTTCGTTCACGAATTACCTTTGGAAGTTCCGCCAGCGTACCCACCACCTTGATACCCAGAACTCTCATCTCCGCTGTCGTATCCTCGGCCACGACGCCTACAATATCGTAACCCATTGATACTCTACCGCGGATCTTCTTGATCAGTTCAACGGCACGTTGATCCATCCCGACGATAAGTGTCTTTCTCCCGAATAAGGGATGACGCGACGCCCCTACCGAAGTTCGCAACTGGTAAAGCAGCCGCCAGCCCGGAAGCACGACGAGCATAATCACGCTTGCGATCAAGACAATGAGCCGCGAAAAGGCAAATTCTTTGAAGAAATATGTCAGGGAAGAAAACAAAAGGAACGTCAGAAGCCCGGTAAGGACTGAAAAACGGAAGGAGTATTTGTTTTCGCGATAGAGGCCAAACGACATGCCCAAAAGGACGAACACAATACCGGGAGCAATATAAAAGTAGGGGCGGCCATATGACGGGATGGAGTATATCCTGTGGGAGCGCAGAAACTCTCCGACAAACATTGCAATCACCGTGACGGAGAAATCCAACAAGATTGGCCATATTTCCCGGAACCAGAGGACCAATGAACGCGCCTGCCGGTTCAGCAGAATTGCTCCGCGAAGCGCGCGGGAGAGAGTCGTATTGACTCCGTACCTTTTCTCCACAAACACGCTCATCGCCCGGTAGAATTCGTAAGTCTGGTTTATGTTGCTCCGCCGCGTGCTTTCCCCTTTGAAATGGATGGCCGTCGTCCTTGGAGTGTAATAGACTTTGTAACCTGCCCTTTTGATCTTATAGCACAGGTCTATGTCTTCTCCGTACATAAAGTAGTCTTCATCGAATCCCCCGACCTGATCGAATACTGCACGGGGAATGAACATAAAGCTTCCGCCTATCGCGTCCACCTCATGTTCTTCTTCGGGATTCAGGTACGTGAGATTATATCTACCGAAAAGACGCGCACGCGGAAAGAGACTGCTCAGTCCCGAGATCTTTGTGAACGCAACCCAGGGTGTCGGGAAACCTCTCCTGCATGTTTTCTGAAGCGTGCCGTCGGCGTTGAGCACTTTGCAGCTCGCCGCCCCCGCCTCCGGATGCGATTCAGCGAAGGCAATCATCTCCTTGATCGTGCCTTCCCCCACCACGGCGTCAGGATTAATCAGAAGTAAATATTCTCCGGACGAGACCTTAACTCCCTGGTTATTTGCCTTCCCGAAGCCGACATTCACCCGGTTCTCGATCAGCCTGACGGAAGGGAAATTCTTTCTGAGAAAATCCACCGTGTCGTCATCGGATGAATTATCAACCACAATGACTTCCGATTCCAGGCCGTCGAGTGCGCGATCCAGAGAGTTGATCAGGCTCTCGAGAAAACCGCGGACATTGAAACTTACAATGACAACGGATACCCGTTTGCTCAACGCTTCCTCATTCTCAAAAACATGAGAAGCCTGCCGAGGCCGAGTATCAGAACTATTTTCACCCCCTCGAACACAATTTTTTTTGACATTTTGCTGGTGCCGACCCGCCTTTCTGTGAAGATTATCGGCACTTCCACAATTCTGAATCCCTTCCGGTAGGCGCGCACGTTCATTTCCACCTGGAAGGCGTAGCCGTTGGACCTGATAGAATTCAAATCTATCGCCTTCAGTACGTCTATCTTGAAGGCCTTGAATCCACTCGTCATGTCGTTTACCGGCACTCCCGTGACTACTCTGGCATATATGTTTGCACCGTAGCTGAGGAGGAGCCGCTTCATCGGCCAATTCAAAACTGAAACCCCGAAAGCGTAGCGCGACCCGATGGCGAGATCCGCATGATCGAGAAGAGCCCTGCAGAACTTGGGTATCTCAGTCGGCTCGTGTGAAAGGTCGGCGTCCATTTCCACGACAAAGTCATAGCCGTTCTCTATCGCGTACTTGAAACCAGCGACGTAGGCAGTTCCGAGTCCTGACTTGTTACGGCGGGATACGATCCTTACACGCGGCTCCCTCGAGGCTATGCCCTCGACAATACCCTGAGTGCCGTCCGGCGAGTTGTCATCCACTACCAGAATGTGAGCATTCGGACAGACATCGAGCACCCTTGGTATAACCGTCCCTATGTTCTCGGCCTCGTTATACGTCGGTATGATTACGAGGACCTTCTTCGTCTCTTCAGCCATCAGACTACCCATACAAATAGATTTTCGTTCAGTACAGAGCAACTACGATTCATCACGCATGCCCCTTTCCCAGTAGCACGTGAAAAATTGTCCAAAACAAGATTTGAAAATCCATTCTTAACGACATGTTCTCAATGTAGTAGAGGTCGTATTGCAGATCTATTTTAACATC
>CAWEBD010000118.1:0-7695 GCA_963806435.1 uncultured Bacteroidota bacterium
ATACCTCGGTCGCGACGGTGACGATCAATCAGGCACCGGTTGCGAATGCGGGACGTGATACGACCCTGGCACAGTGTACACCGGCTACGATTAGTATTGCTGCCGGTTGTACCGATCCTGATGGCAATCTGTCGACTTGCGCGTTGACCACTGGTACAGGGACTTACAGTGGTGGTTACATTACCTTCACTCCGACTGGTTCAGGAACTTATACTTTCATTCTGAAGGCAACGGATGCTTGTGGCCTAACCGATTACGATACGTCGGTGGCGACATTGACCGTCAACCAGCCACCGGTTGCCAATGCGGGCAGCGATCAGACACTGACCTGCCAGACACCGGGTCAATCGATTTGCTGGACGGCGGGTTGCACCGATCCGGACGGCAATCTGAGTACTTGTCAGTTGATATCGGGTACGGGCACATATAATAGCAGTCAGATCTGTTTCAGCCCGACCAGCAACGGCGTTTACACGTTTGTTTTGAAAGCGACCGATGCTTGCGGGGCAACAGACTATGACACTTCGGTAGTGACGGTGACGGTCAACCAGGCACCGGTTGCGAATGCGGGACGTGATACAACACTGGCACAGTGTACGGCGGCTCCGATTAGCATTGCTGCTGGTTGCACCGATCCTGATGGCAATCTATCAACTTTGCCTTCATACCGTGCGGGAAGCGCGTGGAATCGGGATGGATGAACCCGAGACTGTCACGGTAACCCTCCCACGTGTCGTCGATATTTATGAACTCATAACCGGCCGCTTTCATCCCTGACGAAACCATGGCGTCCGCCATTTCTCGTATCATCTGCTCGTTCACGTTCGGCCCGAATTTGTTCCAGCTGTTCCATCCCATCGGCGGTGTCAGGGCGAGGTCCTTGAATTTCTGCGCGTGAGCTGCCGTAGACAATGTCGCCGCTATGGCAACAGCCGCGAGCAATGTCCTGACAGCGTCGGTCAGACTATTGATTGAATGAGTAGCTCTTTCCATTGTCACGACTCCCTTTGATGATTTATTCTTCAATCCGATAATTTGTCCGACTTCTTACAGCGACTCGCCATGTCCGGGACGAGGCAACTCCGCCGGATTCAGGCGCAGGAAGAAGCTGCGGTCAGGGTATTTCCACGTTGAAGAAATCGGTCTCACCGATCGAGGACATTCTGTATTCCGAAAGAAAAGCGGGGATAAAAAAGGACTCTCCTTTTGAGAAGCTATGCAGGTAATCCATGCCTGCGTGACTCCAGACAATTTCGATTTCCCCGCCGGCAATCAGGCAAACGGAAGGCCTGTCGTTCGACCGGCATATCTTTTTGAAACCGGCTTCCTTTTTGAACCTGGTGATTCGGAATTCTTCGGCTTTCGTTTCGTACGTGAACTCATCCATCCTTTGCCCGGAATTCAATATTTCACATTCCCTGAATTCATATTTCAAAATATCGAGAAGCGTCTCCACGTCTCTGAATTTATTTGTGAGACCGGCTCTGACGACATTGTCGGAATTCGCCATGCATTCGACGATACTGCCCTTGATGTAAGCGTGCGGCACGCCGGCGTCGGTGAAAATCGCCTGCCCCCGTTTAAGGTGAACCAGATTGAAAAAGAAAAACGAGAGAAGTCCGACATCGGCTCCATAAACTTCGTACTGCTTCAGAAACTGGATTTCCTCCGGAGCCGGAGATGTTTTGCGCGACAGGCGTTCCCTGATCTTAAGTACGCAGGATGAAAGCTTCTCTTTCTCTTCCGCCTTCCGCATTATATCGGCATAGAGCTCTCTGATCGCTTTTTCACGATCTCCGGTCTTTTCAGCCTCCATCACGCGTTCGATCAGCCGCCCTTCCGCGTACTCACGCAACTCCGGCAGTGCGCGAAGTGTGGCGGCTATCTTCGCCGCTGGTTTGAAACCGACCAGCGCTATCAGCGAATCCAATGCGATGGCAGTTTCGGGCTTGTGATTATCATCGGGATATTTATCGGGATAAGAGGCGTGAAGTTTCACGGCCTGATCCTTGTTGGGATGTGTTTGGATCGAGAGCGCCTCCGCGGCCGACAACACCTTCAGGAGGAACGGGAGCCTGCCCGAGAATTTCTTCGATACATATTCACCAAGGCTATCCCTGCCGAATTCCGCGATGATTTTATTCAAAGGTATGCGCCTGTCGTCGATTTGAATCTCGGAAGGCGCCTTCGGGTGAGCGCCGATCCATAGCTCGGCATATGGTGTATCCGGTTGCGGCTCTATGCCGAGAAATTCCGGTATGAAGGCGTGCGCGTCCCTGGTTCCCCATTCATAATACTGGATCTTGTTGAAGAGCTTGTACGGACGTGGAACAAATTTTAGCAATGGCACTCCGGAAATGAATTCCGTTCAATTAGAGATAAAATCAATCTACGGAAATAAGATAACATGTGGAGGACAGCATATAAATCCGTTCCGCCATCCGGCTCCAGTGAACAAAGGGAACACGTCGAAGAAACGCACCGCCAGGAACATCCCGTTCTAACCTCCGCGTAAAAGTAATCGGCTAAGTGAACAAAAGCAATAATAGGCCAGTGGGTATCGGCCTTCCGCCGGATACGACTACCGAGCCAAACAGGGATGCGGTCTCTATTTGCCGGCGAGTATTGAATCGATCTTCTTCAATTCTTCCTGGCTGAATGCCGGGCTGCCGGCCGCTTTCACCGCGTCGTCGATCTGACCGACTTTGCTGGCGCCGATAACCGCCGAGGTGACCTCGTTATGCCTCAGGACCCAGGCTAGCGCCATCTGGGCGAGCTTCTGACCGCGGGCCTTCGCCATTTCGTTGAGTTTGCGGACCATGGCAATCTTCTCGCTCGTCACGTGCTCGGGCCGGAGGAAGCCGGTCGGTTTCGCGGCACGCGAGTCGGCAGGGATGCCCTCTAAATACTTGTCGGTCAGCAGCCCTTGAGCAAGGGGGAGAAGACTATACAGCCTATCCCGTCATCTCTCAACTCCTTCAGGAGGCCGTCTTCGACCCATCGCTCGAACATGCTGTACTTCGGCTGGTGGATGAGGATGTGCATTCCCATCGATCTCATGATCTCCTCGGCCCTTTTCGTCAGTTCAGCCGGGTAATTCGAAATACCTGCGTAAAGCGCTTTGCCGCTGCGCACGATGTCATGGAGGGCATTCATCGTCTCTTCAAGCGGAGTCTCGGGATCGGGGCGATGGTGGTAGAAAATATCGACGTAGTCGAGTCCCATGCGCTTCAGGCTCTGGTCCAGGCTGGCCACGAGGAATTTCCGCGAACCCCAGTCGCCGTACGGACCCGGCCACATCCCGTAACCCGCCTTCGATGAAATGATGAGTTCATCGCGGTAGCCCCGGAGGTCATTCTTCAAAATGTATCCCATGGTCTCTTCGGCCGATCCCGGGGGAGGGCCGTAATTGTTCGCGAGATCGAAATGTGTTATCCCAAGGTCAAAGGCATGTCGCGCCATGGCGCGCGAGTTCTCCAGCACATCGACCCCTCCGAAATTGTGCCACAGTCCAAGTGAGATGGCGGGCAACATCACCCCACTCCGGCCGCACCTGTTGTACTTCATCGTATCGTAACGGCGCTCATTCGGTAAATGCATTCAGTTTTTCTCCCTTTTCATTTATATATAGTGCTCTGCAGACGTGGATGTTCAATATTCCATTTTTCCATCATTCCATGATTCTAGAAGCTCCACTTCCTTTTCCTACTTCTGCTCGCTCCTTGCTTCTGTTTCTCATTCCTTGTCTCTGGCTTCTTGCTTCTTGCCTCTCACTTCCCAAATCTCCACCAGCACTGGTCAAAATATTCTTTGCCGTCTATCGAAGCAACCGCCCTGACATGGTTGGAGCCCGCGTTCAATTTCACATCCTTCCAGAAGAACCTGCGGTCTTCGCTGGACTTCTTCCCGAGGGAAGTGCCATCGACGAATAGTTCGACGCTCCGGGCGTTTGAATAAACTTCGACGGTGATGAGCGAGGTATCTCTTACCGTGAACATCTTGCTGTTGATATGAACCATCGGCTCGGGGTTCCAGTTAACCCTGTACCAGTAATAGGCGTCTTTCTTCGTCTCGTGCCCCTGCGTTACAATTCCCTTGTCATTGATCCCCGGCCTGAAACCTTCCCTCCTGGAATCGGAGGCGAAGTCGTACATATTCCAGAGCGTTGAAAACCAGATGTAGGGTCTTGACTCGATTGCCTTCCAGCTTATTTCGTGAAATTCCGTCTGATACTCCTCAGGATGCCAGGGCCCATCTGTGCGCGGCTGGCTTGCTGGAAGTTCCTCGTGCTGGTAGACGCTGCCGCCAGCGCCGTATTCACTGAGCCCGATCGCCCTGTCCGTGTGTTCCTTGCGCCACTTATCGAGATAAGGGCCCAGGTCGCGCGCGCTGCCATAGTACCACCCGAAGTACTTGTTCATGCCGAGCACATCCGTGACGAAATTCGTCGAATCCTCGTCGTCCGAGGCGGATGTCGTCGGTCTCGTCGGGTCCTCCTTCTTAGCAAGTTCATTGAGTTTCCGGACCAGAGACAGCGGATCGGGTCCTTTCGCGTTATGAATCTCGTTGAAGATGCCCCAGAACAATACGGATGGGTGGTTGTAATTCTGGCGAATGAGTTCGGTCAATTGTTGTTCGGCGTTCTCAGAAAACGATTTCGAATCGACAATCTGGTTGACCAGCGGAATTTCCGTCCAGACGACGATGCCGTACTTGTCGCAGAGCCTGTACATTTCCTGGCCGTACTGGTAGTGGGACATCCTGATCATGGTCGCGCCTATGTCTATGATATCCTTCATTTCCTGGCGACGATCCGCGTCGGTTATGGCGCGGCCCTCATCCTTCCTGTCTTCATGAAGCGCGATACCGTGGAGTTTGTACGGCTTGCCGTTCAGGTAAAATCCGCTGTCCGGGTCGACCCTGTAGTACCTGAGTCCGAGCGGCTGCTCCTCCCGGTCGACAAGCTTATTATCATGATAGACAGACACGACGACCGTGTAAAGATACGGATCGATCCTTCCGTTCCATAGATGCGGGTTATTGATGGTCATTTCCTGGTCGACCTTATTACCGGCATAAGGACCGACTTTAGACTTGGCCTCAACTTCTTTCACAACCCCGCCTTCACTATCGTACACGGCCGACTTGACGACCACATCGACCGCCGACCTGGAATCGTTGCTCAGAACGGTGGTTAACCGTAAGTCCGCAACATCATCCGTAACTTTCTTCTGCATGATGAATATTCCCGGAGACGCGTAGTCGGTGAGGGATATGTGCACCGGGTTTGTCACCATGAGGCTTGCTTTGCGATACAGCCCGCCTTCCATCGTGAAGTCGGCACTGATTGGCGCGATTTGAAACTCATCGGATTTGTCGGGCGAGGTATTGTCGACCCTTACCGCGATTACGTTGGTCTCCCCTGATTTCAGGAAGCCCGTAATATTAAAGACAAAAGCGGCGAAACCACCTTTATGTTCCCCGACAAACCTGCCGTTGACATAGACGTCCGTCACGAAGCCGGCAGCCCCGAACCGAACGAAGACCATTTTACCGTCGAATTCCTTCGGCGCAGTGAAAGACTTCCTGTACCATGCCGGGCCCCTGTAGTAATCATTTCCGCCGTCCTGGCCGTCCAGGTTGTTCCATGTGTGAGGGAGACAGACCGTGCTCCATTGCGCGTCGTCGAAATCGGTATGCGAGGCGTCTTTAATGTCCCCTTTGCAGAATTTCCAACCGCTGTTGAACTGGACAGTCACGCGTCCCGACTTCTCGAGCCGGGCAAATTCCTGGGTGGAGACCGGATTCTGCCAGCGCGGTGTCGCATCGGTGACTGGGGCGCTCATAATCGAGAAAATAATCATCAATAGCAGTTTTTTCATGGGATGACCCTCCTGCCGAATATTATGTCCATTTCGCACTTCGGATGTCGCCGATTGTCCGACCGGCGCCGATCCGGAATTCGAAGTGTCCTGGCCCCGGCCAGCGCGGATTCAGCGTGAACCGGAGCCAGGAATAAATCTCCCTTCAATGGATGGATGTTGAATCCATTCCCGGTATTTGGTTATGGATGGCCTCCTCGAAAAACTTCCCACCTGCGGTCAGATCATATGTCTTCCACGACGTGAACATAGGCGGCCCCCAGTTGGGATCGAAGACCCACCAGATCCAGCTTATGTGTTTCTTTTCGAAATATTCCATAATGGTCCTGCCATAGTCGAGGTTGGCCTGCATGTCGGGCAGCGTGAAGCCCAGCTCTGTGGCGACGACTGGATAAGTATCTGCGGCAAATCCGAAATCTTCTTCCCACTTCGGCACGTACGGCGGCGTCCTCTTGTGCGGGTATGGATGAACCACGTATCCGATTCCCTGCGCGTCGATGGGAGCGTAGTGGAGCGGGGTCAGATCGTAAGCCCAATCGAACCCGGCGACGAGAGGAATGCTCTTGTTGTCGTATGCCCTTATAAGCTTGATGAGATTCTCGTTAATTGTTTTCCATTTATCCCACGAGAGATTCCCGAGCATCCCGCGGAAGTCGGTCGGCTCGTTGAAGAGCTCCGAGAACGCCACGGTATTGTTGCCGGCGAAGTGCATGGCGATCGTTCGCCAGAAGTTATATGTCTCCTCCAGAGAAGTAGTGTACATGGGATCCTGGAACAGCCCTTCTTCGAGATTGCCTATTGAATGCCAGTCGATATCGACGTAGAGGCTCTCTTCGGTGCACCAGTCGACCGCCTGGTCGAGAAACTTCAGGTACTTCGCGGGAGTTTCGCCGCGCCAGGCGACCGGATGAACCGGGATGCGGACTATCATCGCGCCCGTCTCCTTTATCTTCACGAAGAAAGCCTTGTCCCAGTGCCCGTCGCCGAGAATTTTTGTCGGATCCGCAATTGACAATCCCTTGAAAAGAACCGTATCACCGAGTGAATTGACGAACCTGTTCCCTTCTACTCTTATTAAGGGGAGCGTCTGGTTTCTGTTCGGCGGGAATCCCGGGAAGCGCTCATTCCACCATTCCCGGTGAACATTGGACTGGTCTGCGTTTCCTTCCTGCGCCATGACCACGCTTGTCATCACGATAAAGGCCATCAGCATTAAGAACGGTGTAAACCACTTCTTCATAGCTTCTCCTTCCGGTTAACAAACTCGCGCACGATACCGTGCATCCATCTAACGCAGCGGGTCTTGAAAACGTGTTACCTATTGTAATGAGATTTCGGCGTATTTGAAATAGCACGGAGGAAATCGCCGGGTGTGGTTCAGATTTCCAGCGGGGCGATTAAACTCCGCTCAATCAACAGCAAGCCAGCTGTAGGCAGTGCAGTTTTTGTGAGTGGTTGCGACCGATAGTTGCTGGGGTAAAATTGTTCAATCCTTGAAAAAACCAAGAGTCATTTGTTCAGGGAAAAGCTTGATAAAAAATGAATTATCCATGTGAAGACACACTTTTTCAAATTGACTTTTACCGTGCGACTGAGCAAACATTTGGCATTCAAGAACTTATTTTAGGTTTCAGCAGACCACAACATGTGGCTTGCAGGCAATGCCATATCGAAAGGTTTTAGGCTAAAGTACAGCGAAGGACTCATGAAAAATGAAGTTGCAGTCGCTGGCGAAACCGAGCAAAGCCTATTCACAGCTTTGGATCTGCCATGTCCTGAGCCACAACTTAGAGAAATAATCGACGGAAAACCT
>CAWEBD010000119.1:0-33684 GCA_963806435.1 uncultured Bacteroidota bacterium
CCAACGTATTGCTGGTATTGCAGAGCAAAACCTCGCCTCAGTGGCGGCGGGTATGGCAGCAATGGGAACATTCATCTTTGCATCATACGCAGCATTTTCTCCAGGACGTAACTGGGAGCAAATCCGTAGCACCATTGCATACAATGGCGCCAATGTGAAAATCATCGGTGCACATGAGGCGTCTGGGTAGGGCCTATGGTGCCACGCACCAGGCAGTGGAGGACCTTGCGACGATGCGTATCATTCCCCGTATGGTAATGATTGCGCCGTGCGACTATGACGAAGCAAAGAAAGCAACGCTCGCTATGGCAAAGTATGTCGGTCCTGCGTATATGCGTCTCGCACGTGAAGCAAGTCCGCGCATCACTACCTCAGGTACACCATTTGCTATTGGAAAGGCAGAAGTCTTTTATACAAAATCTCCCGAGCACACAAAATCAGTTGGTATTATCTCCACGGGCATTATGACGTACCAAGCACTCGTGGCCGCAAAGACACTCAACGAGCGCGGCATAGGTGCCTCAGTACTCCATGCGGCCACCAGCAAACCACTTGATACCGCAGCGGTAGAGCGCTTTGCAGAAACGCATGATGGTGCCGCTGTACCGTAATAAAGCATCAGCGCGTGGGAGGCCTCGGAGCGCAATTGCAGAACACCTGAGCCTCGTACGCCCAAAGATTTTGCGTCTCGGCGTGAATGATGTCTTTGGCGTCCAGGGTCCCGAAGGTACTTTTTGCCTGCTATGCATGGATAGCGCGTCCATCGCCCGCGAAGCAGAGAAGTTTGTGGGATAGGGGTGTTGTGAGTTACGTGCTAATCCTCAAAACTCTTTCTCGGTATTACTTTATATTTGCACACATAAGGTCAAAAAATCCAGCCGAGGTTTTTTTGACCTTTGCTCGCTTGTGATGTGTGCGCTCCGCGAGGCAAATATAAAGCAACACCTTCAACAAGTTTTGATACGTGGCAGTATGAGAACAAATTCGTTGAGTATAAGTTGAACGCCTTGCGCAAGTGTACTCAGCCGAGCGGAGCAAAACCTAAAACACCAAATCCGAAGGATTGGTGGTTTTAGGTTTATGCGTGGTGGGTAAAACTTTGGTCGAGAAAGGATTTGTGATTGGGGTCTTACACTATCTTCGCGACGTAGTTTGCGGGGGCGGTCTTTAGGTATTCTTGAATTTTTTCTTTGGTGAGGAGTCCATTTTGTGCGCCGATGTATTGCACCACTGACATTGAGTTAATTGGCCCCCATGCAAGTGCAGTCTTTACATCGTGTCCGAGGATAAGTGCGCTCACAAAGGTAGATGAGAATGAGTCACCCGCACCCGTGCGCGAGACTGGCTCTTTAGGGTCGGGGTACATCGGCATATACCATGCAGTATCGCCCTCAAGTGCGAATGCACCATTGGGGCCGTCGGTTATGACGGGAATCTTTGGGCCGAGTGCCTTCATCATGCGGAGGAGTGCAGGGATGCTTTGTTCTTCAGTCTTGAGGATTTCCTGCGCCTCTTCCTTGTTGCAGAAAAAGACTTCGGTTACTGCATAGAGGTCCTTCAGTTCCTCATAGCCAAGGCGAATCTGGAATGTGCCTGGCTGAAAGGCGAGTTTTGTTTCGGGATGTGCGGCTACATACTTTGCAATTTCGTGATGGAATGCAACACCGTTTTCACCAATAGAGGAGAAGTAGAGGAAACGAGGAGGTGTAGGGAAGTCAGGAAGTTGGTACGGGTCGAGGAAGTTTGCGCAACTTGTGGAAGCTGCCGGGGCGAAAATGCTTGACGCACCCGTTTCCGGGAGCACTAACGTCGCGGAGAAGGGCGAACTGACAATCATTGTCGGCGGCGACCCGCGTGTTCTCGACGAGGTCAGGGAAGTACTGCAGGCGATGGGGAAATTTATCTTCCATGTTGGGGACAACGGCTCCGCACTTGCCCTGAAGCTGGTACTCAATCATTTCGTCGCCGGGATGACGGCCCTGTTGGCCGAAGGACTCGACCTATCCCAGAAGCTCGGCATAGACACCTCCGTGTTCTCAAACGTGATGAACACAAGCGTGGTCAAATCGCCAATGTACGACATCAAAACCCCTAAGATGGTGACAGGGGACTACACGGCACAATTTCCGCTCAAACTGCTGGTCAAGGACTTGAATTACATCACCCAGACCGCCAGGAAGGCGGGAGCGGACATGCCGGTGCAGTCACTGGTGAGAGATCTGTTTTCGTCGGCCAACGATAAGGGATACGGAGAAGAGGATTTCTCCGTTATTTACAGGATTGTCGGAAAAAAGTAGAAAAACCCCAGCCATTTCAAACTCGCGCGTCGTTGCGCGAACGGATAGACCGACCGGAATATCCGGAGCGGCATATTTTTAGGAGAGAATGCATTTGACAGAAAAGGAAAAAATAAGAAAAGCGGTCCTCAAACTGCGGGAGCAGCTCGACGAAGAGGAAGCAGTGCAGAGAAGCAAGAGCGTCCTGCGGCACCTGGAAAACCTCCCCGAGTACAGGAACGCCGGACTCGTACACACCTATATCTCTTCCAGGCCGAATGAAGTCGATACGATCATGCTTATTGCTCGCTCGTTCGCGCGCGGAAAAAGGATCGCGGTGCCGGTCATCACCGATAAGAAGGAAAGAAAACTGGAGAGCTCCGAGCTCATGAATATCGGAGATCTAACCGAGGGCCCCTTCAACACGAAGGAACCGAAGGTCTTTTCGGCGATCCCCATCGAAGAAGTCGACCTGTTCATTGTCCCCGTTATCGCGGCGGATAAATCGGGGAACCGAATAGGCTGGGGATTAGGATACTACGACAATTTCCTCGAGACCCAGAAAAAACCTATCGTGGCCCTTGCTTACAATTTCCAAATAGTTGATACTATTGAATCCTCGGAGACAGATGTGAAAGTTGACTATATTATAACCGAGGATGAGATCATTAAGACTAACGTCCGGCACTAGCGGGATCTGACCACAGAGACGGCAATGGACCAACAGAAATCCGAATCCAACGACTCACATCGAAGGCTTTATAAATCCCGGACTGACAGGATCGTCGACGGCGTTTGCGGCGGACTGGCTGAGTATCTGGGAGTTGATGCGACTGTCATGCGCCTCCTCCTCGTGGCTTTCTCTATCCTCAGTGTCGGGGCTGGGGTGATCTTCTATGTAATTGCCATGATCGTTATTCCCACGGAGCCGCTCAAGCTCGATCCCTCTGGAGGGCGTTTGGAGCAGGAGACTCGATCGGCGGGGGGGTCCACCGTTACTCTGGTTCTCGGAATCGTCATTGTTATCATCGGTGTTACTTTGCTTTTTCATTACTATGATTTCCTTCCGTTTTCATTCACATTCCACCAGTTCGGGACGCTTGCGCTTCCGATTATATTCATACTCATCGGAGGGGCGCTGCTGCTGGGGAAGGTTAAGAAGGAAAGTCCATCCGGGGGCGTCGAGGGTGAGAGTGTCAATACGGGAGTGGAGAAGAAAAGGCTCGCACGGTCCGTGCGCGACAAGAAAATCGCGGGTGTCTGCGGTGGTCTGGCGGAATATCTTGAAGTCGACCCGACAATCGTAAGGCTCGCGTGCGTCGTACTCGCGTTCGCGTCGTTCGGACTTGCGCTGATCCTTTATGTTGCATGTGCTTTCGTAATTCCAAAGGAGGTTAGTTGATGAGCACAATTGCTGAAAGAAAGAGCCACGTAGGCACCTTTCTTCTCGGTCTTCTCCTGCTCCTTTTCGGTGTGCTTCTTCTTATGAACCGCGCGGGAGTTGTAGATCTGAATTTTACGAGGATAGCCGCATTTGCGGTGCTGATTATAGGAGGCTTTGAGGCCATAACGGCCTTTGCCTATTCGAACCAGAGAAGACTCTTCTGGGGGTCGACTCTTTTTCTCTCCGCCATGCTTGTACTTCTCGTCTCTTACGAATATATACCCGGTTCATGGAGCGTGATCTGGCCGTCTGCGCTGATCATACCGGGCCTCGCCTTTCTCATGCTCTTCTTCTCGCACCCGAAGGAATACGCGCTGCTTATTATCGCGGCTCTGTTCGTGGTGGTCGGCTGGAGCGGACTCATGGCTGAGAAGGGTGAATATGGTTTTGGCGATGGCGCGTACGGGATACTCAGGTTCCTCGTTCCTGCCGTGGTAGTCGCGGCCGGGGTCTATATTATCTGGAAGAACTTCCTCAAGGCTCACAAATAAAGTTGTGAAGTAGAATCTGTCCGCCGGCGGAGGACCAGCGGGCAGGTTACGACATCGTCGGCCTCACGCTCGTGGATGAACCGCATGGCATTCCGTATTTTCTATACAGCTTGCCCTACGTCATTTGTAGAATAGCGAGGACCTATGGAACACACTCTCTTGAACGAGCAGGAAAAGCCAACCAGGCCCCACTTTGAGATTCTGCTCATGAGCTGGGCGGGGTGGATATTCGACTTCTATGACCTGATTCTCTTCACGTTTCTTCTTATTCCCATCGGAAGGGAACTTGCCCTCTCAAGAGTAGAGTTGTCGTATATCCTTGGAGCCTCACTGGCCGCGACCGCATTAGGGGGTGTTTTGTTCGGGGTTCTATCCGATCGGTTTGGGAGGAGAAGCGTTCTGCAGTGGACTATTCTTACATACAGCTTCGGGACCTTCCTCAGCGGGTTTGCGCCGACCCTGTTTGTGCTCCTAATTTTCAGAATTATCACCGGGCTTGGCGTCGGCGGAGAGTGGGCGACCGGCCAGACTTATGTCGGGGAGACGTTTCCACCGAAAGTCAGGGCGAGATATGCGGCGTTCATGCAGACCGGCGCTCCGTTTGGGATTGTCCTGGCATCCATCGTCGGTGGATTTATCGAACCTATCATCGGCTGGCGATCGTGCTTCTTTGTTTCAATCCTGCCTGCAGTACTGGTGATATTGATAAGACGAAGGCTGCCGGAGTCCGACGTCTGGCTCGAAAGACGCCGGCTGATCTCACAGGAAGGATTCAATGTCAAGGGCGTCGAGCAGGAATCCAAAAACAAATTTCTTCTCCTCTTCTCTGCTGAATACAGGAAGCTTTTTGCCCAGTCACTGGTCCTAGCTGTGTTCGACATGTCCGCGTACTGGTTTACGTACTCGTGGCTACCCGGCTACCTCCACGAGCAGCGGCAATTCCCGATGGCTAAATCCGCGGTATGGATGCTGGTCACACAGGCGGGTGGTTTGCTCGGTTACCTCTCTTTCGGGTTCGTCGCGGACAGGTTCGGCAGGCGCCCCGCGTATTCGGTGTACTCGTTCATCATGGCCCTGGCGCTCGTGATGATAACACTTATGTGGAA
Source organism: uncultured Bacteroidota bacterium (assembly GCA_963806435.1). GTDB lineage: Bacteria > Bacteroidota > Ignavibacteria > Kryptoniales > JAKASW01 > JAKASW01. Next base: position 5,318 of record CAWEBD010000119.1, read on the forward strand.
CGTGGTAGCGGTCTATCCCGCGGTCATTCTCTCATTCATGTTCCTGGTCGGATTCGGTACCGGCATGTTCAGCGGCTACGGTCCGCTGTTCAGCGAGTTGTATCCGACGAGCATCAGAAACACGGCGATGGGGTCGGCATTCAACCTCGCCCGTGGAGTCCAGTTTTTCACGCCCGTCATAATCGCGGTCGTCGCCGAGAAATACGGACTCAGCGGCGGCATTTCTCTCGCTGCCATCTTCGCAATTCTGACAGGAATATGGATATGGACTTTCCCGGAAACGAAAGGGCAGAGGTTGAAGATAGTCGAACCGGCCGCGCCCCGGGATTGAAGCCGTGCATTAATACGCGACATTGCGATAACCTGGTCTCGTCGGTGAGAGAAATGGAGCTTTTCAGAAAGCAGAAGTGAACTAACCTGTCCGGCAGGAAAGTACTATTTCAAAAGTCTACAGTCCGGGTTTCACTTCACCGAGATAGTAGTTGTTGCAGCCGTGATCCTTTGCGGGGTTTGGAGCACAATACGGAATTCCTCATGAGAGAGAGGTAGAAACGTCGGATACGTCTTCCCCTGCGTCGGTGAAGTTCCTCCTCGTGGAATTGTAGTAGAGTAAAATGACGAGACCCGATGCCATAATCGCGAGCAGGACCAGCGGAAAAGATAAGTCGGATGACAGAAATGGTATTCTCGGCTTTCCGTCCGGCAGCCTGTAGACTGAAAGGACGGCGATAAAATTGTTTGTGAAGTGGGCGGCCATTCCTGGAAGGATGCTCTTGCTCCTATAGAAAAAGAACCCGATCATAATTCCGAGAATTGAGAGGGAAACAAGGTTAAGCGGCCGCATATGATAAAGGCCGAACAGGATTCCGGCGATCACGACGCTTTTCGCGCCGATCGTTCTCTCAAGAGTGCGTTGAAAGTATCCGCGGAACAACGTCTCTTCGCAAATGGCCGGCGTCACGCAGACCACCAATATTACCCAGAAAAACTCTCCGGAAGTGTATGAGGTGAACAACTCCGAGTTTATCCTCATGAGGAAGTCCGGAAAGTTCAGTTCCCTGAGAAAGAAATCGCTTATAGCGCTGCTGGCTGGGAAGAAGAACAGGGAAGCGGCGACGGCAAGCAATATCTCTATGGCGGGGACTTTACGGAACCGGATGTAGCGCAGGAAATCTTTCGTGTGCCATCGACGGATTATCCAGATGGTTGGGATCAGCATGAAGATGAACTCGGAGATGAGCACTGAATAGCGGATGGGGTTCTTTGTCGCCACCGCTTTTGCCGTTAGGAGATCCAGGATTGTTTTGGCGCTGCCGTTCGCACCTCCGCTCTCGGAATGCTGCAAAGCCAGGATTACGAACCCTACTAATCCCTGTGCGTAGACGTAAACGATGCCGACTATAATAAATCCCAATATGGCAGCGGAGGCAGGGCTCCTTCCCGACTTTTCCCAAGAACCTTCAAATTCTGGCGGAGCCCCTCCAAGGATCGAGGTTGGTGTCGTCTCGCTCAACTGCGTTATAGTGTTGTGACCGGGACTTCTGAAGTCATCGGGGCGCTTTCGGCGGGGAAGTCGTCGTGGCGTGCCCGCAGATCGAAATACATGACCACGGTAAAGGCCGGAGTCAGTAAGAGGGAGAGAATAGAGCTAAGACCGCTGCCGATCCCGATTAAGTGGCCGATCCCGGTTTGAAGATGACGTAGCTGCGATGGGTCCATGTGCCCGCCCGATTGGCCAAGAGCTGTGAACAGGTCCTTATACTCGCCCCACATGCTTCCGAATGTCACCGGAACGGTGATCACAGAGATTGCGAAACTGGAGAGTAGAAAGAACAGGATGAGGATCCCGAGCGTTCTCCACCAGTGGCCACCGACGAGGAACCAGCTCTTTTTGAACGCCTCGATCGGGCCAAGGTCCTGGACGGCAACTGCGGTCAGGGCAAAATAGAGCCTCAGGAGGCAATAAAGGAGTGCGGCAACGATTATCAGGATGAATAGCACCGTGAAAAGTACTAACAAGCCGGTGCTTCCGGCTGAACCGCGCCCGGCAGCCGCCGCGATTATTCCTCCGAGGATTGCGGTGAAGATGACCACGCCAAAAATGGCCAGAGTCTTCAAGACACCCTCGCCGATTCCGTTGAGCCACCTGCTGCCGAAAGTCATCTTCACGGCGGTCGCGTAGTCGATACGTTCCGAATTGAGTTCACCGCCGATTAAGATACTGATGGCGATCTCAGCCATCATCGCGGCGAACGCAAATAGCATGGAGGCAATGCCAAAATAAAATCCCCCTGCGAACATCGGGCCGATCGCGCCGATATTATTCGGCGTCGCCCCGGCGCTGAAGTTGGGGAGAGATGAATAAAAGTGGTTAGCAGCGATTGTGAGGAGAATGACGGGGACAATGAGGAAACTTACGGATATTGCCGCGTTCCTCGTGAACGTTTTTCCGATCAGGCGAAGTGTCCTATCGAAGATATCCCCGAGTGTCATCGGCATTATTGTAGAAGGCATGGTGTTACTCCTCTAATGGTGGAAGTAGCTTACCTGGTACACATTCCGGACGTCGTTACTTACTTCCGTGAATTTAGTCGACCGGGCTTGTAGTTGCAAACGTGGCAGCAGCTGGAGTCTTCAACCGTAGATTCCAGCCCCCCGTCCTTGCCATTTCCATCGTGCCCTCATAATGGAATAATCTTCACCCAGGCGTGCTCTTTTGTTTGTGTGAAAACGGAGAAATTGCCAAAAAGGCCGACTTCTTCGCCGGTTCAATCTTGAATCAAACCCCCGTTTAGGTTTATATTTCACAGAGGTTTACAATGTCTAAATTAACGGGAGTTCTTGGTCAGACGACTGAGAATCAACCTCTTGAAATAGAAGATACCACGACCGAATCACAGACTCCTGCAAGAGTAATTCTGTTCAACGATGATTGGCATACTTTTGAGGAAGTGATCGGGCAGTTGATTAAGGCACTCGGTTGCGGCACAGATAGGGCAAGCGTGATCGCTCTGGAAGCGCACACGAAGGGCAAGGCACTGGTGTATCTAGGCCCTATGAAAGATTGCCTCCGCATCAATAGCGTCCTCGAAGAAATAAGTCTAATTACTCAAATAGAAATCTGATTGATGAACTCAAACGAAGTACGCGACAGTTTTGTGAAATTTTTTGTGAAGCACGGCCACAGGCCGGTGCCGAGCGCGCCGGTAGTCCCTTACGACGACCCTACGCTCCTTTTCACGAACGCCGGAATGAACCAATTCAAAGATGTCTTTCTCGGAAAAGGGAAGCGCGATTACACGAGGGCGGTCGATTACCAGAAGTGCATACGAGTAAGCGGCAAACACAACGACCTCGAGGAAGTCGGGCACGACACATACCACCACACATTCTTCGAGATGCTCGGCAACTGGTCGTTCGGAGATTATTACAAGAAAGAGGCGATCGAATGGGCGTGGGAACTCCTCACCGGAGAGTGGAAGCTCCCGAAGGATAGGCTGTTCGCCACGGTATTCGAAACAGACGACGAGGCCGCTGAACTGTGGAAGAAGGTGACCGACATCGATCCCGCCAGGATTATGAAATTCGGCGCCAAGCAGAATTTCTGGGAGATGGGCGAGACCGGCCCGTGCGGGCCGTGTTCCGAAATTCACATTGACCTGGGTGAAGGCCTTTGCACGAAAAATCACAAACACGGCGTCAACGTCGACGGTTGTGCCCGCTTCATAGAGCTGTGGAATCTCGTCTTTATCCAGTATAACAGAGACGCGTCCGGCCAGCTCGAGACCTTACCGGCCAAGCACGTCGATACCGGGATGGGGTTTGAACGCGTCGTTTCGGTGCTCCAGGGAAAGAAATCGAACTACGATACGGATGTTTTCACGCCCATTATAGCGGAGATAGGAAAGCTCACCGGGAAGAAATATGAGGGTGAACGCAACCAGGTGGCAATGCGCGTCATTGCCGACCATGTCCGCGCGCTGACGTTCGCAATAGCCGATAACGCGAATCCTTCCAATGAAGGGAGAGGATACGTCCTGAGGCGCATTCTCCGACGTGCTTCCCGTTATGCACGTAACCTGGATGTCCGCGACCCGTTCATCTACAAACTGGTCGATGTCCTCGTCGGAAACATGGGGGGCGCTTATCCCGAAATTGTTGCAGCCAGGGACAGGATAAAAGAAGTAATCAAGTCTGAAGAGGAGAGTTTCAACCAGACACTCGACCGGGGACTGGAGATATTCGAAGAAGTCGCGGGCAGGGTTCAGAAATCCGGGAAGAAGGAAATCCCCGGCGAAGAAGTGTTTAAACTGTACGACACTTATGGATTTCCGGCGGACCTCACTAATCTCATTGCCCAGGAGCGCGGTTTCTCGATCGATATGGTCGCATTCGACCGGCTCATGCAGCAACAGCAGGACAGGTCACGCGAGGCGACGAAAAAGACATTCAACATCAATATGGCGGGAGAAGTGCACCTTGACGAGCTCGTCAAGGACAGAAAGAGCGAGTTTACCGGATACGACTCGGTTCAGAATCCGGCGAAGATTATCGGTTTGAAGCATGCCGGGAGTGAACACTACGTTATCCTCGACAAGACGCCGTTCTACGCCGAGTCGGGCGGACAGGTGGATGATACCGGCGTGATTCAGGCGCAGGATGCCTCGCTGCCCGTTGTGGATCTCGTCAAGGTCGACGATAAGATCGTCCACGTGCTTGAAGGGGGGACGGATGAAGTCCTTCGCGTGGGCACGGACGTGGTAGCGCAGGTGGACGCGAAGCGGCGGCTCGAGATAATGCGAAACCATTCGGCGACGCATCTCTTCCACGCCGCGCTCAGGAAGACTCTCGGCGAACACGTCCATCAGGCGGGCTCGCTCGTCGATCCCGGTCATATGCGTTTCGATTTTACTCATCACAAGAAAGTCTCTCCCGAAGAGCTCCGCGACATTGAGCAGATCGTGAACGAGAAAATCCTCGAGAGAATCGAGCTCACGCACCACCGGAACATTCCTTACGATCAAGCCCGGAAAATGGGCGCTCTTGCTTTCTTCGGCGATAAATACGGAGACAAGGTGAACGTCGTCCAGTTCGGCGATTTCTCGATGGAGTTCTGCGGCGGCACCCACGTCAGAAACACGAGCGAGATCGGATTCTTCAAGGTTATAACAGAATCCAGCATTGCCAGCGGCGTTCGAAGAGTCGAGGCCGTCACAGGCGGTGGAGTTGAAAAGGTTATCGAAGCCCTTGCCGCGAAAGCCGATGAGAAAGAAAAAGAAAAGGACGAGCTGGTCGAGAGAATCCGGGGTCTGGAAAAGGAGTTGAGCAGTTATCGCCTGAAGAATGCGATGGCGGCGGCGGAAGAACTGCTGCATATGTCGGACGGTACCGGTGTCGTCGATGGTGTCAGGGTTGTATACGGAGTGATCGAGGTGGATTCAGACGACGAGCTGAAACAGGTTGCCGATTATCTGAAAGATAAGTTGGGCAGCGGAGTGATAGTACTCGGGAGCAAGATTCAGGACAAAGCCATGTTTGTCTCGAGCGTCTCTGCAGATGCGGTGTCTGAGAAACGGCTCCACGCCGGCAAAATCGTGAACGAGGTTGCACGCAAAGTCGGCGGCGGCGGCGGCGGAAGGCCGAATTTTGCCACGGCGGGAGGAAAGGACCAGTCCAGGATAAAGGATGCCGTCGAAAGCGTTCCTGAGATCGTGAGGCAGCTATTAAAATAGGAGGCAAATGAAGACTTTCGACTACCTTCTTGACGTCCGCAAACGGAAGGGGGCTGGATTCCTGTTGCTTCTGGACCCGGACAAGCTTGTAACTGAGAATCTTCGGGACGTTGTCAAGCACGCACAGGAATCGGGAGTCGATGCTTTTCTGGTCGGCAGCAGCCTCATGACGCGCGACGTATTTGATAAGTCTCTCGGCGAAATAAAAAAGCACGCTAAGGTCCCCGTGGTGATTTTTCCCGGAAGCCTTTTCCAGATATCCGCGCAGGCTGACGCGATTTTATTTCTGACTGTCCTCGCTTCGCGGAACACCGACCTTATTGTCGGCAACCATGTCCATGCTGCCCCTTTAATCAGGCAACACAAACTTGAAACCATTTCGACGGCATATTTGCTTGTGGAGTCGGGGAAGCTGACATCAGCGCATTTCATGTCCGACAGCTTCCCAATTCCGCGGGACAAACCTGAAATCGCGGGGGCTTTTGCGATGGCGGCCGAGATGTTCGGCATAAAGATGGTCTATCTGGAAGCGGGGAGCGGTGCGCCCGAAAGTGTGCCGAAAGATATGGTGCAAATGGTCTCGCGTTCGGTCGACATGCCGGTAGTTGTGGGCGGTGGAATCAGGAACCCGGAGAAAGCTCATGAGCTGGCAACGGCGGGCGCCTCGTTTATCGTCACAGGAAACTTCTTTGAAAAAAATGGCAACTCAAATAAGCTGGAGGAATTCGCGAAAGCCGTTCACTTCAGACAAACAGAGGGAGTAATAGTATAGTGGTAGATCGTTCGAGGTTCATAAGAGAATCGCTTGAGGAAAGCGCGGCAACGAAGAAGGCAATACTTAATTCATGTTTTGAAGATATATCCCGCGCGGTGACAATTGTCAGGGACGCGCTGAAGAAAGACAACAAGATTCTGCTTTGCGGCAACGGCGGGAGTGCCGCCGATTCACAGCATATCGCGACCGAGTTAACTATCCAACTAAGCCATGAAATAAAGAGAAAGGGCCTCCCGGCAATAGCCTTAACGACCGATACTTCCGCACTGACCGCCGGCGGGAACGACATCGGTTTCGAGAACACCTTCGCCAGGCTCGTCGAGGCACTTGGACGAAAAGGCGACGTCCTCGTTTGCCTTTCCACGAGCGGCAATTCCGAAAACATCATCCGCGCCGTCGAAAAGGCGCATGAAAATGGGATGACGGTGATCGGACTCCTCGGAAAGGACGGCGGAAAAGTTAAATCCCGCTGTGACCTGCCGATAGTGGTCCCCTCCGACAACACACAGAGGATCCAGGAAGGACACATCACGATAGGGCACATCGTGTCCGAGCTCGTCGAGATGGAGCTTTTCGGCTGAGGCCGATCTCGCCCTTGGAAAATTTACAGGAGAGCAGGAAATGAAACTTAAGAAACAGGAAATAGATGCGCGGCTGTCTAGACTATCGGACTGGCTGCTAGTTGAAGATTCCATCAAGAAGGATTTCAAACTGAAGGACTTCCCGGAAGCGATGGCATTTGTCGTGAAGATTGCGCTTGAAGCCGAACGGGTCCAGCATCATCCGGATATCACGATCGAGTACAACCGTGTGAAGATAGTCCTTACGACCCACAGCGAAGAGGGCCTAACGGCAAAGGATTTCGATCTCGCGGAAAAGATCGAGAAGTTCATCGGAGCGTAGAGGTGAAGGAGAAGGCGTAAACTTGGTTTGTTAGGAATTTCTCCCGCGGATCGCGCAGATAACCGAATGAAGAATCAGCGTACGTCTGCGCTGTCTGCGGAAAATACAGAGAAGGATTTTCTACAGCATTATGGACAAAGACAAAATACTGGAACTCTTCCGATCCACTGAAGCACTTCAGCACGGTCATTTCCGCTTGACCAGCGGGCTGCACAGCTCTGAGTATTTCCAGTGCGCGAAGGTCCTGCAGTATCCGCAGTACAACGAAATGCTCTGCGGCGAAATTGCCGGGAATTTTCGGGACCAACAGGTTGGACTTGTCGTCGCCCCGGCAATCGGCGGGATCATGGTCGGACAGGAAGTAGCGAGGCAGTTGCGCGTGCGCGGGATATTCGCGGAAAGGGAGGACAAAAACATGTCTCTCCGCCGAGGCTTCGAAGTGAAGGCGGGCGAGCGCGTCCTGGTGTGCGAGGATGTCGTCACGACCGGCGGAAGTGTGCAGGAAGTTGTCGACCTTGTCAAGGCACGCGGCGGAATAGTGGTCGGGGTTGCCGCCATAGTCGACCGGAGCAAGGAGCAGGTGAACTTCGGTGTGAGGTTTTTCTCTCTCCTTAAAATGGAGGTGCCGGTTTATCAACCCGACGCCTGCCCCCTTTGCAGGGATAATATACCAATCGTGAAGCCGGGAAGCCGCAAAGTCGGCGATGCGGCGAAATCCTGAACGGGGAATCGAATGGCGCTCAAGCTCATTGATCACAAGGTTATCTACAGCGGCGTAGTGTTTAACACAATTGTCGACGAGGTGGAATACGAATCCGGAAACAGATCGGTCCGCGAAGTAGCCGAGCACCCGGGTGGCGCGGTCGTTCTCCCCGTCCTCGACGACGGAAGGGTCGTTTTCGTTCACCAGTACCGTTATCCGCTTAAGGAGTACCTGTATGAACTGCCGGCGGGTAAGCTCGAACCCAACGAGCCGCCCGAGGAATGCGCGCGCCGGGAATTGAAGGAGGAAACCGGTTACGATGCAGGCAGGCTGGAGAAGCTGACCGCGATATATACCACTCCCGGATTCTGCACCGAGAAGCTGCACATATTCGTTGCGCGTGACTTGCGTGACGGCAAGCAGCAGCTTGAAGAGGGGGAACTCGGTCTCTCGCTGAAGTACGTCCCCTCTTCCGAAGCATTTGAGATGGTCAGGAGAAACGAAATAGTCGACGCGAAAACAATCGTCGGCCTTTTCTTCCTGGAGAAACTCCTGAACCGCTGATGCTCACTCCTTATGAAATAATTCGCAGGAAACGGGACGGGAATCCTCTTTCGAAAGAGGAAATCGGTTTCTTCGTGAGAGGATATACGTCGGGACTCATACCGGACTACCAGGTCTCGTCGCTTCTGATGGCGGTCTTCTTCTCGGGGATGACGGATGAGGAGCTGGTCCATCTCACGGAGGCGATGATGTCGACCGGTGTGGTTGTCGATCTCTCCGGTGTTCCGGGCTGCAAAGCCGATAAGCACTCGACCGGCGGCGTCGGGGACAAGATCTCGCTGATGCTCGCCCCTCTGGCCGCGGCGTGCGGGGTGAAAGTGCCGATGGTCTCGGGCAGAGGCCTTGGACACACGGGAGGCACAGTCGATAAGTTAGAATCGATACCTGGGTTCAGGGTTAGAATGTCGATAGACGAGTACAAGAGTATACTCTCCGAGGTCGGGCTGGTGATGAGTGCTCAGTCGGATGACCTGGTTCCCGCGGACCGAAAGCTTTACGCGCTCAGGGATGTCACCGCAACTGTCGAGTCCATCCCGCTCATCGCGTCGAGCATAATGAGCAAAAAGCTGGCTGAGGGGATTGACGCGCTCGTGCTGGACGTTAAGGTCGGAAGCGGTGCCTTCATGAAGAAGACTGCCGACGCCCGTGCCCTTGCAAAGAAAATGGTTAAAGTCGGGAAACTCTACGGCAAGAAAGTCGCCGCGTACCTTACCGACATGAACCAGCCGCTGGGAAGGGAAGTCGGTAACTGGAACGAAGTAGTCGAGTCCATAAAAGTGCTCCGGGGCGACTCACAGGACAAAGACCTGCTTGAGCTTACACTCCAACTGACCGCTGAGATGGTCTCTCTCTGCACAGGGGAAAGTATGACGACGGCCGTGAAACGAGTCAAGAAAGCTCTCGGATCGGGCGCAGGTTATGAGAAGTTTCTTGAAATGGTCCGTGCTCAGGGCGGCGACATGAATTTTATCGAGAAGCCTGAGACCTACCCGAAGGCGCGTATCGTTAGTGAGATAAAAGCGCCGGGCAGCGGCTACGTCGCTTCGATGGACGCCTTCCGAATCGGCATGGCCTCCGTTAAGCTCGGCGGTGGAAGGCTGAAAGTCGAGGACAAAGTGGACCCCGTCGTGGGGATTACGTTGATGAAGAAGGTCGGCGACAAAGTCTCCCGCGGCGACATCCTGGCTCTGGTACACGCCAACGACGAGGATCGCGCGCGCGCCGCCGCTGAAGACTTGCTCTCCTCTTACCGGTTGGCCTCCGGGAAACCGGCTAAGACCAATCTCATAAAGGAGAGAATCGCGTGAAGAAGATAGTGATGTTCCAGAAGTCCACATGCGGTACCTGCAAAAAGGAAAAGGAATACCTGAAGAGGGTAAAAATTGCTTTCGATGAAGTTGATATCGTAAAGGACCCGCCTTCAAGAGAGTTTCTGGAGAAGAACATGGACGCGGACAATCTCGATGCCTACATTAACAAGCACTCGAAACCTTATCGCGAGTTCGATCTTGCACGAAAGAAAGTCGGCAAATCGGAACTGATAGATCTGATGCTTAGAGATCCGAATCTGATAAAGCGTCCGATTCTGATCGAAGGTAAAGCTGTCTATTTCGGCTACACCGAAATTTAGGGGCGTTTTGCCGGCGAACAATTTCACTCCCGCGTATTTGACGGCACTATTGGTATCACTATTTATAGGATCCTGTAAAGGGCAAGCCGCGCCTCGGGGAGCGGCTTCTCTCCATAGCATGTCCACCATGATGGATTCCACGGTCCAGCAGACATACAATTACAGGTTTGAAGCTGCTCTTGCGACGACCGACAGCATGATCTCCACTTATCCCGACAGGCCGGAAGGATATATTTACAAATGCGGGATCTATTCCAAAATGCTCGCCGAAGACTTATTCGATTCTCCTGACAGTATATGGCAGGAGTACAAGGGGCTCGTCGAACGGGCTTGTGAATTGTCGAAAACGAGTTTTGAGGCAAACCCGGAGGATGTCGAGGGCCTCTTTCACTATGCGAGTGCCCTTGTTTACCGGTCGAGATATGATGCCTGGAAGAGGGACTGGCTCGGCCTGATGTCTGACGGCGTGAAAAGCAGGAAGCTGCTTGAGAAGGCGATAAAACTCGAACCTGATTTCTACGACGCTTACTCCGGAATCGGTGCGTTTAACTACTATGCCGCCCACCTTCCATGGTACCTGAAACCTGTCGCTCTGATTCTCGGCATAAAAGGAAATGAAGAGGAAGGAATAGTTCAGTTGAAGAAGGCCGCGCGACTGGGAAATTATTCAAGGGCGGAAGCCGCCTCCTTCCTCACCGATGTAGTCTACTCCGATAAGAAGGAATTTCCCAAAATAGCTATACTGGCACTGGATCTACACAAGGAGTATCCGGGGAATCTCGATTTTGTTCGGACACTCTGTTTTGCCTGCTACAAGCTTCACAATTACCGCAAAGTAATACAATACGCCGATCCGCTTCTGGCCTGCTGCGCTGGCGACTCGAGCCGGTTCCTGAGTCTGGCATACATTCGTTTCTACAGGGGAGAAGCATACGCGGCGTTGAAGACGAATTACGGCGGCGCTATTGTCGACTACAGCAAAACCATCCAGATGGGGGAGCCGAGTGTCCTGGTCTCGCAGGCGTATTACGGCAGGGGGTCGCTTTACGAGCGGCTCGGAAAAAGGGGGAAGGCTATCGCGGATTTTGAAACTGCGATGAAGTTGAACGGAGATGACCGCTCGTGTAGACTGGCACGTGCCGCGCTTGATAGCCTTAAGAGCCAGTAAATCCGGCAAGGCCTCCCGAACCGCCCGATGACCGGGGGTGACCCGGTGTCATTTAAGGAATCAATTCACTCTGTCTTTTGTTTTGACTTACATGAAACTAAAAACTGGTGATAAGGCTCCCGATTTCGAATTACTGTCTACCGGAGGGGGGATATTCCGTCTGGGCGACAATCTGCAAGATGGGAGATTGGTATTGTATTTTTACCCCAAGGATTTTACCACGGGATGTACGGCGGAAGCATGCGGCTTCAGAGACGAGTTTGCCGGACTGAGGGACTCACAGCTCAGGGTGTTTGGAGTAAGCACAGACACGCTGGAAAGCCACGAGCGGTTCAAGAAGGAACACGGGCTTCCGTTCGAACTGTTATCCGACAGAGACGGGAGGATCTCTCGTATGTTTGGTGCTTTCAATGCGCTATTCAGGATGGCTAACAGAGTAACGTTCATAATCGACCGAGACGGCACGATCCTGTCCGTGACTAAGAATATGTTTTCCCCGAAGACACACATCAACGCGGCGCGGGAGGCCGGCGGCCGCTGAATACCGGTTCTCATGCAGGGTGAGAGCAAGATCGTCGAGGCGATCGACGATATTATAATGGGGAAGAACGTAAAGAGGTTCGTTCACGATCTGCAGTTCAACGGGGCAGACCTTTCGAAGGTTTTCGCAGGTCGTCTCCTCGATGCAGGCTTTATCGAGACGACGGTCGGTCAGGTCGAGGTGGGATTCGATGAGCGGGTCGCCGCGTTTCTCCTCCGGGACTCAAAGGCTTACTTCGGCTGGGTATTCAACGAACGGTTCACCGAGAAGAGAAGCCGCAAGCTCTTCGGAAGCGAAATCAGGAACGGTAAAGGAGACTGGGCGATCCAGATTCCATTCAACAGTCGCGAAAAGATATTCGTCAAATACTCCGAGAAGTTGGGCATGGAGCTGGACGGCAATTTCGTTCTGGAGTGAACTCAAGGATTCTTTTTTATTATCTCCAACATCTCGTCGTGGATCATCCCATTTGAAAGCACGATATCCCTCTGGTAGATCGAATACTTCTCTCCCTTGAAGCCTGTCACCCTGCCTCCGGCTTCTGTAGTGATCAGGACCGCGGCTGCCGTATCCCAAGGGTGAAGGTTCACTTCCCAGAATCCGTCCAGTCTTCCCGCCGCGACGTAGCAGATATCCAACGCGGCTGAGCCAAGACGCCTTACTGCTTGTGTCTTGACGAGAAATTCCTCGAAATGTTGAACGCAGTTGAAGGGGTTGTTTCTGACGTCGTACGGAAATCCGGTCGCGAGCATCGACTTCTCGAGCTTGTCGGCCGCGGTTACCTGAAGCTTCCTTCCGTTTAAGTACGCTCCCGAACCCTTCTCGGCTGAAAAGAGCTCGTCGAAGTTAGGATCATAAACCGCACCGGCGATCACTTCACCCTTCTGCTCGACCGCAATCGAGACACAATAGACGGGGAAAGCATGCGTGAAGTTTGTCGTGCCATCAAGCGGGTCGATGATCCACCTGTATTCCGCAGTCGGCGACGATGCCCCGCTCTCTTCTGCAAGGATTCCGTGGTCGGGGAAGTTCTTCTGTATGAATTCCTTGATCATCGCCTCAGAACCCTTGTCGATGTCTGTTACGAGGTTTGTGAACGAGCCTTTTTCATTTATTTCTGAAATCTTGCCTTCGTTCTCCTTCAGGAATCTTCCTGCTTCCTTCGCTATCTCAATTACCTTTTCGAGCATGGCCGTCCTTTTTGTATAATTTAGTGATTCTCGGTGAGAATTCGGTTATGACTTTTTCGTCACGCAACAATGGGGAACAGGAAAGTGGTCAGCCGCTCCGAAGAGTAGCTTTTTTAACGAGTCTGCTATAGTTTACGACAATGCAGAAGATTTTGGTCGTCGAGGATACGAAGGAGATTGCATCGCTCGTCAAGTTCAAATTGCTCAGTGCTGGTTTTGAGGTCAAGGTAGCCGGGGACGGCCAGGAGGGGCTTGCACTGGCGAAGGAATTCATGCCGGATCTCATAATCATGGATGTGATGATGCCGGTAATGAACGGGCTGGAAACACTCATGAACCTCAAGAGCGATTTCAAGTGCAGAAGCATTCCTGTAATCCTTTTGACCGCGCAGTCTACTGAGGAAGAGGTCGTCAGGGGATTAGAACTGGGTGCCGACGATTATGTCACTAAACCCTTCAGCCCGCAGGAACTGCTGGTCAGGGTGAAAATTTTGCTGGCCCGCCCCCGCAGGCCTACATTCTGAACGCGACCCGGCCCAATGAAGCGTTCAATTCTTATCATGGTCATTCTCCTCCCCACCTGGGCCGCGCTTCATTCGCAGGAGATTTCCAGAGCCTCAAGGCAATCTATACTTGACAGTGCCAAGGTACTAGAATCGAAGCGTGATTATGGTTCCGCGATCCGCGCGTACGAGTCAGCCCTCAAGATGAACCCGGAAGATCCGGAGCTGATGACGCTCGTCGCCAGGGACTTGAGCTGGAAAGGCGATATGGATTCTTCTCTGGCTGTGTACAACCAGGTGCTCGTCCGGGAACCCGGATACTTCGATGCCCTTGTGGGGCACGCCACTGTGCTGTCCTGGAAAGGAGAGTATGCGGCCTCATTTGGTGAGTTGAAGAAGCTGCTGCTTGACTACCCGAACAGTAGTCGGCTGCTCGTCCTCGCGGCGCGTGTGTCGCTGTGGTCGGGTAACACCGGAGATGCCATAGACTTCGCTGGCAAAGCGGTCGAGATTGACTCCGCCGCCACGGACGCGCTGTTGATACTTGCTCAGGCATACGAAAGGGAGCTGGATTTCGAATCGGCGAACGAGTTCGTGGACAGGGTGCTCCTCTTAGATCCCGGGAATGCAGACGCCGAGAGGCTTCGCGTTGCCCTGCGGGATGAGTTCCGCAACAAGGCGGCTTTGAGAATATATGCCGAAGACTTTGGACCCAATAACCGGTTCTCCAACAGGATAGTCTCGCTCTCGCTGTCGAGGAGGGTATCATTTCGTGTCCTTCTCTTTGCCGAGGTCGCATCGAGAGACATATTTGGGTCGAGGGATGTGGCGGGCACTGTCGGCGGAGCGCTCCGGCTTTCGGACAAGTTCTCCATTAATGGCGAGTTTCTTCTCGGCCCTGGTACTTCCACCGCCCAGCGCGAGCGGGGGACACTTGAATTCACATATAGAATCATGAGCCCCTTGTCGGTTTCCAGCAGCTTCCAGTACATGCAATTTGAAGGAACCGGCGTCGGCGTCTTCTCGCCGGCATTAGATTACTACTTTTCTCCGAGGGATATGATTATGCTGCGCGGTTACTTTGGCGCGACTACCGACCAGGGCTCGACGGCCAGCGTGCTGGCGAGGCTTACGCTGCAGGTATCGGATAATCTTTCCATTCTCATGAACGGCTCTCACGGAGCAGAGTTCTACCATCTTGTCAGCCAATCCTATCTTTCAGTCATTGCCACGACGGGATCTCTCGGAGCCGGGTACAGATTTACGAGGGAAATAAACGCGGAACTCGATTTGAATTACACAGGGTGGGAATCCTCCCCATGGAAACACAGCTACGGGGGCTCATTTAATCTGTCGTACCAATGGTGAGTAGAGTCCGTTGAACGCAGTTGCCGCATACACGCTGGCACTGATCGTTTCGACAGCGGTGTCGGTAACGGCGGCAATTCTGATCATCAGGAAAGTTATCGCCTGGCGTGCGACAGGATCCAATCTACGCCTTGTGGAGTTCTTCACTGAAAGACTCTCTTATATCCTTGCCTTCTACGACAAGGAGTCGATCGACGCGGTCAGGACAAGCTTCATATCCATGATGAAACGGAGCAAGAAAATCGGCCGGTTCAGCCGGAGGAAGAAGAGGGAGACGGCGCGGAGAGTCATGCTCAACACGGCTCAGGAAATCGTGGGAGAGAACCGGGATTTCCTTGTGCGCTTGTATGATGAACTCGGGTTTGCTGACGATGCTGTCGAGGAGCTGGGCGACCGCCGTTGGTGGAAGAGAGCCGATGCGATCAGGGAGCTCCGGATAATGCGGGTGTCCAGAGCCGCAAAAGCGATCTCGAAGCTCCTTTCGGACCGAAACGATGAGGCAAGGCTGCTAGCCTTCGAATCGACGATAGAGCTCGAGGGGATCGGTTCCTTGCCTGTTCTGGCCGGTATGCTCCGGAAAATGACCCCGTGGAGTTCAATAAGTATGGCCAGGATCATATCCGAACATAAAAACGAATCGGGACCGCATGTACTCCCGCTGCTAAGGCACACGGACATAAGCGTCAGACTTTTCGCCATTCGAATTCTTGGCGTGTTAAAGAGCATAGAAGCGGTTCCGTCCCTCATCACTATCGCTGAATCCGGGAAAACAGCGGAAGCGAGAGAGGCCCTCCTCGCGCTGGGAAGGATCGGAGACGAGAGGGCGGTGGAGCCGTGCTATTCGTCTCTATCAAACCCGGATGCGGGTGTTCGGATCGCGGCGGCTACAGCGCTTGGTGCTTACGGTGCCCCGCAAGTGGTGGGGAATCTCCTCCCACTTTTGGAGGACGTCGTCAGTGACGTGAGGCTGGCTTCCGCGCAGGCGCTGTCGAAATGCGGAGCAGAGGGGAGTTCCGCGCTAGAGACAGCATTCCTCACCGGCAGCCTAAAGGCATCTAAAGCGGCCCGGCATGCGCTCGACGATATCGAGCTCTCTTCGGTGACGCCTATCGTTATCGGAGATTACTAATGGCAAGCGTCCTGAATACGGCGGTGATGTCTTACAATTTCCTGATCCTTATCTATTTCTTCGCGATAGATTTGGTTTACCTCATACTCCTGGTCATCGCCCTGCGGGCCATCCTAAACTATGTCCGCAAAAACCGGTACGATAACTATGAAGTCATCCTTCAATCTGAGTTTGCCATCCCGATATCTATCCTGGCGCCGGCGTACAATGAAGAAGCGAACATCATAGACAGCGTGCAGTCTCTTATGATGCTCGACTATGCGAAATTCGAGGTGGTGGTGATAAACGACGGATCGAAAGATTCCACGCTTGCGAAACTTATCGAGTCCTTCAAGATGAAGAAAGTTTCTTACGACTATCTCGAGACTCTCCCGACGAAGGGCGTGCGCGGAGTATACAGGTCTCCGCTTCCGGCGTTCAACAGGCTTGTGGTTGTCGACAAGGAGAATGGCGGCAAGGCCGACGCCCTAAATGCGGGCATCAACGCGGCAAGATATCCGCTGGTGTGTAATATAGACGCCGATTCGCTTCTCGAAGCCGATGCCTTGTTGAAGGTGGTCAAACCCTTTCTTGAACACCCGCGAGAAATGGTCGCGGTCGGGGGAATAGTGCGGATAGTCAACGGCTGCGACGTCGAGAGGGGGCACGTTCGCGAAATTAGGTTATCAAAGAATTGGATACCGATCTACCAGGTGGTCGAATACCTACGGGCCTTCCTGTCAGGGCGGATGGGATGGGCTAGTTTGAATGCGCTGCTCGTCATCTCCGGCGCGTTCGGGCTCTTCAGGAAGAGCGCGCTCATCGAAGTTGGTGGCTATAATCCTGACAGCGTCGGCGAAGATATGGAATTGGTGGTGCGCCTGCACAAGTTCATGCGCCGGGAGAAGCGAGATTACATGATCGAATTCGTTCCGGATCCCGTTTGTTGGACTGAAGCGCCGTCGAGCCTTAAAATTCTGGCGCGTCAAAGAAACAGGTGGCATCGGGGACTCATCGATACGCTTAAGTCACATATGGACATGCTGTTCAATCCGAAATACGGCGCGGTCGGAATGCTGGCAATTCCGTATTTTGTGTTCTTCGAGTTCCTGGGCCCGATTGTCGAAGCAACGGGAATCGTTTTCGTGTTATTTTCTTTCGCCTTCGGACGGATAGATGTGACATTCTTTCTCGTCTTTCTTCTTCTTGCGATAGTCTACGGAATCTTTCTCTCTGTTGGCGCAGTCTTTCTTGAAGAGTATTCTTTTCACAGGTATCCAAGACCTGGAGATCTGGTCAAGCTCCTTCTTTTCGGGATATTTGAGAATTTTGGCTACCGGCAGCTTACCGCCTGGTGGCGGATTAAAGCTACCTGGGATTACTTCAGGGGAGTTAAGACCTGGGGTGCCATGTCACGGGTCGGCTTTGCCAGGAAGGGGGGATAAACGATTGATTTTGTATCCCCCGAGAAATATATTTTCAGCGTGAGTGACAGAGTACCTGTAGTTCCTGCGAGAGAGGAGGCACTATCACTGCTTCACGAGTACACCAAGACGGACAGCCTGAGGAAACACGCGCTGGCTGTCGAAGCGGTTATGCGTGCCTGCGCTAGAAAATTCGGAGAAGATGAAGACCTGTACGGTCTCGCGGGGCTGTTGCACGACTTCGATTACGAGATGTATCCTAACGCCGACCAGCACCCCTACGTGGGCCACAAGATTCTTACCGAGAAAGGTTACCCGGAAGTTGTGCGGCAAGCTATCATGGGGCATGCTCCATACACCAACGTTCCCAGAGAGACGAGAATGGCCAAATGCCTGTTTGCCTGCGACGAATTGTCAGGCTTCATAATCGCCATTGCCCTCGTCCGCCCCACGAAACTGGAAGGATTGGAAGTCTCCTCCGTCAGGAAGAAGCTGAAGGACAAGGCTTTTGCCCGAAGTGTGAACCGCGATGACATAAGAAACGGGATGGCCGAACTTGGGGTCCCGGAGGACGAACACATCTCTTTTGTAATAAAGGCTCTTCAAGAAAACGCAAAAACACTGGGACTGGACTAATGGCAAAAATTACAGCGATTGTGAACGACCTTATCTTTATGACCAAGATCCGGAACACCGCGGAATATTTCGGACTGTCAGTTGCCTTCGTCGGAAGCGAGCAGCAGGTAGATCATTACGTGAAGGATTGCGAGCTCATACTGATCGATCTCGAAAACGATTTCGTGGACTCCCTGAGTCTCATCGAGCGGCTCAAGAAGAATCCGGAGACGTCATCGATCAAGCTCATCGGATACATGTCGCATGTCAACACGCCACTTCGGGCGCACGCTCTTGCGTCGGGCTGCGACGGTGTCCTTTCGCGTTTCGAATTCAACTCGAGCGTTAGAGAGATTCTCCAGGCAGCGTGTTGCTAACAAATCGCGGCTTTAGGCCGCGTTCGTCTCATCAAAATTCCCGGACTCTTCCCGGATGAGTAATATTCCCGACCTGTCGTTGGTTATCGCGGTATATAACCGTGCCGAGGTGCTGCGTCTCGTCCTCGCGGCGTTAGGGAGACAGTCGTTTGGGAATTTCGAGGTCATCGTCGCCGATGATGGCTCGGGCCTGCCCGTGCGCGAAGTCGTTGAGGAAGCGAAGAAACTTTACGGCTATCCGGTGACGCATCTCTGGCATGAGGATTCCGGCTGGCGGAAAAACACCATGCTAAACAAGGCGATACGAGCGTCGAAGTCCGATTACCTTGCCTTCATCGACGGCGATTGCCTCCCGGCAAGAAAGTTTCTCGCGGACCATTGGAATGAACGCGAGTCCGCGCGCCGGCGGCTTCCTTGATTCGGCCTTTCACCACGTCTGTCTTGCCACCCATGATGGCGACTCCTTTTCCTAGAGGTTGTTGAGTAACGTCTCGCAACAGGTTCACTTGACTATCGATGGAACGCGAGCCCGGCGTCATCGGCGGGTGCGCCGAGCAACTTGAAGCTGAAGCGGTCTGTCCCATCCAAGGCTATCTGTCCGACCATCGCGCCGCCGTTGGTGCGCTGCAGAATCAACAACGCTCCCTCGGTCATGTAGGTGCCCGAGAAGTCCTCGCCTCGTTGTTGTTGCGAGAACTTCCAGGCAAACGTCTTGTCTTGGGTCAGGTTGAGATCGAACTTCGAACCATCGCTGCGGCTGGCATGCCAGTTTCCCACCAGGGCTGCGGCATCGACAGGCTTCTTGACCGTGGTCGTCTGAGACGGCACGGGCTGGGCCGGCACGGGTTGGGCCGGCACGGGCTGGGCCGGTTCAAGCTGAGCCTGTTCGTTTGGGTGGGGATAATGACTTGAACAACCTATTCCCTGATTCAAACTAAAAAAACCGCATATTTACAATCTAAAAGTAGGGTAGGAATTGAATATCAAACGAAAAATGACGTTATTTTGATGGTACCTGACGGAGTCCGGACTTCCCGTGGGCTTAGAGGGTGAAAATCGTCTTTTTTCAAAGAGCCGAGCCGCCTCGGTTGTCCAAATCTCTCCAGCACTGCGTCGGGGGCGATATTTCGTCCCGCCTCCCGTAGTCGGCCCGATCAGCCCCCAAAGGATGCGGACATCCACCTGTCATGGCCGTTCGATTGTCTCTGCATTCACCGGATGTAGCCGGACGGTTTCAATCAAATCCAGCCCGCCGATGCCGCTGATGGTATAAAATTCGACCGTCGGCGGTATCCGTGAAAGCTCCATCGCCTCCAGCACCCGGCAGTACAGGTGTGAACGCAGATGCCTGTCCAGAGCTTCGCGTGTACGCCATCGCTCCATGTAACAGATCGATTTGCCCATCCCCGCTGTGAAGAGGCAGTCGTGGCAATCGGCGTTGGCTGCGATCAAACCCTGTATCGAATCCAGCACGTCGATGACCTTGGATTCATCTTCCGGCAAAGGATGTATGGTGATGAGGGAAAGGAGCATGCCGGAAGGCTGCACAAAACGCTCCAGTTTAAGGTTTTGCGGGTTGGTTCTTATCTATCTGATTTGATCGTGTTTTTGTTGCTGAAGGGAAGGGGTGGGGCGTTTGTCTTTTGGCTATGGGCGAAATGTCAACCCTTTGAAGGTGAAATATCGACCTTTGGTGCGGCGGGGGTGTAGGTGATGTCAAGTTTACGCATGCGTGAATACAGCGTGGACGGATTGAGCCCGAGCAGTTCGGCGGCCCCTCCTTTTCCTTTGATTTTGCCTTGCGTGGCCACGAGGGTTTGCTGGATGTGCTGACGCTCAACCTCTTCGAGAGTCATGATCGAAGGGGGCCGGGGGCGAGCGGGGGCAAGGTCCATTTGCGAGACATCAAGCGCATTTCCTTGACTGGTAATCATGGCCCGTTCGACCACATTGCGCAGTTCGCGAACGTTTCCCGGCCAGGAGTAGGCCATGAGCATGTCCATGTCGCGGCTGGCAATCCGGCTGATCTTCCGGCCCATCTTTTGGTCAAATTCGCTCACAAACTTCCAAACCAACAGCGGGATATCCTCCACCCGATCCCGGAGCGGCGGCACCTGGATAGGGAAGACGTTGAGGCGATAAAAAAGATCGCGGCGAAACCGGCCCTGCTCCACTTCTTCGAAAAGATTGCGGTTGGTGGCGGCGATTACCCGCACATCGACCTTGATGCTGAGTGGACTGCCGAGTCGTTCGAATGTCCCTGTCTGCAGCACCCGCAGCAGCTTGGCTTGCGTTTCAAGAGGCATTTCGGCGATCTCGTCGAGAAGCAAGGTGGAGCCGTGGGCCAACTCGAATCGCCCCGCCTGCCGGCTGAGCGCACCGGTAAAGGCGCCCTTCTCCGGCCGACGAATCGCCCCGCCTGTCGGCTGAGCGCACCGGTAAGGCTCCCTTTTCCCGGCCGAAGAGCTCACTCTCAATGAGCGCCGATGGCAGGGCGGCACAGTTGACCGTGATCATCAAGCGTTTGTTTCGGTCGCTGAGCTGATGAATGGCCTGGGCAACAAGCTCCTTGCCGGTGCCGGTTTCCCCTTGAATCAGGACCGTGCTGCCGGTTTTGGCGACCAGTTCGATCAGCACCTTGATACCCTGCATGGCAGCACTGCTGCCGAGTGAACGATGCCTGTCTTCGTTGAGTCCTGCCTCCGATCGCAGCAGGGTGTTCTCCTGTTCGAGCAGTTCGCGCAGGTGATTGATTTCTCCCACCTGTTCGCGCAGTTTTTGCTCCATTTGTTTACGTTCGGTAATCTCCACCGTCACGCCTGCCAACATCTTTGCCGCGCCTGCCCCATTTTGCCGAACGCGGCCTCGAGATATCAGCCAGCGCATGGCCCCGTCGGGTTGGGGGACCCGGTATTCCACCTGTGATTCCAGTCCAAGGCTCTGCGCTCTCTCGACAGTCTCGGTAACCAGGCTGCGGTCCTCGGGGTGTATCTTTTCGAGCAAACTGGAGAAGGTTATTGGTTCTTCTTGGGCAAAATTAAACAGCTCACTGGCGCTGTTGGTTGTCCAGATATTTCCCGTGACCAGGTCGATCTCCCAAAGCCCGACACCGGCGGAAGCGGCCGCCACATCGAGACGTGCCTGGGAGATTTCCAAGGATCTGAGAATATCGCGCCGCTCCAGGGCGCTGACGAATATCTCCCCCAGGAGTCGCAACGAGGTAATGAAAGGTTCAGGCCAAACCCATTCTTTCTTGAGTGAGTGTACGACAATGAGGTGATGGACGCGTTCGCCGATAAGCAGCGGGATGGCCAGGGCGGATTGACTCCAAGTTGGATAAAGGATCGTCGATCCGTTTCCGCTTCCACGGGCAGGGAGTCGAGGCTGGTTACTGGCCACTGTTGAACCAAGCACAACGAGTTGCTGGTAAGACCAAGGAAACAATTGCGCCAGGTCAATCTCTTTGGACACGATCTCGACGCCGGTGTCGTACCAGGCATGGGAAAGGACGACTTGGCAGAGTTCATTCGAGACGTGAAGCAGGGCCCCTCGCCCTAGCCCCAGCAGCTGGAGAATTTCTTGAAGCGAATTCTGGATGACCTCGTCGAGAGTTTCGGATGAAGCTTTCAGGATGCGGGCAGAGATGGTGGGGATGAGGGCGTCCAGCTGATGGGAGTTGATTGCGGGCGGGCGGGCGGGTGGAACCGTGACTCTCGGGGCCTTTCTGGCTCCCCAGGGTCAACATCTGCTGTGGACTGGGAATGGTTTAAGATTTCATTCATAGAGATGTTTAATGCGCTTGTCTGCGACTGGCCACCTGCGGCGCCGGTCATTGGTGTTGTGTGCCACAATGACGTAGTACCAGCAAAACCCCCTGGATTCAAGGGGGACTGCGCTGCATGCTGCCGGCCAACAAAAAACCCGCTATCCTTGAAGGAAAACGGGTTTGAAATGGACTGTATGAGATGTTTTTGGTGGAAGAAGTTCTTTGGGCAAGGGCGGTATATCTTTGATTTTATGATTAATAAAATTTATAAGCCATCTGTCTCGTTCCTCTCGTCTTTTTCAAGATATTGATCGGCAAAATTCTTGTCGAAATAAGATATTGAATGATCGATAATGCCGTTATTCCCTGATAATTTATGCAGTATAATAGTTTTGTCTTCGCTCCAGTATGATTCTAGAATGAGGTGACCCATTGATATGGCATTGCCATGGTAGCCCTTTTTTTCTTTATATAATTCATTGATCCATATCACATTTCTTTTTTCAGGTTTGCCATATTTCAAGTCAAGCGACTCGCTTATTCTGTCATAATCGTTTATGTAAACGTTGTTATTGACATTGTTTGTTGTAAATTTGTATATTCCGCTTGTTAGCTTATTGTCTTTAAATATAAAAATTATTTCAACAGGTCTATTTGCAACTTTGCCTCTAAAGGTTATGCTTTCATCTTTAGTGTATAATGGCAATGTTTTTTCTAGTGGTTTAACTTGTTCTTTTGACATTCCCCATTCAGCATCTCTGAAATCTGATGCGAAGCATGGTGATGTAAGAATGTTGCAATGAAATATTATTTGAATATAATTTAATTATTGTATTTTTCATGCTTAATGTTGAATTTTTAAATATTTTTAGTTTTTATTCAAGTGATGTGCGTCGATAAAAAACTTGTTGTGCGCCTGTTCTCGAAATTTCAGATGAATAAGCCCGGATGGTTTTTTCTCCAACGCGACCTCAACGTTCGGTGATTGAGGTGTTTGCTGACCTTTCATCAGAATAACCACTTTGTTGCCTCATGGGTACCCAGAGCTTGATAAGATTAAGCTTTTTGTGAAAAGACTGGTGTTTTCTGATCTTGAGCTGGGTTATATGGTCCTGAAAACGGCAGTTGAATAGCCCATAATTGATCCGGTGAAAAAGCGTTTTGTCGAGGAGGGGTTTGACGCTGCTCTCGACAAGAAAAAAGCGGACTTTCCCTGACTAAATTTTTAAAAAAATAGCCGTAACCATTTGTAATGGTTACGGCTATGATGTTTTGGCATGGCGGAGAAGCAGGGATTCAAATTTTTTAAAAAAATCTATCCTAACTATCCGAATTTATTACTTACAAGCAAATGATGTGTGACAGTTTGTGTGACAGTTTGTGTGACAGGTATTTACACCCGAATCCAAAAAAATTATTATATCCGAATGTGCCTTCAAGTCAATTTTCTTCACGAGTGACCATCACCGAAACGTTATTCAATTCGATTCCCATATCCGCAATCGAAACGATGCTGATCAAGAAAGTGGACGCTCAGTCTTTATTAACTCGTGATCGCAGAAGCCAGAGGGTTTGAATGTAACTACCCGTCTTGCATTAAGGATTAATTCGTTTCCCGTTTGGGGGTTACGCCCACGACGGGGTTTTTTATCGGTGATATTGAATTTACCGAAGCCACTGAGTAGTAAACTATTCCCGCCGATCAATGAAGATTTGCAAAGCGATAAAAAAGTTTCGACATCTTCACTTGGATCCGGAGTCAAAATCTAGGTCGTGCCTTTTGGTATTCCCGCGAGCACGGGAACCGAAACCACGAATATAGGGACATCCGGAAGTTGACCGATGCTTCCCGAGGGCGACCAGAAGTGGATGTCCAGGTGCCCTCGGAAGGCGGCGTAATCGGTCATCGTAGAGAGGACGACGTCGCCATATCCGTTCGCATCCCCCGGCGCCAAGACTGCGACATCCCGTGTATCCCCGAAAACCGCCGGATTGAAGCTCTCATTGTAATGGCACCGGACGCCACCCGACGCGGCGCTGCAAGAAATACCTTCACCTGTACGGTGCCTCCCGCAGGGGTATCCTCGGCCGAAATTCTGAGTGTCAGGTTGGAAGTGCCGTAACCAGGGTAACGAGACTTATTAAAACCGGCACTTCCACCAGGGGACCGATTACAGTTGCGAAAGCCTGGGTGGAATGAATGCCGAAAACCGCTACCGCAACAGCTATAGCCAGCTCAAAATCATTGCTGGAGGCTGTAAATGCGATAGTAGTAGTTCGGGGATAGTCAGCCCCCATCCATTTGCCGATAAAAAAGGTTACAAACCACATAAACCCAAAGTAAAGAGTCAGTGGAATTACCACCCGCACCACATCCATGGGCAGACTTACAATTACGTTTCCTTTTAGGGAGAACATGACCAGGATGGTGAACAAGCAGAGCTATCAGGGTTAGCTTGCCAATACGGGGTATAAAATTAGCCTCATACCAATCTCGTCCCTTTGACTTAACCATGATTGTACGGGTTATTATTGCAGCTATAAAAGGAATGCCCAGGTAAACAAAAACACTTTTGGCTATCGCTAACATGGATACATTAACCGCCATGCTGGGCATACCTAACCACCGGGGAATGACGGTAAGAAAGATATAGGCGTAAATGGAGTAAGTTAAGACCTGGAAGATAGCGTTAAAAGCTACCAATCCGGCCACATATTCAGGACTGCCTTCCGCCAGGTCGTTCCATACCAGAACCATGGCAATACAGCGTGCCAGTCCCACCAATATTACTCCGGCCATTAATTCAGGCTTGTCAGGCAACAGCAAAACAGCCAGAGCAAACATAACGATAGGTCCGACTATCCAGTTCTGGACCAGGGAAAGAACCAGCAGTTTGGTGTCTTTAAAGACCGTAGGCAGTTCTTCATAACGAACCTTGGCCAGCGGAGGATACATCATTAAAATAAGACCGATAGCAATGGGAATATTAGTTGTTCCTACTTGAAACTGGCCCCAGAATGCAGAAATCTGTGGATAGAAGTAACCCGTTCCCACTCCCACGACCATGGCCAGAACAATCCACAGGGTAAGATAACGATCCAAGAAAGATAACTTTTGGGTGATAGATTCACTCATTAACATTACCTCCTTCAAAATGATTAATGTAAACTGCTTATTAATTCCTTTATTGGCTCCTCCAATCCTATAAATTTAGTTTCTGTCATTTAAACGTTGCTCACAGGATGTGCCACTGGCTTTACGTTTAATCAATCGCTCCATATCGCTTTCACAAATCTTGATTTTCACTAATTCATCTTGAATGATCATTTGAATAAAAGGGTACTTTAAAATAATTTCGTCATTTATCCTGTAATAAACCCATTGAGATTTTTTGGCAGAAACAATGAGCCCTGCCAACTTTGAGTTTATTCAAGTGTCGGGAAGCATTGGATTGTTGAATATCCAGAACTTCCTCAATATCACAAACACATAATTCACCGTTTTTTAATAGGTTCAGCATTCGTATTCTTGTTTCATCGGCCAGGGCTTTGAACAATTGTACAATCTCCACGAAGTTCACCTCCTTCATATATGATTATATGCAATTATACTCATATAATATGCCTTCCCTAATATTTGTCAAGGTATTGATTCTAACATGTAGTATACAGCCTTATCATTTCAAGGCAACCGCATTATCATAGATATACTGTTTTTCTTTTTCATTTAAAAGCTTTTCCGTTAAATATGCTATTAATGCAATTCCGGGAATGTCTATTAGAAAACGCAAGGCCATAAATTTCCATCCCATGGCAGTCGCCTCAAAGAGCAGCATGGGTATCTTGGTTGTTGACCAGGCACCAATAAATATAAGCACATTGGAAAACTTGCTTCCCTTTTTCAAAAGAACCCCGGCCAGCGGAAAAGCTGCATATAGAGGGCCTGCCGCCGCAGACCCCAAAAAGAAAGCCAACGCAATCCCTATAAAACCTGACTTTTCACCCATTAGCTTTATCATTGTATCGCGCTCTACCCATACATCTAAAAGACCAAGAAGTATAAATATGGGGGGAAGCACCGCGAGCATTTCCAATGTACTGCTCCAGGTTATTTCGAACGACCTTTGCCCGACTGATGGATATATTGCTATAATGCCCAGGTCAATGAGCACCAGTAGTAAAGCAAATTTATATCGTTTAATAAGTTCTTTCATCTTAATACTACCCCCATGACTATCGCTACAATGTATGAAAATACGAATGCCAGAGCATTTCTTAAGATTGTAGCCTTCTTGCCAAAGTATTTGATCTCCACGGGCATTGTAACAATTCCAACCATCATTAATGTTGATATGAATACCGCTAATTGGGTTAAACCTGCTCCACTTTTAAGCAGCGCAGCGGCCAGCGGAAAAGCAACAAATCCAGGTATTAAGGTGATGGAGCCAATTAATGAAGCAAGTACTATGCCCAGCCACCCTGACTGCCGACCTATAAGTCTTGATATCGTCTCAGGATTTAATACTGCCAGCATTATTCCAATGATAATTAAAATCGACAGAAATTGAGGCAGTATATTTTCAAAGGACTTCCAGGCTTTTTTTAGGGCCATTTTCGTCTTTTGCCTATCTTTCGAAAATGAAAAGAGCAACAGCCCCGCGACGAGAACATAGAGTATGATTGTAAACAAGCTTATTCCACCCTTTTCTAACATTATTTAAATATTAAGTGCGTTAATTTGGGTTTAAGCGATTAGGCCAAGTAACCTCCCGACAACAATAATTATCCCAGCTATCTTTTTCATGATATTATTCCACTTGGCAAAGCTGTCCATGCGGGTAATAAGCCCGATAATAAGTCTATAGACAAGGATTTATATTGCTATAATAATAATATAAGCATATACTTATGTAAAGATGTTTATAGTAAGATACTTAAGAAAGAAGATGATTGAAATGTTGCAATGGTTTGCAGATTTGGTTACTTATCAATGGTTTAATTTAATAAAAGGAAGCCATTTGGCGGATGCGGTTAACTTTTTTATCTATGACACCTTGAAGATTTTTATCATGTTGTCGGTGATTATTTTTGTGGTAGCGATTATTCGGAGTTTTTTCCCTCCAGAAAAGACCCGCAAGATTTTAAGCTACAAACGGCAGTACGCCGGAAATATTGTAGCGGCTCTATTGGGAATCGTAACTCCGTTTTGTTCCTGTTCGGCAGTGCCGGTCTTTATCGGCTTTGTAGAAGCGGGTGTTCCTCTGGGGGTTACCTTTTCCTTTTTGATTTCATCGCCCATGGTGAATGAAGTGGCCTTAATTTTGCTCTGGGGAATGTTTGGTCCGGGCATCGCGCTGATCTATATTGCTACCGGTTTGACCGTGGCGATTATTTCAGGATTGGTTATCGGCAAACTTAATCTGGAAAAATATGTGGAAGGTTATGTTTATGAAATAGCGAAGGCTGGTGATGGCATCGAAATGGTGGTTGCGGAACAGACCTGGAAGGATCGGCTCCTGTATGCTCGTGATTATGTAATTGATATCCTAAAAAGAGTATGGCCTTATGTCCTGGTTGGAATCGGCCTGGGAGCAGGGATTCATGGTTACGTCCCTACAGATTTTCTGGCTGCCTATGCCGGAAAAGATAATTTCTTTGCTGTTCCGATCGCTGTGTTGATGGGAGTTCCCCTCTATTCTAATGCAGCCGGAGTTATTCCTCTGGTGGCAGCCCTGCAGGAAAAAGGTATGGCCATGGGAACCGTGCTGGCTTTTATGATGTCGGTAACCGCCCTGTCTCTGCCCGAAATGATCATTCTGCGTAATGTATTGAAGCCCCAGTTGATTGGTGTATTTATTGGTATTGTCGCTACTGCTATTATTATCGTCGGTTATCTGTTTAATGCTTTACTCCCAGTGTAAGAGGAGGGGTGTGTCAAAAGGACCGTCCCCATGACACGCATGACACAGTACAGATAGGAGCTGAAAAATATGTTTGAAA
>CAWEBD010000120.1:0-59256 GCA_963806435.1 uncultured Bacteroidota bacterium
GCGCAACCGACAACGGAACAAAAGCAAGCAGCGGTGTGTACTTCATAAGAGTAACTGTGAACGGCTCGTCGAAAGTCTTGAAGGTTTTGTATTTGAGATGAATTTTGAGATTCGTTTCGACATCCCTTTCTACATGTTCCTGCTATTCGGAGGTCTTTCTGCGGGGCTTTCATACCTCATGTACAGGAAGCTGGAGGAAATATCAAAGCCCCGAAAGTTGTTTCTCGGAATACTGAGGGGGGCTTCGTTCTTCTTCCTCTTTCTCGCCGCGGCCAATCTGGTCACTGATTTCGTCCGCTTCGATACGAAGAAGAGGGACGTATACCTTCTCCTGGACGATTCAAAGAGCATGTCATTGAGCGACGGAAATACATCCCGCGAGCAAGTCGTGAAGGATAT
This sequence comes from uncultured Bacteroidota bacterium, assembly GCA_963806435.1. Lineage (GTDB taxonomy): Bacteria > Bacteroidota > Ignavibacteria > Kryptoniales > JAKASW01 > JAKASW01. The sequence continues at coordinate 400 of CAWEBD010000120.1, forward strand.
TCTGGGAAGCAGAAGCTTCGGGAATCTTGAGAAGTACGTCGACGTGAAGCCTGTGGTCTTCGGTGGGCGCGTAATCGCGGGCGCGACTATCGATTCGCTTCGTTTCGACAGGCCGGCGACGGATCTGCATGCGGCCGTCACGCAGGCTTCGAAGATGAGCAGGAACGGTCAGGCGGCGTTCGCTCTCCTTGTCTCGGACGGTGACTATAACGCGGGTGGAAACCCTGTTGATGCCGCGCGAGGCCTATCGTTTCCGTTGTATTCCATCGGGGTCGGTGATTCGACTGTGCCGAAAGATGTGGTTGTAAAACAAGTCATCCCGGCACCTTCAATTTACGCGGGTAAGAAGAGCGTTGTCAGGGTGATCATCAGCTCGAACGGATTTGGCGGCTCGAGTGTGACCGCGCGTTTGCTTGACGACGGTAGGGAAGTTGACTCCAGGAACGTTACACTCCCGTCCGAAGGAGACCAGGAGGTATCGTTCAATTATACTCCGGCTTCGGTGGGTACGCATCTCCTGAAAGTCTATGTCCCACCGCTGAGCGGCGAGTTTAACCGGAGGAACAATTCCGCTGCCGCGACGGCTGACGTTCGTAAGGGGAAATATTCGATACTCCTGATTGCCGGCGAGCCTGCCTCGGACGTCGCTTTTCTCAGGAGAAACATCGGTGGAAGCGATGACTTCGATCTCAAAGTTCTGATCCAGAAATCCGGGGAAGGCTTCGATGAGAAAAACGCCGCGGGGATTTTGTCTCAGAAGTACGATGCCGTCATCTTGTATGATTTCCCGAACGGTCAGTCGGCCGGAACGCTGCGTGAAGTGACGAGCGTGCTGAGCTCAACTGAAGTGCCTTTCGCTTATTTTGCCGGTAATCAATTTTCGGCTGTGAGGCTTTCCGGCCTCCCGCGTCTCCCGTTTGTGATCACGGGTTTTCAGAATGACGAGTTGCAGGTTGGGCTCTCGCCGACAGGCGCCGAATCGCTTCCGGTCGTGCTGCAACCCATCTACTCTCTACGTGAGCGCCAGCTCGGCACTCTTCCCGCCGTTATACTATCAAAGAATAGAGTGCAGGCCGTCAGCCGGTGCCGTCGCGCTTGCGTATCCCGTTCTCAACGGGGTTAAAGCTGAATACTCCGGTCTTCCTTGTAGACCCTGCGAATAGGAGCGCCGCATTTCTGGCGTATGGGCTGTGGCGACTCCAGCTCATGAGCTCGCTCAGCGGTTTGAGAAGCGATTTCCTCCAGGACTTTCTCGTGAACCTGATTCGGACGCTGATAAGCGGCGGCAAGCAGAAGCTCCTGACAGTGCATGCGGACAGGAAAGTGTACGACCCTTCTGAGCCGGTCAACTTCAACGCGCTCTTGGTCGGACAAAGCGGCTCCCCGGTAAACGACGCGACCGTCGACGTGAACATCAGGTCCGAGGCTTCCGGGAGCGTAAGTGCCGACATCATGCTTTCGGCGATGGGAGACGGAGGCTACTCGGGCGGAACCGCCGGGCTGGGAGAGGGGAAGTACTTTTTTACGGCAACAGCGAGATCGGGTTCGACATTTCTGGGTGCCGACAGCGGGACAGTCGTTGTCGAGCCTCTGAATACCGAATTTGTACGTACTTCGATGAACGCGACTCTCCTGAGACAGCTCGCATCGGTCTCGGGGGGTGAGTTCATGACTCCCTCGAAGTTCATTCGGCAGGGGATTGAGCTGAAACCGGAATGGAAGGAATCGGTCAGACTTGCCAATTCCACGCGATTCGAGCTTCTATCTTCGTTGCCGATCCTCGCAGTTGTGTTCCTGTTGCTGGCCGCCGAATGGATAATGCGGAAAATCTGGGGTTTACCGTAGTTCGCACGGCCGTCAAATTCGCTTAACGTTTTCTTAACATTAAATTAACCTCCAAGTAAATGCCTCTGGGTACTTTTAATCCATGGCGGTTGAAATTGACACAGTAGACATCCCGGCGGGGACCATTAAACTCGAAAGAAAGTCCGTTATTCACGCCGACACCGCCTTCAAAGTAGTAGTGGGCTTCTTCGCCTTCCTAGTAATTGTCCTTCTCGTTTGGCTGGGACTTCAATTGTACGCTTCTTCCCGGTTGGCTTTCAACAATATCGGCTTCTGGGATTTCATCAAAGGGACTACATGGGACCCGGTGAGTGGTGTGTTTGGTGCGCTGCCGTTCATATATGGAACGCTCGTGACTTCCTTTCTCTCACTTCTCATCGCCACTCCGCTCGGCGTAGGAACCGCCATTTTTCTTGCCGAGCTCTCCCCGAAATGGCTCAGACGAATCCTTCAGCCGTTGGTTGAGCTATTAGCCGGCATTCCGAGTGTTATTTACGGCCTCTGGGGAATATTCGTCCTTTCCCCACTGATGGCAACCACTGTCGAACCTTTCCTTATGGACAAGTTAGGGTTTCTCCCGTTATTCCAGGGATATCCTCTCGGAATAGGATTTCTGACGGCTTCCATAATTCTCGCAATCATGATTGTACCGTTCATTATCTCTGTGTCAACTGAAGTGCTGAGTACGGTTCCTGTTTCTCTCAAGGAAGGAATGTACGCATTGGGCGCGACGCGCTGGGAGACACTGAAAAAGATCGCGCTCCCTTACGCGAGGAGCGGCATATTCGGGTCGATCATTCTCGCCCTTGCTCGCGCCCTCGGCGAGACTATGGCCGTGACAATGGTAATCGGAAACACACCCACTATCAGCAAATCACTATTCGATCCAGGCTATTCTATGGCGGCGGTGATTGCAAACGAGTTTACCGAAGCGACAACGGCTTCCTATCTATCGGCGTTAGTGGCGATCGCTTTCATATTACTCCTCATTACTCTCATTGTTAACGCAGTTGCAAGGTGGCTGATTTGGCGAACGACCGGAATGAAGTAGGGAAAACGGTCCTCACCGGGACCGGATTCACTTACTGGCGGCGGAAGATATCCAGCGCGTTTTTTACCGGCTTGTTTTCATCGAGCATACTGATAGTCATGCTTCCTCTGCTGCTGATCGTCGGCTACCTTTTTTACAAAGGGGCGTCTTCGGTTAACCTGAACTTCTTCTTTCACCGGCCGGCGCCGGTTGGCGAAGCGGGTGGAGGCATGGGCAACGCCATCGTCGGTTCATTGTACGTGTTAGGTATAGCTTCACTCATCGGGATACCCATCGGCCTTTTGGGCGGGATATTCCTGGGTGAATTTCCGAACAGCAAGCTGGCCACTGTCGCGCGGTTCGTCGCGGATGTCCTTAACGGTACGCCGTCCATCGTGATGGGCGTGTTCGCTTACACAGTAGTCGTTCTTCCGATGAAGAGTTTCTCGGCTCTTGCCGGAGGTTTTGCGCTGGGCATGATGATGATACCGACAGTGTTAAGGACTACGGATGAGATCCTGCAGACCGTGCCGAATAGTATCCGCGAGGCCTCCCTGGCGCTCGGTGTGCCTTACTGGAGGACAGTCATATCCGTCGTTCTAAGGAGTGCCAAGAGTGGAATACTTACGGGAATCCTTCTTGCGGGCTCAAGAGTCCTGGGCGAGACTGCGCCACTCCTGTTTACGAGCTTCAACAACGCATTCTACAGCTACAGCGTACTCCAGCCAATCTCAACACTCCCGGTACAGATCTTCAATTACGCGATCTCGCCGTACAAGGACTGGCACCGACAAGCATGGGCCGGGGCACTTATTCTCGTGCTTGCGATCCTGATTGTTAATCTTGGCATGAGGGCATTTTCACGACAGAAATTTGAGCAAACCCAATGACCATGACATCGGACATTCCAAGCGGAATTGTAACTCAGGGACTTAAGGCTTATTTCGGAAAAGTCGAAGTGCTGAAGGGGATAGACATCACAATCCCAAAATTCGAGGTGACGGCTTTCATCGGCCCTTCGGGTTGCGGAAAAACGACATTCCTTCGGACGTTGAACCGTATGCACGAGCTGGCAAGGAATGCGACAATCCGCGGGAAAGTCCTCGTCGACGGAACCGACATATACGGCCCGAATGTGGACCCGGTCCTGGTCAGAAGGAAAATCGGCATGGTCTTCCAGAAGCCGAACCCGTTTCCCACCATGTCAATTTATGACAATGTCGTAGCCGGGCTGAAATTGACCGGAAGACATCGCCGAAAAGAACTTGACGAGGTTGTCGAGAAGACGCTTGTCCAGGCCGCACTATGGGACGAAGTGAAGGATTCTCTTCGCAAGTCGGGTGCAAGCCTTTCCGGGGGGCAGCAGCAGAGGTTGTGCATCGCGAGGACGCTCGCGGTAGACCCCGAGGTGATCCTGATGGACGAGCCCGCGAGCGCTCTTGACCCGATCTCCACCGCAAAGATAGAAGAATTAATCTTTCAGCTCAAAGAGAAGTATACGATAGCCATCGTTACGCACAATATGCAGCAGGCAGCACGCATCAGCGACCGTACGGCTTTCTTCTATCTGGGTGAATTGATAGAGTACAGCGGAACCCGCGATATGTTCACAAGACCCAAGAAAAAACAGACAGAAGACTACATTACGGGAAGATTCGGCTGAGTTTTCGCTCCGCTCGTCACTCCGCGACGTGAATATTCTACCGTACGCACATAGAACTTCCTGGTATCCTCTGTAATCTGCGCCCATCACACAAATATAACGCGCCTCCTATGAACCGCCGCGCGCGCGGAACGTCTGTTCTTTCGATGATGATGTGGCGGGCTTCAATATTTGTTACTACACCGGCTCCGCTGTTAAATTCAATCAACGTGTAAACAACTGGGGTCACCTGCTTGATTCCGGTTGCTGATTTTCATATCAACTGAAGGAGACCTCAATGAAATTGAGACTCAGCTTGCTTGTAACCTTGATAGTTACACAATTCGCGTCCGCGCAAATCAATCCCTCTGTATTCGCCCCGATGGACTGGCCGACGCCGAACTCTTACCGGACCGCGGACGGCCGCCCCGGTCAGAACTATTGGCAGCAGCGCGCCGATTACGACATCAAGGCAACTTTAGATACCGCCGCGAGCAGGGTATCCGGAACCGAAACGATTACTTATACGAACAACTCGCCGGAAGAACTGTCGCATCTTTGGCTTCAACTCGACCAGAACTTGTTCAAGGAGGGCAGCCGCGGAAATTATGAATACGATTCGCCGAGAGTCAGGTGGCGGGGCGCCTTCCGCAACGGCGGTGACGAGCTGAGCAGCGTCGTCGTAATTCAGAACGGAGCTAAGGAGCAGGCTCATTTCATTATCGACGATACAAGGATGTTGATCGAGCTGAGCAAACCCCTTCCGGGGCACGGCGGGAAGGTCCAGCTTGAAATCTCCTGGTCGTTTGTGGTGCCGAGATACGGATCTGACCGTATGGGGAGGTTCGAGTCAAGCGGCGGGACAGTTTATGAGGTAGCTCAGTGGTATCCGAGAATGTACGTGTACGACGACGTGCACGGGTGGAACCCGCTTCCGTACCTTGGCGAGGGGGAGTTCTATCTTGAATACGGTGATTTCAATGTCCAGATAACCGCGCCGCGCGATTATATAGTGGTTGGGACGGGAGTTCTGCAGAATCCCGATGAGGTCCTGACACGGACGGAACGCGAACGACTTGAGGAGGCGCGAACCACCGACAAGACGGTCCATGTCATATCCGGGAATGAGGTGGGTAACCCGGACACACGTCCGGCGGGGCTGGGCGACCTAACATGGAAATTCCACGCGGACAGCGTACGCGATTTTTCCTGGGCGGCATCGAAGTCATTCATCTGGGATGCATCCCACTGGGACAATATCCTCCTCATGGCGGTCTATCCCAAAGAGGCGATCGCCACCGACACAGCTTCCGCCAATCCCGGGTGGGAGTCGGTCGTTCAGATGATGAGACACACATTCAAGTATTATTCGACAAACTATTTTCACTACCCTTATCCGGTCGCAGTCAATGTGGCTGGAATTGTAGGTGGAATGGAATACCCGATGATCGTGTTCTGTTCGGTTCACGCGCGCGGGCAGTCGCTGTATTCAGTGACCGATCATGAGTTCGGACACAGTTGGTTTCCCATGGTTGTCGGGAGCGACGAACGCCGACACGCCTGGATGGACGAGGGGTTCAATACGTTCATCAATTACTATTCGAACCGCGACTTCTATGGCGACTCTGCGGTTCAAAACCGTTCGATGCAGGCCGACACGATCGCGAAATGGATGCTGACATCGTGGAACGATCAGCCGATCGACACGCGCGCGGACCAGGTGCTGCCGTCTAACCTCGGATTTCTCGAATACCGGAAGCCCGGTTTCGGGCTGCGGCTGCTGCGGGAGTTCATAATCGGTCCGAATAGATTTGACCCGGCGTTCAGAGCTTATATCCGCAGATGGGCGTTCAAACATCCGCAGCCGTCTGATTTTTTCAGGACAATTGAAGATTATACCGGCGAGGATTTGAGCTGGTTCTGGCGAGGGTGGTTCTATTCGACAAATGTCCTCGATCAGGCGATCGATTCGGTCGTGGCCGATACGCCGGTTACCATCGTGTATATGTCCAACGACAGTGGATTGGTGATGCCTACCGAGCTGCAGGTCACATTCGCCGACGGGCAGACTTCCGACTATAAGCTCCCGGTCGAGATATGGTTCAACGGAGACCAGTACCGATTTCCCATTTATGGTGACAGGAAGGTAGTTAAGGTTATGCTTGATCCGAATCATGAATTGCCGGATGTGCAGCGAAACAACAACGTCTGGACATTGTCGGGGGACGATAGAAAATAGTCGAGGAAACCACAGTGCCTTCAGCATACTTGCGGGAGGCTGAAGGCACTGAGATTTAGAATTGGGATCACACCAAGGCGTCATCTTTGTTATCAGCAACCCGGGAGTTCGTCTCTTGGGAAACAGATGTTTAGTAAAGCAAGCCTTAATGGATTGTTAACTTGCTTTTCAGGCCCCCGAAAATTAATTTTTTCTCAGTGGTTAAAGTGATGCAGAGGAAAAGCACATACCTTTCCGGTAATATTGTATTACTGCATGTCTCCACAGAGTTAGTTCCCCACGAATTCATCTACTACCAAACCGAAAGGAGCAAGTCATGCAAAGGATACGGAGTGTCCTTCTACTGATCCTACTCTTGGCTGTTCCACGCCTCATTCTGGCGCAGGGTGTCACTACTGCGTCGATTGGTGGAACGGTCACAGATACTCAGAACCAGCCAATTCCCGGGGCAACAGTCATTGTCCTTCACACCCCGTCAGGCACAAAGTATGGTTCGAGCACACAGCTCGATGGCCGCTATTTTATCCGGGGCCTGAGAGTTGGTGGGCCGTACGTCATAACAGTTTCGGATGTCGGTTACAAGACACAGGAAATAAGAAACATTAATTTAGAAATCGGTCAGAACCTAGAATTGAATTTCAAGCTATCTGAACAGGCGGTAAACGTCGGAGGAGTCGAGGTTGTGGCTGAAAACCATGGCCTGATGAACACAAACCGCACCGGCGCGGCGACCACGGTTTCGAAAACATTCATTGAGAGTTTTCCGACTATCACAAGGAGTTTCCAGGATTTCGAGAGCCTCTCTCCCCAGTTCGTCGGCAACTCGGCACTGGGACGGAACAACAAGTATAACAATATTCAAATCGACGGTGCGAACTACAACGACTTGTTCGGTCTACCGTCCAACGGCACCCCCGGTGGACAGGCGGGCACGACCCCAATCAGCCTTGATGCCATCCAGGAATTCCAGGTAACTCTCGCCCCATTTGATGTGAGGCAGGGAGGTTTCACGGGCGGTGAAGTGAACGCCATTACGCGCAGCGGAACGAACCAATATACCGGTTCGGTTTACTTCTTCGGGCAGAATCAGAACTTCATCGGTACCAGCCCGGACGCCTTCAAGACGGCTTATCCAAAGTTCAGCAACGTTCAAACGGGATTCCGTGTCGGTGGTCCGATCGTGAAGGACAAGCTGTTCTTCTTCGTGAACGGAGAGATCACACGGCAGCGTCAGCCGCTGAGCAACGTTTCCGGCATAGCCGACTCGTCAATACAATCGTTCATTAGTATCCTCAAAGGTTACGGATATAATCCGGGTACGGCCGACACCTACACTTTACTACAGCCTTCCAATAAGCTTTTCGTCCGGTTGGACTATAACCTCTCGGAAACAGAAAAACTAACCTTGAGGGACAATTACGTGGATGCAAATGAAGATAATCTTTCGCGCAGTTCCTCCACCCTTTATCTGTCATCCTCAGTATACACTTTCAACGACAAAACAAACTCGATTCTTGCCCAATTGAACAGCACATTCAGTGCGACTCTGTCCAATGAAGCGATCCTCAGCTACACGGCGATCCGCGATACCAGGGTAGTCCCAACGCCGTTCTTCCCGATGATCGAGATCGCCAAAGTGAACGGCGACTACCTCTACGCGGGGACAGAACAGTATTCAGGCGCAAACGCCCTGAACCAGGATATCTGGGAGTTCACGGATAACCTGTCTTACGTGATGGGATCCCATTTGTTGACGTTCGGAACACACGACGAGATGTACGGCTTCAGTAACTTATTCATCAGGGATTACTATGGCTTGTACGTCTTCAACAACCTGAGCGATCTTGCAGCGGGCAAACCCTACAATTATCAGTATGACTATTCCAACCTGCCTGGCGTCAGCGAGCCGAGGGCGAAATGGAACGCACTTCAATACGGCGTTTATGCCCAGGACGAATGGAATGTGACGAATAATCTGAAACTGACCTACGGAATACGAATGGATGTACCAACATTTCCGGACAAACCTTATAATAATACAACTTTTGATACGGTCGCGACGTTCGCGGCCATGGGTTTGAAAACCAGCCAGACGCCAAAGGCCATAGCTCTTTTCTCACCAAGGGTCGGCATCAACTGGGATCTGAACGGAGACAGAGTTACGGTCCTGCGGGGTGGCGCCGGCGTGTTTACGGGCCGCGTCCCCTACGTCTGGATATCCAACCAATACAGCAACACCGGTGTGGACCTTGCGCGACTCAGCGCATTCGGTTTGCCTGCCGGGTTCTTCACGCCTGATCCATTCAACCAACCAAGGCCGGGTGGAGGATCTGCGGTTGACTCCCTGCTTTCCCCTGTCAAGACGACCGAAATCGACCTGACGGCAAATAACTTCAGGATGCCCCAAGTGTTCAGGGTTGATCTTGCGGTGGATCACCAGCTGCCTTTCGGAATCGTTGGTACTATCGAAGGGATTTACAGCCATTCGATAAATGACGTTCTGTACCAGGATATCAACTTGGTACCAACGGGTCAGACGCTCGCTTTCGATGGGAGACCTCTTTTCGGGACTCCTGTTGCGGGAAAGAACTATTGGAATGTGAATAAGGTCGATGGCAAAGATTTTACAAATGTTGTGTACATGACGAACAGCAACAAGCCGTACGAATATGACTTAACAGCTTCGCTCCAGAGACAGTTCGGCGATGGAATCGCATCCATGTTGAGCAATGGTTCGCTACATGATCAGCTCTTTGCAGACCTATCATATACGTACGGTCGTTCTTACGACCAGAATCCGGTCACCTCGTCGCAGGCGTTTTCACAGTTTCAATACAACCCAGTTCCGGGAAATCCGAACGATCCTCCGCTGGCAGTATCTGATTTTGACGTGCCGAGCAGAGTCGTTGCCTCCGTCTCTGAGAGGTTCGATTATGCTCATGGGTTCGCGACTACCCTTTCCTTATTCTACACAGGTAGGTCCGGCAACCCGTTCTCATATATCTACTACGGGGACGTCAACGGCGACGGAAACTATGAAAACGACTTAGTGTACGTGCCAAAGAATGTTGCTCCAGGAGGCGACATTAATCTTGTTGTAGGCCATTACGATGCGACTTTAAAGGCTGAAGTCTACGATCCTGCGCCAGCCTCTGCCTACACCCAGTTGGGGAATTATATTAACGCTGATCCTTATCTCAGCAAGTACAAGGGACAGATCGTTCCCAGGAACGGCGGCCGGGCTCCGTGGCAGGGCACGCTGAACCTCAGGCTCGCCCAGGACATCCCGACAGTGGACGGACAGAGTATCGAGTTCACCGTCGACGTTCTTAACGTGCTGAACCTGCTCAACCACAGCTGGGGGTATATCCAGACCGTGCCCTACGGAACTTATACAATGCTGAATTATGAGGGTATGAACGCGCAGAACCAGCCTACCTTCGCGCTCTCGCTCCCGAAGACCGGAGAACCCTGGTCAGCAGATCCATTTTACTCGCGCTGGCAGCTGCAGCTTGGTGCCAGGTACAACTTCTGACCTTACGCATTAATAGTAAATTTCCACATGACGTCCCGGCCTCCGGGACGTCTTTTTTTTTGCGGCGGGGAATAGCTCTCAGGTCACTTCGATTGGGCATGTTTCCGGGGCAGAATTCCACTTCGTCTGTTGAATAGCTAAACGTTACGACCGTAACTCATTGAAAAACAAGCGTTAGTGTGCTGCTTCTTCCGGCATTCTAATTGCAGAAAGACAGGTGTCCAGTTTACCTAACACCATGTAGTTTGAAAAAGAAGGAACAAAGATGTCTGAACAGAATATATCTGAGAAGGATGACAAAGAGTCGGACTCCTCCGTAAACGTTGCGACGATAGACGGGAACGAGGCAGCTGCCTACGTCGCTCATAAGCTGAACGAAGTTATCGCTATCTACCCGATCACACCTTCGTCACCGATGGGGGAATGGTCGGACGAATGGTCGGCACAAAACAGGCCGAACTTATGGGGGACCATCCCACTCGTGGCAGAACTCCAGAGCGAGGGAGGCGCATCGGGCGCTGTGCACGGTTCGCTCCAGGCCGGTGCACTCACGACGACTTTCACAGCGTCGCAGGGGCTGCTCCTTATGATACCGAACATGTTCAAGATCGCCGGCGAACTTACCTCGACGGTTTTTCATATCGCCGCCAGGGCAGTTGCCGCCCACGCCCTCTCGATCTTTGGCGACCATAGCGACGTTATGGCTGCGAGGCCGACGGGGTTTGCAATGCTCGCGTCTAACTCGGTTCAGGAAGTGAACGATTTCGCGCTCATAGCTCAGGCGGCTACATTGGAAGCGCGCGTGCCGTTCCTCCATTTCTTCGACGGGTTCAGGACTTCACATGAAGTATTGAAAATCCAACAACTCAGCGATGCCGAGATGCGAGCGGTGATCAGCGACGAGCTCATCAGCCAGCACCGCCAGCGCGCGCTGTCGCCGGATCATCCTGTCCTCCGCGGCTCTGCGCAGAACCCGGATGTGTTTTTCCAGGCACGTGAGACGGTGAATAAGTTCTACGATGCATGTCCGGCTATAGTCCAGTCGGCCATGGACAAGTTCGCTAAAGCCACCGGACGCGAGTACAAGCTGTTCCAGTACGTCGGTGAAGCGGACGCCGAGAGAGTCGTAATCATCATGGGGTCAGGCGCAGAAACAGTACATGAAACTGTGGAATACCTGGCATCAAAGGGAGAGAAAGTCGGAGTTGTCAAGGTCAGGTTGTTCAGGCCTTTCTCGATCAAGGCTTTTATCGGATCACTCCCGAAGACAGTCAAGAATATCGCAGTCCTCGACCGGACGAAAGAGCCGGGTGCGACGGGCGAACCTCTCTATTCCGATGTGGTCACGGCACTCGTGGAAGCGGGCACGGCGGGAGACCTTCATCTCACCTCAACGCCGAAGGTTATCGGGGGACGTTACGGCCTGTCCTCGAAAGAATTCACGCCGTCGATGGTGAAAGCCGTGTTCGACGAAATGAAGAAAGTCGAAACCGAAGAATCATTTCACGGTCGGTATTGTCGACGACGTAACCAACACCAGTCTCGAGTATGATCCTTCCTTCGACGTCGAGCCGGCTGACGTCGTGAGAGCCATGTTTTACGGACTCGGCGCGGACGGCACCGTCGGCGCGAACAAGAATTCTATCAAGATCATCGGCGGGGAAACTGACTTCTACGCGCAGGGATACTTCGTCTATGACTCAAAGAAATCGGGATCGACGACGGTTTCGCATTTGCGATTTGGACCGAGGCCGATTCACTCAACCTACCTGATCAACCGAGCGAACTTCATTGGCTGTCACCAGTGGTTTTTTGTAGAGAAGTTCGATGTCCTCGAGAAGGCTGCTGAGGGTGGCGTGTTCCTGTTGAATAGCATCTACGGTCCTGACAAGGTTTGGGATAAACTCCCGAGGCAAATCCAGAAAGACATCGTCGAGAGGCATCTGAAATTCTATGTCATCGATGCTTACAAGGTTGCCAGGCAGACGAACATGGGAAGCAGGATCAACACGATAATGCAGACCTGTTTCTTCGCTATTTCCGGGGTATTGCCGAGGGAGCAGGCGATAGAGCAGATCAAGAAATCCATCAAGAAAACATACGGCAAGAAGGGTGACCAGGTCGTTCAGCAGAACTTCCAGGCCGTCGACCAGACTCTGGCGAATCTTTTCGAGGTTAAAGTCCCTGACAAGGTTTCCAGCATGATAGAGATGCCGCCGGTAGTTTCGGAGCATGCACCTGAATATGTCAGGAAGGTTACTGCCCGCATGATTGAGGGGAAGGGCGATACACTCCCCGTGAGTGCGATGCCGATCGATGGCACTTTCCCCACAGGTACGGCGCAGTGGGAGAAGAGAAATATCGCTCTTGAGATCCCCGTGTGGGAGCCCGATATATGCATTCAGTGCAACAAATGCGTTATCATCTGCCCGCATGCCAGTATTCGCGTGAAAGTCTACGACCCGGCGGGCTTGACGGACGCGCCCCCGACGTTTAAGGCTGTCGACTTCAAGAGTGCCGAGCACAAAGGAACGAAATACTCGCTTCAGGTTGCGCCTGAGGATTGCACGGGATGCGGACTCTGCGTCGAATTCTGTCCGGCGAAGAGCAAAAAAGAGGCAAAGGTCAAGGCGATAAATATGAAACCTCAGCCCGCGCTCAGGGAAGCCGAGAAGGTCAATTACGACTTCTTCCTGAACATTCCTGAGGTTGACCGCAGGACAATCAAGCTCGACAATGTGAAGGATTCGCAGTTCCTCCAGCCCCTCTTCGAATACTCTGGTGCCTGCTCAGGATGCGGCGAAACACCGTACGTGAAGCTCGTGACGCAGTTGTTCGGCGATCGCACGCTCGTAGCCAACGCGACGGGCTGCTCGTCGATCTATGGCGGTAATCTTCCGACGACTCCTTACACTGTCAACAAGGACGGCAGGGGACCGGCATGGTCCAATTCGCTCTTTGAAGACAACGCCGAGTTTGGTTTGGGCATGAGGCTGGCGATCGACAAACAGACTGAGATCGCCCGCGAACTGGTTCAGAAGTTGTCCGGCCAGATCGGAGATCAGCTTGCGAAGGAGATCCTTGAAAGCGACCAGGCCGGCGAGGCGGGAATATACGAGCAGCGCCAGAGAGTGAAGGCTCTCAAGGAAAAGCTCGCTTCGGCGAAGTCACCGGAGGCCAAGAGCCTGTTGAACGTTGCCGATAATCTGGTGAAGCGAAGTGTCTGGATAGTCGGCGGCGACGGCTGGGCATACGACATAGGGTACGGCGGACTCGACCACGTGATCGCGTCCGGCAAGAACGTGAACATATTGGTTCTTGACACCGAGGTTTACTCCAACACGGGCGGACAGATGTCCAAGGCAACGTCCCGGGCGGCTGTCGCGAAGTTTGCCGCTGCAGGAAAGCCGATGCGGAAGAAGGACCTTTCGCTGATGGCGCTGATGTACGGAAACGTCTATGTGGCGCGCGTGGCGATGGGGGCCAACGATGCCCAGACGGTCCGCGCCTTCCTTGAGGCTGAGTCTTACGACGGCCCGTCCATTATCATAGCTTACTCACACTGTATCGAGCACGGTATCGACATGTCCCAGGGCGCCCAGCACCAGAAGGTCGCCGTCGAGACGGGATACTGGCCGCTCTTCAGGTTCGATCCGCGCCTTGAGCATGACGGGAAGAATCCGTTCAGGCTGGACTCGAAGGCTCCCAAGGGGACGGTCGGTGAATTTACGTCGCTTGAGAACCGGTATAACATGTTGAAGAAGACGCACCCCGATCGGGTGAAGTTCCTGATGGAGTTGGCTCAGGACGATGTCAACCAGAGATGGAAGATGTACGAGCAGCTTTCCAGGGAATTCGAACCGCAGAAAGCCGGGAACGGATCCGATGGCGCGAATAAGCCCGTGGCGACAACACCGGTCAACCGAACCGACAGTGAGTAGACAACAAAAATGAAAGTCACCTTATGAATCTGAAAACAAAATACCTTGGAATAGAGCTTAAGAACCCGATCGTCCCATCGGCAAGCCCGCTGTCGAGAAATCTCGACAGCATGAAGAGACTTGAAGATGCGGGCGCGTCGGCTATAGTCATGTATTCACTTTTCGAAGAAGAGATAGCTCATGAGAGCGCGGAGCTGGACCATTATCTTCACTACGGAACGGAAAGCTTCGCGGAGGCGCTGACATACCTCCCGTCGGCAAGCGAATACAACCTGGAACCCGACGCTTACATAGAGCTGCTGAGAAAGGCGAAGGAGTCACTAAGCATCCCGGTGATTCCGAGCCTGAACGGGATAACTTCCGGAGGCTGGATAAAGTACGCGAGACATTTCGAGGAAGCCGGCGCGGACGCGGTCGAACTGAATGTCTACTACATCCCGACCGACCCGAGATTGACGTCACACGACGTTGAAGAGCGGTATCTGAATGTACTGATGGCAGTCAGGGATTCCGTCGGTCTGCCGATCGCGGTCAAATTAAGCCCCTACTTCAGCTCTCTGTCGCATTTCGCGGATGGTCTTGTAGGCGCGGGCGCAAACGGCCTCGTGATGTTCAACCGGTTCTATCAGCCCGATCTGGACATTGACCATCTTGAGGTGGTGCCCGGCGTGACGATGAGTGATTCTTCGGCTATCAGGCTCCCAATGCGCTGGATAGCGATCTTCTACGGCCGGATCAAGGCAAGTCTTGCCGCGACGAGCGGCGTCCATACGGCAGAGGATGTCCTGAAACTTGTGATGGCTGGCGCGGATGTCACGATGATGTGTTCCGCTCTCCTTCAACACGGGCCTTCCCATATTCAGAAAGTTCTTGCCGACCTGTCGAAATGGATGGAAGAACATGAATATGAGTCCATCGAACAGATGAAGGGAAGCATGAGCCAGAAATCCGTTGCCGACCCCGCCGCCTTCGAGCGCGCGAACTACGTAAAAGCTCTGAACAGATTTAAGTTACTTGTGTAAATTCTCTTGAGAAACAAGAAGGGCGCCGCAAGGCGCCCTTTATCATTTACGGGGGGATTTTACAGCAGTAAGAAAACCTGAGCAATCAGCTCAGGCTGAGGGGCTTGAGCGCAACCTCTATGATATTTTCGTCTTTCCCCATCTCACTGATCACTTCCTTGGACGGCGCCGCGTCCAGCAGAAGCGTACAGCATGCGGCCTTCGATCCGTCGAATATTATGTTCGTCATCTCTTCTACGTTGATGCCGCTGCCTTTGAGCTTATCGAGTATTCCCGCCAGGACACCGACGCGGTTATAATGCCGGATGACAAGTGATTGTGTCGCGGAGGAACGGGCGCGAATATTCACTGTGTTGAGCGCTACACCGGTCTCCTGAAACGACCTGACGATGCGGACGACTTCGTCGGCGATGGCTTCGGAAGCCTGATCTGTCGATGCTCCTATATGAGGCGTGGCTGTCACGATAGCCGCAAGTTCCTTGTCGTCGAACTCTGCTTCGCCCCCCGCGGGTTCGTTCTCAAAGACGTCCGTGCCTACGCGGAGTTTTTTCGCCCTGACAGCTTCCTTGAGCGCTGCTGTATTTACCACCTCGCCTCTTGACGTGTTTATAAGGATTGCGCCATTCTTCATAGCGTCGAGAAACGGCTTGTCGATCAGATGGTGAGTCTCCGGCTTGTATGCGATGTTGATGCTGATCGCGTCGGATAGCCTGGCAAGGGCCTGAAGATCGGAAGCGCACGATACGCCCAACTCTTCGGCGGCTTCATCCGACAGGCTCCGCGACCACGCCAGGACCGTCATGTCGAGACTTTGCGCTCTTGAGGCCACTGCTTTTCCGATGGCTCCGAACCCGACAATTCCGAGTGTGCGCCCTTTGAGCCCGCGTGCCTTCCCGTACTCCTTCTTCTTCCACGCCCCATTGCGGAGGTCGGCAGTGGCGTTAGCTATCTGCCTGTCGGCGGCGATGAGGAGACCGATTGCCAGCTCTGCGACGGCTTCGGTGTTCTTGCCGGGGCAGTTGGAAACGTAAATGCCGCGTGTGTTTGCCGCCGCGAGGTCGATCGTGTTCACGCCCGCGCCCGCGCGAATGATGAGAGAGAGATTCTTTGCTGCCGTGATGGTCTTCGCCGTCACCTTGGTCGAGCGGACGACGAGAACGTCCGAATCAATTATCGCTTCAGGCAAGCTGTCCGCCGTTAGGTCGGGGTTAACGGCGACTTCCATTCCGAGGGTTTTCAGCGCCGAGACGGTCTTGTCTGACAGCTTGTCCGCTATTAGGACTTTCATATCACTTTCCTTTCAGTGTTGGGATGGTTCAAGAACATCAGGCACCCTTTTGGGAAGGACCATGATGCCCGGTGCAGCTGTCTCCAGCCGAAAATCGAGGAAAATATAGCCTTCGACGTGTTTAATAACAATGGAATCCACTTTTGCGCGGAGCCAAAAACCGCCGGTGACAACTTGAGTTTTCGGATGACATTGCCAATCTTGTGAAGGGACCCGCTTCCTCCGGTGGACAACAAATATTTACCCCGATGCTGACTTGGTCCCGCCACATTGTTTCAACGGTTTGGCAAGGTCTCATGCTGTATCTTCCGGCAATCCGATTGCAACGAATCTAAAACTCGACAAGACACGGAAGTGTATATTTCACGATCTTACTGAATGGATCCGCGACCTCGGGATTCCCCCGCTCATTCTCATGCTTACGGCAGCGGTGATAGTGGCCCCGTTTGTGCTCCCTCCGGTCAAGAACTGGAAGGACGCTTCTTTGCAGGAAAGGATTTCTGTGTCAGCGTACTTTTTCGCGGTGGCGGTTGTGGTGTTCTATTTCATCGGATACATTGCGGTCAAATGATCACGCGCGCGGCTAATGTGACGCGCTTCGGTTGCGGTATTCCCGCAGGGATCGGGGGAATGAGGAAAGGAGACGCCCTACTCGTACCTCAGCGACTCCACCGGATCGACGCCCGCAGCTTTCCGGGCAGGGAAAACTCCGGCGAATAGGCCGATAAGAGTGAGTACTGTTACGGTGAAGAGCATGATGCCTATCGAAAGTATGGGCCTCCCGAGAAACTGCATCGGTCCGCTGCTCGTGTCGAGCAGGCCCATAGCGCTTACAATACCCCAGGATAGCAAAAGACCTAGAGTCCCGCCGAGCAAAGAAATAAAAAGAGCCTCGAAGATGAACTGGGACAGGATGTATACTCTCCTCGCGCCTACAGCCATCATTATCCCTATCTCCCTGGTCCGCTCTTTTACGACAACATACATGACGTTCGCGACGCCGACACCTGCTATCATCAACGTGAAGAACCCAACCACGCCGAGGAAGATGTTTACGCCGAGAGTGACCTTCTTGATGATCTCGTCGATGATCATCGTGTCGAAGATGCCCACTGCGCGTTCGTCTGTCGGGTCAAATCTGTATTTCTTCCCCAAAACCTGGCGGATCTCGTTCATCATCTGAGTCTGCATACCCGGGCTTGGGGCCTTGAGAAGAATCGTGTTGATGTGATCGTAACCGTATACCATTCTGAATGTCGAATAAGGTATTACCGCGCGTCTTGAATCGGGGCCGTTGTTCATGGATGTTTGCAGTTTCTTCTCCATGATGCCGACTACGGTGAACGGCACGTTGTCGAGCGTTACCGTTTTTCCTATCGGGTTCTCCCCCTTGAAGAGGTCGCCGGCGATCTCGTAACCGAGGAATAGACTCCTCTTCCGATACTTGATATCGTTGGCATCTATAAACCTTCCACCCGCATCAGGGTACATGGCGCGCATGATTTCAAAATCCGGTCCCGCTCCCTCGCATTCGGTCGTCAGGCGGGTTTTCCCGTAAAATAACTCGGCATTCTTCCTGTACTGCGGACTGATCAGAATTATGTTCGGTACCGTTGCCTTCAGTAGCGCGACATCGCTCTCTTCCAGGTTGATCCCGCGTCCCTTCGGCAAGCCCTCATACACTTTTCCGGTCTCACCTCCGTAAACGATGAGTACTCGATTCCACGCGTTTACCATACCCTTTCTCATGGCGTCGCCGAACCCGGAGCCGAAGGCAAGCAGCAGGACGACCGACATCGTTCCCCAGGTGATGGCGATCAGTGTCAGCACAGTGCGCATCCTGTGGGTCTTCATGTCGCGGAAAAACTCTCTAATGAGCTCGGTTACCATAATTCACACTCTCCCGGAAGATTCATTAGTCTCTCAGGCACTCGACGACATCCAGATTTGCTGCCCTGCGTGCCGGCATCATCCCGGCGGAGAGCCCGATTGCCGAAAGTATCGCGACTGTCGAGAGGACGACGGGAAGTGAAATTTCCGGCGTACCGACGTAGTCTTTGACCGGAATGAGTTGCAGGACCGAAACGATTCCCCAGCCGATGAGAAAGCCAATGCCTGCACCTAACCCGACAATCATGAAAGTCTCGGCGAAGAACTGCAGGAGAATTGTAGACCTCCTCGCACCCACCGCTCTCTTCACGCCTATCTCCTTGACACGCTCGCGGACGACGATGAACATTATGTTTGCCACTCCAAGCCCGGCAACTCCAAGGGTGAAGCTCCCGATTATTCCTAGAAATAGGGTGAACCCCACTGTTATATATAGAAGTATCTTCTCGAAATCGGCGGTGTTCCATATGAATATGGCGTCCTTGTCTGCCGGATCGAATCGGTACTTCTCTGCGAGGGCCTGCCGCACATCTTCCTCTACAGCCGGAGTCAGCGACGCATCCCTGGCTTTGTATATGAGGTCTGTAATGTACGGCGTCCCGAACATCGCAGTGTACGTCGGGGCCGGAATGAATATCCTGTTGGCATCCTGCATGTAATATGAGGAATTCTGGTTCTTCTTCTGCATTACGCCAATAACGGTGAAGGGGGTTTGCCCGACAAAGACCACTTTCCCCAGGGCGTCATTATTGCCGAAGAGATAGTCTTTCACCTCGTTACCCAGCACGGCAACGCGCCTCCGATCAACGACATCCAGTGTATCGATGAACCTTCCTCCCTGAGCAGGTATAATATTCCTCATGTACTCATATATGGGATAAATCCCGGTTATGCCGGGGTTGGTAATATTGTTGCCGTATCTGACGGGAGTTCCCATTCCGATATACTCGGGGCATATGGATTGGATATCACGCACTTTTGCCGTGATAACAGTTGCCGCCTCTTCAGTAAGGTGTATCTGCCTCCCGATCCCGAAGCCCTCGTACGGTTTAGTAGTCCTGTTCGGGAACATGACGGAAATGCTCTCGCCCATCCCATGCATGTTCATCATCGATTGCTTCTTGAACCCGAGGCCGAATGAAATCAGGACGATTATCGTGACAGTCCCCCAGATTATTCCGAACATTGTCAGGAAGGCGCGCATTTTCTGGGCACGAAGATCGGCGAAAAATTCCGAGAAGAAACTTATAAAGGCCGTCATGTCAAGCCGTTAGTTGATCTTTACGACAGGCTTTTCCAGTACCTTGTCGCCTTCTTTCAGGCCGGAGATCACCTCGATGTTGATAGCATCGCTCAGTCCGGTCTTGATGGCGTGCTCTTCAGACTTATTGTCGGCGAGGGCCAGCTTAACGAATGAGGAGTCGTTCCTGAATGTGACTACGCGTTCCGGTACATAGAGGATATTAGTCTTCTTCTGTATTATGACATCAGCGTTGGCGGAATAGCCGGCCCGAAGCACTACCTTTTTGGTATTGGAGATAGATATCTCTATCGGGAAGACTGAAGCATTTTCTTTCTTCTCGGCCTGCAGCCAAATCTTGGCGAGCCTGCCGGGTATTGTATCGCCGGGAAGCGCACCTACTCTTAGCTCTGCCGGCATCCCTTCGCTCAACTTGCCGACATCAATCTCATCGACTGTGCCTTTGAATACCAGGTTGCTCATGTTCGCCATTTTCATCAATACGGTTCCCTCCTGGTAGGAAGTCAGCGGGGTCACCGGATCTCCAACTTCGACCGAACGTGTCAGGACATAACCGTCAATGGGGGCGTAAATTATCGACTCGATCTTTGTGTTACCTATCGTTACCGCGCCGCTCTGCATGAGCTCCAATTTTTCCTTTGCGATCTTCACACGAAGTTCCGATTCCTTGTACAACTTCTGCGTGTTGTCGAAGTCCTGGTCCGAGATGAGGGACCGTTTGAAGAGAAGCGCCTGGCGGTCCATGTCTTTCTTTACATTGTCGAAATCCACCTGAGCGAGTTCGAGTTGCCTTTTGGCGTCAGCGAGTTCAACCGGGGTGGGGTCCGGTTTCACTTCCAGGAGCGGATCGCCGGCGCGAACATAGGAGCCGACGTCGACATAGAGTTTTCTTACGACTCCGCTCACCCTGGATTTGATCGAGACCTCATTTTCCGGCTCGATGGTTCCGACTGCGAGCGCTTTCTCCTGAATCGTACCCTTAACGACCTTAACGCTCGGGGCTCCTTCGTTGGAGGAATCGCTCTTGGATTTTCCAAGCACGAAAGCACCTATTCCAAGGAGCAACACCACCGAAGCCAGGATTATCCATTTTCTCTTCTTGTTTTTGTGTTTGGTAAGCATTTCAAGGCCCTCTGCTCTTTTGTTTTGTCCTTTCCAGATTACGGAGGGAATCTCCTTTGGTTTCGCCAGAGATGGCCAAAGTCGAAGGTTTCTTCTGGCACTTCGGAGGACAGGCGTGATTCAACCACGCTAACTTACGGTCCAGGTTAGACATGAGGATATAGATTCTGGCTGGGGTTGTCACAAAAGGGTGGGGGTTGACGGCCTGAGTGCGCCTGGAGGGACTCGAACCCCCAACCAATAGATCCGAAGTCTATTGCTCTATCCAATTGAGCTACAGGCGCTTCAACGTCAATTTATTGCCGCATGCCCCCAAATCCAAATTAAAAAACTTACGTAGATCATCTAACAAAAATTTGCAATTATCCGCATAATGTATTATAATTTCGCCAGATGAAGGATTTCGAGTTCAAGAAACTTTATTACTCCATCTCGGAAGTGAGCCGCATTACGGGGCTTGAACAACATGTTCTGCGATATTGGGAGTCTCAATTCCCCGAACTGAATCCCGCCAAGAATCGGGCGGGAAACCGAATTTACACGAACAAGGATATAAGCCTGATTTTCGAAATCAAGAGGCTTGTTCGCGAAGAGGGCTTCACGATCGAAGGAGCCAAGAAAGTCCTTGGCGCCAAATCGAACGGCAGTTCGCAGCAGTTGGTCGTAACGGAAGAGGCTGAGGAGGCCTCGGACAACCTAAAGCAGACTCTGTTGGAGACCCGCGCCTTTCTGGATGATCTTGTTCACAGACTCTCCGGAAAAGCGTAACAAAGAAGTTTGTTGTACCAACTGCAGACTTCTTTTTCAGCGGCTCAGCCAAATTGCCGTTCTATGAGAAACTATGAGCGGAGGCGCATGCCGCTTTCGAGAGGATCAGATGCAAGTTTATGGGATCGCCTCGAAAAGCGCCGTCAAGCAGGGGACCAACCAACAATCGTCAGAAATCGACGGAGACTTTTTCCCGCTTTGATTGCTCGTTCTAATTTGAGTAAATTAATCAGTCGCAAGGTGTACCGGAACGTGGCGCAGCCTGGTAGCGCACTACCTTGGGGTGGTAGGGGTCGCGGGTTCGAATCCCGCCGTTCCGACAAGCAGATGTCCAGGACAGCGCACGCCTCCAAGGAGGCGTGTTTCTTTTTTGCCGGGTTCAACTTTGGCTCGGCCGAGGAAATTGTCGAAAGATGACCGATGGTCTTAAACGTCTCCAGCGGATCTACGATCTCAGGCGGACGGAAAATTCGCTCAGCGATTTTTATCTTTCTGACCCTGTCGGATTTCCGAAACGGTTCAGTGAAAAAAAAGATATCGAAACCGCGGCCCTCATCGCGGCACTTTTTGCGATAGGTCCCAGGTACGCGATCCTCAGATCGCTCGAGAAAATTTTCGCCGAACTCGGGGATTCTCCTCACGATTCCATGCTGAACTTCGACCACTCGCGGATGTTAAAAAAGATGAATGGGTACGTTCAGTTCGCGTACAAGAATATAACCGGAAGGGACGTCGTTCAGATATTGCACGCCGTCACCTCACTGCTCGGCGCTCGCGGGAGTGTAGAGGCCGCCCTGAAATCTTGCGCGAAGGAGTTTGAGTTATCTTCGTACGGCATTCTCACGGGGGTCCTCGAAGAAATGAAAGCGGCGAAAGTCCCTTCGGTGCTCGGGGGCAATCTTACGCCGCGCGCGCGTGCGCTGCTGGCAAGCCCGGCGCAGGGAAGCGCTTGCAAGAGAATGAATATGTTTCTAAGATGGATGACGAGGAAAGATGAAATTGATTTTGGATTTTACGAGTGGCTCGGGACCGACAAGCTTGTCATACCGCTGGACGTCAATGTGTCGAGAGCCGCGAGGGAACTGAAATTGACAAAGAGAAAAACCGACAACTGGAAAACGGCCGCCGAGATTACAGAGAGATTAAGGAGCCTCGACCCGATCGACCCGGTCAAGTACGACGTTCCCCTATTCCTCTACGGGATCGAGCTGAGGAAGGGCAAGCGTGCGCATTAAGAGTGTGTTTCTTATCGGCTTGTTGTACTGCGCTCCCATTATTGCGCAGCCGAAGGTGGTTACTCTCCGTGTCGGGGGAAACGCCTCGTATATCGGCGGCTTCGAGGACTTCAACCATGTCTACGTTTCGTTGAATGAACTATCCAAGGGGCTGGGGCTGACGACTTTTGTGTTGAAATCAACCGACAAGCTGAGCGTCTATTCCAACTACGGAAGCCTGCTTTTCACTCCGGGAAACAATTTCGTCGTCGTATCAGCCGGTGGTGAGACGAAAGTACTGCAGATGCCCATCCCCGCCTTATTGGCAAACGATAAGCTTTATATCCCGGCGGAATACGCGGGCGACTACTTCTCAAGGATAATACAGGGGAGCCTTGAGTACGACGAAGCGAAGTCTGAGTTTGATTACTCTCCCGCGACTGCCGGATTGCCTGAGATAACCGGGGTGCAGGCCCAGTCCAAGGCTAACGGAGCCGTGATCGAGATCGGGATGCAGTCGCTCCCCAGGGCATACGAAGCGTCGATTACTTCCAGCGGCCTGGGCGGAGAGCCCGACATGCTCTACGTTACGCTCATGCCCGCGGCAGGCAACGTGCAGAAGCTCGATTCTCTTCCACAGACAGATATTTACACCAGCCTTTTCGCGATCCAGAGTCCGAACTCCATCCAGCTGAGTTTCAGGCTCAAGCAGAAGTATGTCTCAAAGCAGGTATTCGTTGACAGTACGACAAACTCCGTTATAATCGCACTCTACTCGAGTGCCGACGTGCAGAAGATATTCTCCGAAGAATTGAAGAAGAAGCTTGAGAACGAGAAGAAGAATTGGAAGCTGGATGTAATCGTCATCGATCCGGGGCATGGGGGGAAGGACCCGGGGACGATAGGTGTGCACGGTACCGAAGAGAAAAACGTAGCGCTGGCCGTCGGGCTGGATCTCAGACAGGATCTTCGCCGCGCTCTTCCTAAAGTGAAGGTCGTGATGACCAGGGACAAGGATGTATTCGTGCCTTTGGACGAACGCGGGGAGATAGCGAACGAGGCGGGCGGCAAGTTGTTTATAAGCCTGCACTGCAACTCCATGCCGCACAAACCTAACCCGATGCACGGCGTCGAGACATACTTCCTGCGCCCCGGAAAGACCGGTGAGGCGATACGAATCGCGGCACAGGAAAACGCGGCGATCAAGTATGAAAACGATTACGAAAAGAAATACAAAAGCTATGACGCGGACAATATGATTCTGACGGCAATGGCACACAGCGCATATGTCAAATATTCAGAGCGCCTCGCCCAGCTTATCGAAGACAACGTCTCCGCGGTGGCATCAGTGACAGACAATGGCGTCAGCCAGGCGGGATTCTACGTGCTCATCGGCGCGTCGATGCCCGCGGTACTCGTCGAGACAGGTTACCTCTCCAATCTACGCGAAGAGCGATATCTGAGAAGCAAGAAGGGACAGCGGGCCATAGCTAAAGGAATCACAAACGCGATCGTTAAGTTTAAGGCAGAATATGAAAAAAACTTCACGCAAAACTAAGCACGGCGGTAAGGTCGAAGATATCGGCAAGGAGATCGAAGCATTCCTGAAAAGGAATCCTCTCGCCTCGTTCAAGAAGAGACAGCTCGCCAAGATATTGGGGTACACTTCTGAACATGAGTACGCGAGATTCAAACAGGCATTGAGGCAGCTTGAAGGAAAGGGAGAAGTTCAGCTCAGCGGGAGGCGCAAGTTCGGATCATCTGAGCGCATCGAAACCGCGGTGGGAAGAATATCCTTCGACAAAGGGGGGAATGTTCTACTCAATGCGGAAGACTCGAGCCTGGGCGAGGACATTAAGCCGCAGATCGTTATCTCTCCCGGCGGACTTGGTGATGCCAAGCCGGGCGACAGAGTGGCCGTCAAGATCGTCGGCGGCAGCGGCAAAGTCCTCGCGGCGAAAGTAACGGAAGTCCTCGAACGCGAAGAAAAGATGATAGTCGGAAATGTCGAAAGGGTCGGAAGCTCATACAAGATTATCCTTCGTGACAGGGACCTTCCAAGCAGTATCGACATTTCAAAGAAGAAGCTGAAGGGTGCCGAGGCCGGTGACAAGGTCGTGGCCAGACTGCTTGTGGATAAGTACAGCGGCTTTTCGGCCGAGGTGGTCACGGTGCTCGGAGAGGCCGGAGACCCGAACGTCGAATTGCAGAGCATCGCGGCTCAGTTCAATCTCCGGAAGGACTTCCCGCATGAGGTTATCGGCGAAGCTGAGTCCATTACGGAGGAGATATCGAGTAAGGAGATCGCCTCGCGCCTCGATCTCAGGGATGAGCTTATCTTCACGATAGACCCGGAAGACGCGAGGGACTTTGACGATGCGGTATCTCTGAAGAAGATCTCCGACGATCTTCTGGAACTGGGAGTGCACATAGCTGATGTGAGCCATTACGTCCGTGAGGGAAGCGTTCTCGACGCCGAGGCTTACAAACGGGGCACCAGCGTATACCTTACGAGCGGCGTGATTCCTATGCTCCCACACAAACTGTCGAACGAAATCTGCAGCCTTAATCCAAACGTCGACCGGCTCACTTACTCCGTTATAATGAACATTCGGCCCACAGGCGCCGTCGTAGACTACAAGTTCGCCAAGTCAGTCATACGCAGCAAAAGAAGGTTCACATACGAAGAAGTTCAGAAAATAGTCGAAACAGGTAAAGGCGACCACGCTGCTACGATACTGGAAATGAACAAGCTTGCGAAGACCCTTGCCAAAATAAGGAGCCGCGCCGGTAGCATCGACTTCGATTTGCCCGAGGCAAAATTTGTGCTGGACGAACTCGGCAGGCCTGTCGAGATAATCAAGAAGATGCGGCTGGACAGCCATCGACTCGTGGAGGAGTTCATGCTCCTCGCGAACAAGACCGTGGCAATGCATATCGGCAAGCACGGGGTGAAGGCAAAACCCTTCTTATACAGGATACACGATCTCCCTGATCCCGACAGGATACGCGAGCTGGCAGTCTTCGTTTCTCACTTCGGATACAACCTGAACTACGACGGTACCGTCGACCAGAAGCAGCTTCAGCGGCTGTTGCAGTCGGTGGAAGGGAAGCCGGAAGAGTATCTCATCAACGACATTATGCTCCGCTCGATGGCTAAAGCAATCTACTCGGAGAAAAATATCGGGCACTTCGGGCTCGCCTTCAAATACTACACTCACTTCACCTCACCGATAAGACGCTATCCCGATCTCATCGTGCATCGCCTGCTGCACGCCTACGAGTCGGGGAAGGAATTGCCCGACCTTAGGGGAGTGAAGAAGATGCTGGTCGATGTCTGCCGGCTATCGAGCGAGGCCGAACGGCATGCCGTCGAAGCTGAACGCGAATCAGTCAAGGTTAAGCAGACACAATTCATGATGGACCACGTCGGTGACGAGTTCGAGGGAACCGTAGCCGGAGTGACGAGCTTTGGCATGTTTGTGGAGGTCGACGACCTGCTCGTCGAAGGCCTTGTTCACGTGAGGGAGATGGACGATTACTACACCTTCGTGCAGGGACAGTTCCAACTGAAGGGGAGACGAAGCGGCAAGGTCTACCAACTTGGCGACAGGGTCCGGGTGAAGGTCCTCCGCGTCAACATGGAAAGGCACGAAATAGACTTCGCGCTCTGTTGATTCCGCGGTTATTTGAAGAACGGGCCCGAGAAATTATATTTGGTCGAGGAGTTTCAGATGAATGATTTTGGCAACATGCAGAAGATGATTTCCGATTTTCAGAAAAACCTCGAGAAGGCCATGAAGGAGCTCGAGGGGATGAGTGTAGTCGGCGAATCGGGCGGCGGGATGGTGAAGATAACTGCCAACGGCAAGCGTGACATCCTTAGGGTGGAGCTCGAACCGGAAATAATGAAGACGCAGGACAAGGAGTTGCTCGAAGACCTGATAGCTGCCGCGACCAACAATGCGTTGGCTAAAGCGGAGAAGATGGCGGCCGATCATCTCGGTTCGAGCGCCGGCGGACTTCTTACAATGCTTCCCGGTTTCAAATTCGGCGGGATATCATAAATGGCAGTCCGATATTCATACCTGGCCGGCGGCTCGATTCATCGCGTGGGCGAACGACTTCGTAAACGAGTTACACGCGCATGATTTACACATCTCAGTCACTGGAGACGCTCATAGGTGAACTCAGCAAACTTCCTGGTATTGGCAGGAAGACCGCACAGCGTCTGGCCCTTCATCTTCTGAAGGCCGGCAATGAGGACGCGGAGCGGCTTGCGGCTGCGATACTGGAAGTCAAACGGAGGATCCGTTACTGCTCCGTATGTTTGAATATAACTGAAAAAGATCCCTGCTCGATCTGTTCTGATCCGGGCCGAGACCACGGGGCGATATGCGTCGTGGAAGATCCCAGCGACGTTATGGCACTGGAGAAGACGAACGAGTTTCACGGAGTCTATCATGTACTTGGAGGAGCACTCAGCCCGCTCGAAGGAATCACTCCGGACCAGCTTCGGGTGAGGGAGCTACTTGGTAGGGTCGGGGGAGGCGTGAACGAAGTCATACTGGCGATGAACCCCGACGTCGAAGGTGAGGCAACCACGATTTACCTGGGCAATCTGCTGAAGCCGCTGGGTATCCGCGTGACGAGAATTGCCCGCGGCGTACCCGTTGGCGGCGATCTTGAGTTTGCCGACGAGGCTACGCTCGTTCGGGCACTGGAGGGACGGATCGTTGTCTGATGAGAAAACGCGGCGTTCTTCTTCTGGTATCGGTTCTGCTGGTTTCCGGATGCGGAATATTCGAGACTAGAACGCCGGAGGCCCCGCAGCAGGGTCGTTCGGATTTTCAGCCTCCGACTTCGCCCGATATCGTTGTCCAAAACATCGAGAACGCCATCGCCGACAGGGACGTTAACAATTACATGGCCTGTCTTTCCGATACAAGTTATGGCGGGAAAACTTTTACGTTTATCCCTTCCGCAAATGCCGTCCGCCAGTACGCGTCGATCTTTCAGAACTGGGACAAGAACTCCGAGCAATCCTACTTCAACAACCTCATAAGCCAATCCTCGACGACTTCAAGCGCGGCTCTCGTGGTTTCATCCGAAGAACTCGTTGCCCAGGGTACAGACACATACATTTACAGCGCCAACTACACTCTCATTTGGCCCAACAAAGTTTCGGGCAACCCGCAGCAGGTTCAGGGAAATCTCCAGTTTTCCCTGGGTGTAGACAGGAACCAGAACTGGGCAATTTACCGTTGGGTGGATTCTGGGGTCGGGGACAGCCTGACATGGAGCGACCTGAAGGCGCGGTTCAGCCAATGAAGTGGTCGCCTCTTATCCTCGTTCTGATTCTTGCCAGCTGCGAGAACCCCTTCGCCCCCAGGCTTGCGACGGAACAGGCAGCCCCATCGAATTTCATTTCCAATCAATCGACCTTGGATGGTGTCTTCCAGAATTTTATTTATGCTTATACCTTCAAAGATACAACGGTGTACTCGAAGCTCATCTCGCCCAATTTCACATTCACTTACCGTGACTACGACAACGGGGTAGACGTTGCGTGGGGAAGAGACGACGAAATGAGATCGACAGGCATGATGTTTCAGCTCGTAAACAGGCTTGTCCTGAATTGGAACAATATTCTCGCACTGACCGAGGATTCACTTCACGCGACGGTGACCAGGGGATTCACTCTTACTGTTGCATTTAATCCTGCAGACATTGAAGAGGTGGACGGTAAAGCCTATTTTGAATTGCAGCGTGCCTCATCATCGTCGCCGTGGCAGATTTCCTTGTGGAAAGATGAATCAAACTTCTAGGATCATGAAAAAATTGAAAATAGCATTTCAGGGAGAAAAAGGCGCGTACAGCGAGCTTGCCGCCCGGCGTTTTTTCGCTTCGAAGAACCTTGAACTTATTCCGCACAAAACATTCGCCGACGTGTTTCACGCGATCGCGAAGAGGCAGGTCAATTGCGGGATCGTGCCTGTTGAGAATACGCTGAACGGCGGCATACGGGAAGTTTTCAACCTGCTCGACGAGCAGGCGGTCTACGTTACGGGTGAAATTAAACTGAGAATCTCGCATATGCTGCTCGGCCTTCCGGGCTCCAGGCTCGCGGAAATCAAGAAAGTTTATTCGCACCCGCAGGCGTTGCTGCAATGCCGGAAGTTTATCCGTGCCGCGCGGCTTTCGCAGGCAGAATACTACGACACCGCGGGCGCTGCGAAATTCGTGGCGGAGTCCGCCGATCCCTCGATCGCGGCTATCGCCGGAGAATCGGCCGCTGACGACTACGGCCTGGTCATTCTCAAGAAGAACATCGAGAGCGACGGGAAGAACTTTACGAGATTCCTTGTCGTTTCCAGAGACAGCGTTGTCCCGGGCGACGCCGACAAGACGACCGTAGTGTTCAGTCTGAGGAACCAGCCGGGTGCGCTTCAAAGAATACTGAGCGTTTTTGCAATACGTGATATCGACCTCCTCTCGATCGATTCGATCCCGATAGTCGGTAAGCCATGGGAATACAAGTTCTTTGTCGATTTCAGGGGCCGTGTCTTCGAGGACACCCAGGCGAGAGCTGTCGAGCATTTGCGTGAACTCTGCCCGCACGTTAAAGTGATCGGGAGTTACAAAGAAGGGAGGACGGCATATTGAGGAGATTTCTCTTCCTTTTGAAAGAGGCATTCAGCGGCCTGGGGCGCGCGAAATTGAGCGCCTTCTTCTCCATCATCATGGTCACCCTGTCGTTTACCCTCCTCGGGAGCTTCTATCTCACCTCGGTCCAGGCGGAGAGATTTCTGAATTACCTCAAGAGCAAGGTGGAAGTGGAAGCCTTCCTCTCGGACTCACTCTCCGCCCCGCAAATCCACGATGTCAAACAGCAATTGATGGCCACGAAGGGTATCAGCAGCGTTCAGTACATAAGCAAGGACGAAGCGGCAGAAATATTTAGAAATGAGTTCGGGCAGGATATAAAGTCTGTTCTCGATTTCAATCCACTCCCGGCTTCTTACAGGATATTCGTGAAGGACCGGTACAAGAATTCAAAGGATGTGGAATCGATAACCGCGAAGATCAAGTCAATCTCCGGCGTGGAGTCGGTGAAATACAGGAAAATACTCCTTACCCTTATCGACAGGCGGGTCAGGCTCTTCTACGGCGTCATGGTCGGATTTGGCGGCGCGCTGGTCCTGCTTTCGATTTTTCTGGTCTACAATTCGATGCGGCTTGCGATCTCATACAAGAAACGCATCATTGATACGATGAAGCTGGTCGGGGCGTCGAGGAGTTTTGTGAGAATGCCATTTTTGCTCGGAGGGATGATACAAGGTTTTACGGGCGGACTGATTGCCGCTGGAGCCATCTACGGCGTAATACACGCGGCGGTCGTGCTGATGCAGGAAAACATTCTTGCACAAGTGCTGCCGCGCCCCGAGTTCTACGGTTCAATCGTGGGGGTCGCGACGCTGCTGGGCTTGCTCTCGACCTTGTTCGCAACACGACGGTATATTAAAGAGGGATTATCGTAAGGTCCACGGCCACGCGCCGGCGATCGGATTTTCACAAACGAACGGCTGACAATGTATAAATTCGTAATAAATGGCGGCAGGAAATTAAACGGGGTTGTCGAGGTGAGCGGCGCGAAGAACGCTTCTCTGGCGCTGATGCCGGCAGCTCTTCTTGCGCCGGGTTCCTACAAGATAGATAATACTCCAGATCTCATGGACGTTTCGACGATGTCGAAACTGATGGAAACCCTGGGCGCGAAGGTATCGCTCTCAGGTAAGCTCCAGACGATAGACACGACGGGCGTGAACAATTTTGAAGCACCGTACGAGCTCGTCAAGAAAATGAGGGCGTCGATTTACGTTCTCGGACCGCTCCTCGCGAGATATGGCTACGCGAAGGTTTCGATGCCGGGTGGCTGCGCCTGGGGTCCCCGACCCGTAAACCTGCACATTGAAGGTATGGAGAAGTTGGGAGCGGAGATCACGCTCGACTCGGGTTACATAATCGCGCGCTCCAAAAGACTCACCGGTGCCAGAATCGATTTCGACGTTTCGAGCGTGGGAGCGACAGGGAACGTTATGATGGCCGCCGTTCTCGCAAAAGGGACGACCGTGATCAGCAACGCGGCATTGGAGCCGGAGATCGTTGCCCTCGGGGAATTCCTGATGAAAATGGGAGCCAGGATCGAAGGGCTAGGAACCTCAACCCTGACCATCGAAGGAGTGGAGGAACTTGTTCCCCGAGATTTCAAAAACATCCCCGACCGCATCGAGGCGGAGACATTTCTTGTGGGGGGAGTGATGGCGGGAGGGACGGTTGAAGTCCTCAACTGCGAGCCCGGACATATGTCTGCGTTCCTTTCGAAACTCGAGGAAGCCGGGGCGACGTTGACTGTCTCGAAAGACTCGGTGATACTCGAGGCTCCCCAAACAATCAAACCCGTCGATGTCTCTACTTCGCCGTATCCCGGTTTCCCTACCGATATGCAGGCGCAATGGGTCGCCCTTATGGCGCGCTCTTCAGGAGCGTCGGTCATCACCGAGACGATTTACTTCGACAGGTTTAATCATGTTCCCGAGCTCTTAAGGCTCGGTGCTGACATCGAAGTCAAGGAGAACGTGGCTATTGTCAAAGGAGTTAAGGCATTGAAGGGAGCGAAGGTGATGTCGACCGATCTCAGGGCGGGTGCTTCGCTGGTTCTAGCGGGGCTGGTAGCGGAGGGCACCACCGAGGTTCTGCGTGTTTACCACATGGACAGAGGCTATGAGCACATCGAAAAGAAACTCAGAGGGCTTGGTGCTGACATCGAACGCGTTCAGAGCGACGAGTTTTAGCATTGCCTTGGTTGCTGCTCTCCTCTTCGATGGATGCGCAGCAAGCGATGAGACAACCTCCTATTCGAATTCGTGCTATTATTTCTACGTAACTACACGATCAAGCTGGCCTGAGTTCGACACTGATCTCTATTATACTGCCGATTCTTCGGGGCAACGTCTCGACGTATACATCAGTCTGAAGGAATCCAGACTGAAGTATGAGAGAACAGGCGATACCTATCGCGCCAGTTACACAGCGAGCGTGCGCCTCGAACGCGAGGACGAGCCGCCTCTCGTGAAGGAGGTACAGAGGGTAATACGCAAGCCTTCGTACCCGACCGTGTCTGATAGCTCCTACGATGCCTTCGTCCTTTCGTTCAGAGTGACACCGGGGGACTACACCGTGGGGGTGGCGGTGACTGACGAGGCGAGCGGGCAGAAGGCCTCCCGCGAATTCGACAAGACTATCCCGGATATCTCGAAGCGCCTTTTTTCCATGAGCGACATCTTGCTCCTTGCCCGATTCGACACCCTTGCGCAGGGGAGGAGGATCACCCCGTTCATTCTTTCCAATGCCGGTCTTCTCTCCGACACTATCAGTTTTTTCACGGTGCTCTCCTCGCAGGCGCCTTCAAGAGATTCCATCTTCTTCAATGTGCTCAAGCTGGAGGGGAAGGAAAGGCTTCCGTCGAGCTACGGGCGTTCGTCTATTTCGGGTATTGGGCCAAGTTTTGACCCTTGCCGCATGGGTGTGGACACTTTTCTGGTCTACAGCTACCCGATCCGTGTCGCGCTCGGACGCGGTTTCTCCTACATCTTCGGCGGAGTGCCCAAACCTCCTCCCGGTAATTACATCCTGGAAGTATTGGCGGAAGACATCAAAGGGAACCGCGCCGCTACTCTTCTCCCTTTCCGGATAAGGGGGAAGTATTTCCCGGATATTACCGAAGACCTACCCGATATGGTGAGTTCGCTGGGCTACATCGCATCCAGGAGCGAGATGCAGCAGATCATCGAAGTGAAGACAGATTCGGCTGTAAAGGCTAACCTCCTGAAGTTCTGGTCCGACAACGGCGGCTACTCAAAGATGGCGGAGTACTACCAGCGGGTAAGCCAGGCGAACAGGCTTTTCTCCACCTGTCTCGACGGATGGATGACCCCAATGGGAATGATGTATATAATCTGCGGCCCGCCCGATTACGTCGAGTGTCACGGGTCGTACTCGGAAAGATGGATGTATATTAAGACATCCACTGACGACAGAGTCGTGGTGGATTTTAGGCTCACGAGGGAAACGAAAAGCCCGGCCGACAGGTATTATACCATAGAGCGCCTGTACTCGAATCTTGACTTTTGGAGCTACTACGTGAGCAGATGGCGGACACCCTATTGAAGATTCTCTTGAGCCGCCTGAAGTTCATTGGCGACATAGTACTGACGACACCCGTCATTGAGGTATTGCGGGAGAAGTATTCCGGTGCGGAGATCCACTACCTGGGGGACAAATTCGGAGTCGAGCTTCTCAAGAACAATCCGGGACTTGATCGCATCATACCGTATAATTTCGACGCTCCGTCGGCAATCGAACAGCTGAGAATATCTTCAACCCTGCGCAGTGAGAAATATGACGTGGCGATCGATCTGTTCGGAAACCCAAGGAGCGCATTAGCGATCTACTTGTCGGGGGCGAAAATGCGGATCGGCGGGAATTTTGGCTGGAGGGGAAAAACGTATACACACCCGATGGTTATCCGGGAGAGAATGACCGCAGTCGCGTTTCACCTGAGGTATCTGCACCCTTTGGGGATTGATGAGAGTTACCGTCGGCCCCGAATCTATGTTACCGATACCGAGGTGGCTGAAGCCAGAAATTATCTTGCGTCGATCGGGATCGACAGGGCGAGGCCCGTCGTAGGCCTGCACATCGGGGCCACGTGGCCGGCGAAAGTCTGGCCGTCAAACAACTTTGCGCGCTTTGCGGATCTTGTGACAGAATGGTTGAGCGCAGACGTCATTGTGACCTGCGGCCCGAACGATGCGGCTTATCTGGCCGAGTTCACGACCGTTGCGAAGCGGAATTTTAAGAGCCTTCCGCCGCGGGAGCTCAGAAAGCTTGCCGCAGTAATTTCGTGCTGCGACGCATACGTCTCGAACGATGCGGCTCCGATGCACATCGCGGCAGCCGTTGGGACGCCCACCGTCGGTATCTTCGGGCCCGGCGAGCCCGACATCTGGTTCCCTTACGACCCGAAGCTCGGCCACGTCGCGTTGAAGAAGGACATCGATTGCTGCCATCGCGATTTCTGTAATTTGACAGGAGACGATCATATGCGGTGCATGAAACTAATTACGCCCGAGGAAGTTTACGAAACAGTAGGACAAATTCTAAAGAACAGGAAACGAGCTGATCGATGACAAAGATAGAAGAAAATTCCTTGCAGGAATTTGTTGATGTCGTGCGGAGGCTGAGGAAGGAATGCCCGTGGGACAGAGAGCAGACGAACAAATCCATCCGTCATTACACGATCGAGGAAGTCTACGAGCTGGCCGAGGCAATTGACCAGGAAAAGTGGGATGATGTTAAAGGCGAACTCGGAGATATTCTCCTGAATGTCCTCCTGCATGCGCAGATCGCAGAGGACGAAGGCAAGTTCACTCTCGTCGAAATGGTGAAAGCGGAAACCAGGAAAATGATAGAGAGGCATCCGCATGTGTTCGGGGACGTCGAAGCCCGTACGCCCGACCAGGTAAAAGTGAACTGGGAAAGGATAAAAACAGAAGCCGGGCGGGAATCGATCTTCGATGGGATCCCCGTGGCTTTCCCGGCGCTTGCCCGCGCGTTCAAGATACAGGACAGGGCAGCGAGGGTAGGCTTCGATTGGGGCACCGCCGATGAAGTGTGGCCGAAGGTGGAGGAAGAATTGAGGGAGCTGAAGGATGTCGTGGGGAGCGGCGACGCGTCGCGTATTGAGGAGGAATTTGGAGACCTCCTCTTCTCACTCGTGAATTACGCCCGTCACATAGGTGTGAATCCCGAGAGTGCACTTCGGATGTCCACGCGCAAATTCGTGAAGAGGTTCCTGTACATTGAGGACCAATTGGATAAGCGAAAGGTTTCCCTCCACGATGCAACCCTCGAAGAAATGAACAATCTCTGGGAACAGAGCAAGAAGCTGGTGTAACCGCGCGGGCGAGAGCATTGATGCGCTGTCCGGCGGGGCAGGATCAGCGGCGGAGGTGTTCCGGTGGAATCCTCATGAACTCTCTTGATGGATTTCTCAGTATTATGTAGTCGTGAATAATCCTGATCGCGCTTTTCTGTCCCGGCCATACCAATAAGGATACAGCATCCTCCTCGGCGAGCCACCTGAAATCCTTATGCTCCTTCGAGAGTCTAATTTGGTCTCCGGAGTTGACCTCCGCCGCGAAGACTGGGCTCACGTTTACTGAATCGGTTGTATAGAAATAGAATGTGTTTGTGAGGGGGGTGTTGTAAAGGGCGATTGGTGCCAGGCCGGTCTCTTCTTTTGCTTCCCGGAAAGCCGCCTCGTAGGCTTTTTCGCCGGGCTCGATGCCGCCGCTCACTATTTGCCACAGCCCCGGGTAAATGTCCTCCTCGTCCGAACGCTGAAGGACCAGAAATTCTGGTTCGGGGTTCATCCTGAACAGTACGACTTCGACAATTTCGAAATTTATCCTGGGCATTAAGCGAATATCGATTCTATTTCGCCGTCGGAAAGCCTTCGCCACGCCCCCTCAGGGAGATCCAACTCGAGTTTTCCGATCGCCGCTCTGTGAAGGCTCGAGACGCTCTTGCCGATTGCCTCGAACATGCGCCTGATCTGTCTGTTTTTGCCTTCGTGTATTCTTAGCTGGACGCGTGTCTTAGAAAACTCGGCGGAGACGATTTTGCACTGGTCGGCCTTGACCACGACTCCGTCCTTAATTTCGACACCCTTGAGGAGTTTGTCAATATGATCCGGGGTCAGCTTTCCGTTGACGGTGGCTATATATGTTTTGCTTACGTCCTTTTCAGGAGATGTAATTCTGTCCTGCAGTTGGCCGTTGTTCGTGAAAAGGAGAAGTCCTGAGGTGTCCATGTCAAGTCGTCCGATGGCAAAGAGGTTCAGATCTTTGGGCACCAGTTCGTAAACAGTCTTCCTGGCTAATTCGTCGTTGGAGGAAGTGACGTAGCCGCCCGGTTTGTTCAGCATGATAACCACTGTGGTCGGTTTGGCGAGTCTTCGGTTATCAACCTCGACGGTGTCGGCCTCGATGTCCACCTTGACAGATGGGGTCTTCACAATTTTTCCGTTTACGCTCACCTTTCCGCTTCGAATATAAAGCGCGGCTCGTGCCCGGGAACAGTATCCTAGTTTGGAAAGGGCGCGCGCGAGCGAGATAGTCTCTCCCTTCATGGGCTACGACGCTTTCGTATCCTTGCGGCGTTTGAGATGCCTGTAGACGAAATAACCGAGCCCTGCCAGAAGCAGTACCGCGACTATCCAGTCAATCGCCTGGCCGTAATGGCGGAGTTCGTTCCAGTGGCTCTTCAGTTTGAAACCGGCGTATGCGAGTATTGAATTCCACATGCCGGCGCCTATGGCGGTGTATAATATGAATTTGCCGGGTTTCATTTCGCCGACACCGGCCGGGATGGATATCAAGTGCCTGACAACAGGGATGAACCTGCTGAAGAAAATCGTCTTGTCGCCATACCTATTGAAAAACCGCTCCGTGATTTCGAGGTCACGGAGGTCGAGTAAAAAATATTTTCCGAATCTAGTGACGAAGGGTCTGCCTCCGTAAAGGCCGGCATAATAAGAGAGGATTGAGCCGATAAGGCTCCCGACGAGGCTGTAGAAGATCACTCCAAAGAAGGAAAATGTGCCTTCGTATATGAGGAAGCCGGCAAATGGCATGACGGCTTCACTGGGAAGTGGAGCCACCATGCTTTCAAGAGCCATGAGCACGACCAGACCCGCGTAGCCCGATACACCGATCCAGTTAACCACATGGTTAACGAGCAATTCTGTCATAGGATTTGAATAAATTTACTCCAACACGGCTCCATCATGCAACTCTTTTTTCCTCCGTTCACCAGGGCCCGCGAATTTCTATGAGCGATCTCACTACGGTCCGCTGTCAGGTGCGGGGCTATTGCTATTGGCAGGGGGCTCGATTAAACTTGAAAGTATTTAATTGCGCAACCAGAAATCGGGGGTCGCATGAACGCGCCACGAACACTGTGTGAGTTGCTGGAAAGTTCGGTTGAGTCATACCGTAACCCTCGGATGCTCAATTCGAAGATCGGCGGACAGTGGAAAGCCTTTTCCTCTGACCGTGTTTATGAAACCGTTAAGTATATCGCGCTGGGGCTGAATTCCCTCGGGGTTGGGTCGGGCGACCATGTCGCGCTTTACGCCGACAGTTCCGCGTATTGGACTATGGCGGACCTCGCTATAATACACTGTGGTGCCGCCGACATACCGATTTACGTCACTCAGGCTGTCCCACAGGTAGATTTTATTCTGAAGGACTCCGATGCCAAAGCTGTTTTCGTGGGAAGCAGCAAGCTTTACGAGAGGGCCAAGGAAGCGATATCCGATTCAGCCTGCAAGTTCATCGTCTGTATTTCGGATGGTAAGTTCGGTGACCACGCGATAACGTGGGATGAACTGGTCGAGAAGGGAAGGAAGCTCGAATCGGAGTCGCCCGGTCGATTCGACGAACTCAGAAAGAGTGTCGATGAGGGGACGCTCGCGACGGTGATTTACACCAGCGGCACAACCGGGGAGCCGAAGGGCGTGATGCTTTCGCACAGGAATCTCGTGTCCAACGCGCTGGACTGCGCCTCGCTGTTCGCATTCAATCCGGGAAAAGATGTAGCGCTCAGTTATCTCCCTCCGTCGCATGTGTTCGAGAGGATGCTACTGTATTTATATCTGTACGTCGGCAACTGTATATACTATGCCGAATCCATTGAAGCACTCCCCCAGAACCTCATTGAAGTAAAGCCGCATCTCATGACCACCGTTCCGCGCATGTTGGAGAAGGCATTTGAGAAGGCTCAGCACGTTGTTCAGAGTTTGCCGTGGTATAAACGATTTGTTTTCAAATGGGCAATCGACCTTGCGCTTAAGTACAGTCCTGAGAAGAAGATGCCGCTGGGATACCGTATCAAGAGAAGCTTCGCCAGCGCCCTTGTGTACAAAACACTGCGGCACGCCTTCGGAGGGAGAATAAGGTACATAATCAGCGGAGGCGCGGCACTCAGACCGGACCTGGCACAGATATTCTGTGCAGCCGGAGTCACGGTGCTTCAGGGATACGGACTCACTGAGACCTCGCCGGTGATTTCAGTTAACAGGCTTGAAAGGAACAGGATCGGGTCTGTAGGCCCGGCGATACCTAATGTGTCGGTGAAAATCTCGGGTGACGGCGAGATACTCGTCGACGGACCGAACGTGATGATGGGATATTTCAGGAATGCGGCCGCCACAGCCGCTACGTTCAACGCGTCATGGTTCAAAACAGGGGATATCGGATACCTCGATAAAGATGGTTACCTGTTCGTGACGGACAGGAAGAAGGATTTACTGAAGACGAGCGGTGGTAAGTTTATAGCTCCCCAGGAAATAGAATCCCTTCTCTCCCGAAGCCTGTATGTCGATAAGGCGATAGTAATCGGAGATCAGCGAAAGTTTGCCTCTGCACTGATATTCCCGAACGTGGATGCGCTGAAAAGTTTTGCCGAGAAGAACCAAATTGCTTATGCCTCTTCGGCAGACCTTGTGGCGAATCCCAAGGTGAAGGCGCTGTTCGATGGAATCGTCGAGGATGTTAACAAAGGCCTCTCGCACTGGGAGACAATTAAAAAGTATGCGATTCTTGACGATGAACTGACAATCGAGGCCGACTTCCTGACGCCGACTCTGAAAATGAAACGCAGAAACGTGGAAAACCGGTACAAGAACTTAATTGAAGAATTCTATAAAGAGTAAACCGGAGAACTTAATGAGATCCATCAAGAAAGCTGCAGTACTGGGTGCGGGTGTCATGGGGGCGCAGATAGCCGCTCACCTGGCGAATGCCGGCATCAGCTCATATCTCCTCGACATAGTCCCGAAAGAATTGGACGACGAAGAGAAGAAAAAGGGACTGACCCTGAACGACAAGGCTGTGAGGAACAGATATGCCGCCGCAGGTTTGAAGCGGGCACTCGGTTTGAAACCCGCACCATTGTTCATTAAGGAAAAGGTGTCGCGAATAACGGTTGGGAATTTCGAAGATGATCTGAATAAAGTAGCTGAGGTAGACTGGATAATCGAAGTCGTCGTTGAAAGTCTCGCCCCGAAGAAAGATCTGATGAAGAAAGTCGATGGCCTGCGCAAACCCGGCACGATAGTCAGCTCGAACACCAGCGGCATTCCCATTTCGCAAATCGCAGAGGGTCTCTCGGAGGATTTCAAAAAACATTTTCTCGGTACCCATTTCTTCAATCCCCCCCGATATCTTTATCTGCTGGAACTCATTCCGACCGCGGATACATCTCCCGAGGTAATATCATTCATGCGTCAGTTTGCGGAGGAAACGCTCGGGAAGGGAACGGTCCTGTGCAAAGACACGCCGAACTTCATCGGTAACAGGATCGGCGTCGCCGCAATTATGTATGTCATCCACAAGATGGTTGAGAGGGATTACACTATAGAGGAAGTCGACGCGATCACGGGCCCCGCTTCGGGAAGGCCGAAAAGCGCCACTTTCCGGACCGGAGATATCGTTGGGCTCGACACGCTCATCCATGTGGCCGACAATCTCTATGAAGCCGTGCCGGGGGATGAGATGCGCGACTATTTCAAGGTCCCTGAGTTCATACTGGAGATGCAGAAAAGGAACTGGTTAGGCGAGAAGACGAAAAGCGGATTCTACAAAAGGGTGAAGAATGAGAAGGGTGAAAGCGAGATACTGACGCTCGACTGCCGGTCTATGGAACACCGCCAAAAACGAAAGGCGGTCTTCCCATCCATCGACATGGGCAAGAACATCGAAGATATCGCCGAGCGGCTTAAGGCGCTCGCCCAGGCAAAAGACAGGGCCGGAGAGTTCTTCTGGGATACCACGGCGGCTGTCCTGATTTACAGCGCGAACCGAATACCCGAAATTGCCGACGACATCATGAGTATAGATAACGCGATGAAGTGGGGTTTCGGTTGGGAACTCGGACCGTTCGAGACCTGGGACGCGATTGGGCTTGAGAAATCGGTTGAGAGGATGAAGGCGGAAGGAAGGCAGATACCCCAGAAAGTTCTCGACATGCTGGCCGCGGGCGCGAAGAGTTTCTACAAGGAGGAGCAGGGAACGCGGTTGTACTACGATTTCGCCTCGAAGAATTTCAAACCCATCCCGGTTCCTAAGAAGCTGATCAACCTGAAACTTGAA
The DNA here is from genome assembly GCA_963806435.1 of uncultured Bacteroidota bacterium. Lineage (GTDB taxonomy): Bacteria > Bacteroidota > Ignavibacteria > Kryptoniales > JAKASW01 > JAKASW01. The sequence goes on from CAWEBD010000120.1 coordinate 40,476, forward strand.
TCGAAGAAAGGGAAAGTCCTGAAGTCGAATGCGGGCGCATCTTTGATCGACATCGGAGACTCCGTGGCATGTCTCGAATTCCATTCTAAGGCGAACGTCATCGGCGAGGATGTGCTGCAAATGACCGAGCTCGGGCTGAAGAGGCTCGAGACAGATTTCGACGCGCTGGTCATCGCGAATCAGGGTAAATATTTCTCCGCGGGCGCCAACCTGATGCTCGTCCTGATGCTTGCCCAGGAGGGTGATTTCGACGAAATCGACCACGCGATCAGGGTGTTCCAGGGAGTGGACATGAACATAAAATACGCGCCGAAACCGGTCGTGGTCGCGCCCTTCAATATGGTCCTCGGCGGAGGTTGTGAAATGACACTTCATGCTTCCAAAGTCAGGGCGTCGGCGGAGACGTATATCGGATTGGTCGAAGCCGGAGTGGGCCTGATACCGGCAGGCGGCGGGACAAAAGAGATGCTTGTTCGGAGCCTCTCCCGCGCGCCGAACGTGGCCGATGTCGATCTCATGCCGTTTGTGCGCGAGGTGCTGGAAACCATCGGGACAGCCAAGGTCGCGACGAGTGCGGAAGAGGCTAAATTCCTCGGATTCCTGCGACCAACCGACGGTATCTCGATGAACGAAAAGTTTCTGCTTTATGACGCCAAGGCCACAGCGCTCGCGATGGCAAGTGAAGGTTACCGTCCGCCGGAAAGACGAAAGGTGATGGCGCTCGGGCAACCTGTGCTATCCGCGCTCACGCTCGGTCTCTACATGTGGCGGGAAGGGGGGCAGATTACGGAGTACGAGTTTCATATCGGAAAGAAACTTGCTTCCGTTCTGACAGGTGGAGACCTGACTTCCGCACAGGAGGTAGAGGAAGAATACATCCTGGATCTTGAGCGGGAAGCATTCCTGAGCTTGTGCGGCGAAAGAAAAACTCAGGAGAGAATGCAGTATATGCTCAAGAACAACAAGGCGTTGAGGAATTGAAGAAATAGGTGTAAGGTCCAAAGAAACAGAGGCGCAAGGATTAAGAAAAGAAGAGAAAAGGGAATTGGAAGCGGGGGACAAACTGGGAGATGAGAAGCGGCAGCTCGATCAAGACTTATCGTGACCTCGTTGTATGGCAGAAATCAATGGCATTTGTGACAGGAGTATACAAAGTGACGAAGACGTTTCCGAAGGAAGAACAGTTCGGACTGGTTTCTCAAATGAGACGATGCGCGGTATCGATCCCGAGTAATGTCGCAGAGGGATATGGCAGGAGATCCAGGGGTGAGTACGCGCGTTTCTTGCAAGTGGTTATGGGATCGCTGTTTGAGATCCAAACTCAACTTCAGATAGCTCTCAACTTCGAGTTTCTAGATAAGTCAGAATTCGGTAGCTCGTTTGACAGAAGCCGGGAGATTGAAAGAATGTTAAGTGCACTTATTTGCAAGCTAAACGTGAAGTGACTTTGTGCCTTAGTGCCATTGTGCCTTAGGCCCTCCATTTCTTTATAGACTTAGCAGGAGATTATGAAAAATGCACGACGCAGTAATCGTAACATCACTCAGAACGGCTATCGGCAAGGCGAAGAAGGGAACGCTTAGAGATGTGCGTCCCGACGAAATGGCTGCCGAGGTTATCAAAGCGGCGGTTGAACGCACGCGGGGTCTCGACCCCGAGACGATCGATGATATACTAATCGGCTGTGCCATGCCGGAGGCGGAGCAGGGGATGAATGTCGCAAGGATCGCGGCACTCCGTGCCGGTATGCCGGTGTCTGTTCCGGCTGCGACAATCAACAGGTTCTGCTCATCGGGTCTGCAGACCATCGCGATGGCATCCGAGAGGATTATGGCAGGATTCGCGGACGTGATCATAGCCGGCGGTACGGAGACAATGAGCCTCGTCCCGATGGGCGGGTTCAAAATTGTTCCCAACCCGAGCCTGGTTGATTCCAAACCGGAAACCTACCTGAACATGGGGCTTACAGCCGAGCGTGTAGCCGCGCAGTACAGAGTATCTCGTGAGGACCAGGACAAGTTTTCTCTCTCGAGCCATCAGAAGGCCGTGGCCGCCATCAAGGGGGGAAGGTTTACCGAAGAAATTGTTCCGTTGAAAGTAAAGCGAAAAATTCGAAGAGGTGGAAAGAACGTCGTTGAGGAGACGACCTTCGACGTCGACGAGGGTCCCCGCGAGGACACAGCCCTGGACAAACTTGCGCAACTTAAGCCGGTGTTCATGCAGGGAGGCACGGTGACCGCGGGAAATTCTTCGCAGATGAGCGACGGTGCCGCCGCTTCTGTCGTCATGAGCGGCGAAAGGGCAAAGGCAATGGGGTTGAAGCCGATGGCCAGGTTCATTGCTTTCGCCGTCGCCGGTGTCCCGCCTGAGATAATGGGGATCGGCCCGATCAAGGCTATACCGAAGGCACTTAAGTTGGCCGGTCTGAAACTGGAAGATATTGATCTAATCGAGCTGAACGAGGCCTTCGCATCGCAGGCGCTGGCAGTAATCAGGGAGCTCGGCGTTAAGGAAGAGAGAGTCAACGTGAATGGCGGTGCCGTTGCGCTGGGTCATCCACTCGGCTGCACCGGGGCGAAACTCACGGCGACGCTTCTGCATGAAATGAAGAGAAGAAAAGCAAGATATGGCATGGTGACAATGTGTATCGGCGGCGGTATGGGTGCCGCGGGCATTTTTGAAAACATAATTTGAGGAACAGCAAATGGAAACGACCCGGAACCAGAAACTGAATTACAAGAAGGGCGGAAGCTTCCTCATCGAAGACACGAAGCCCGAAGAGATCTTCACACCGGAAGATTTCAATGAACAACATAAGATGATAGCCGATACTACCAAAGATTTCGTCGACAAGGAGGTCATGCCGAATGTTGAGAAGCTGGAAGAGCTCAACTACGATCTGTCGACCGGCCTTCTCAGGAAGGCGGGAGAAATCGGCTTGCTATCGGTGGATATCCCTGAAGAGTACGGCGGACTTGGACTCGACAAAACCAGCTCGATGCTGGTCGCGGAGAATCTTGGGAGAGCGGGCGCGTTTGCAGTGAGCCATGGCGCGCACACCGGTATCGGAACCCTCCCGATCGTTTACTTCGGAACGGAAGATCAGAAGAAAAAGTACCTGCCCAAATTCGCCACCGCGCAACTGATCTCGTCATACTCGCTATCGGAGCCGGGGTCCGGTAGCGACGCACTGTCGGCAAAAACAGTCGCGACGCCTTCACCGGACGGTAAACATTTCACTCTGAACGGCAACAAGATGTGGCTTTCTAACGCGGGGTTTGCCGATGTCTACATTACTTTCGCCCAGGTAGGCGGAGACAAATTTACTTCGTTCATACTGGAGAAGGGTTACAAAGGGATCTCGCTCGGAAAAGAAGAAAAGAAGATGGGGATCAAGGGCTCTTCGACGAGGGCGCTGAACCTGGACAACGTCGACGTTCCGGCTGAAAACGTTATAGGTGAAATCGGAAAGGGCCACAGGGTCGCTCTGAATATTCTCAATATAGGAAGATTCAAATTGGGAGCCAGCGTGATCGGCGGTGCCAAGGCGATAATAACCGAGTCGGTCAGGTATGCCAAGACGAGGAAACAATTTCAGGTGCCGATCATTTCGTTCGGCATGGTAAGGCACAAGCTCGGCGAGATGGCAATCAGGGCATTTGTCGGTGAGACCATGGTCTACAGGACGGCTGGGTTGATAGACATGATACTCCAGAACGTGGACAAGAAGAGCCCGGATGCCGCTGTAATGACATTGAAGGGTATAGAGGAGTATGCCGTGGAGTGCAGTATAATAAAAGTATACGCGTCCGAAATTCTTGACTATGTCGCCGATGAAGGGGTACAGATATTCGGAGGTTACGGGTTCTCGGAAGAGTATCCTGTCGCGCGTCCTTACCGCGATTCGCGGATCAACAGGATTTTCGAAGGGACGAACGAGATCAACCGGCTCCTGATCCCATCGATGCTCATCCGGCGCGCCATGAAGGGTGAGCTGCCGTTGATGGCGGCGGCCCAAAAGCTCATGGATGAGGTTATCTCATTCTCGGCCGGCGAATCTAAATACGATGGGCTGCTTGCGGACGAGATGAACCTAGCGGCAAACGCGAAGAAGATGGGACTTCTGGTTTCCGGAGCCGCTTTTCAGAAATACATGGACAAGCTCGAGCATGAGCAGGAAGTAATCTGGCACATCGCCGATATGGCAATGGAGGCATACGCGATGGAGAGCGTCCTCCTTCGTGTGCGCAAGATGGAGAACAGCGGCGCAAAGAATTCCGCCTTCTATTCAGATCTTGCACGCGCATTTGTCTACGACGCGATCGAACGCGTGGAAAGCCATGCAAAGGCGGCGCTTGCAATAATAGCGGAAGGCGACATGCTTCGGACTTACCTGACAGCTGTGCGGCGCCTTCTCAAGTATACTCCGATCAATGCGGCATATATCAGAAGGGAGATCTCAGACAGACTCGCCGCTGACGATAAATATGACCTTTAATGCGTGCCGCGCTTCGCTTCCGGGTAGGGACTATGCTGGGTCTCGTGGGAATTACTTTTCGAGGTACGGCGAGAAAACCTTCTCGAGCCTCATGAAGTCGTCGCGAGTCATCCCGTAGATGTTATGATCGAGAAACGAATCCTTGACACGCTCGTTCTCCCTCAGGATGCCCTCCCACACGAACCCAAGTTTCTCGATTACGCGGTTACTCGCAACGTTCTCCGTGGCAGCCTGGATGAATACCCTGTGGAGTTTCAGAGAATCGAAGAGGTATTTGAGAAGGACTGCAGTGGCCTCTGTCGCAAAGTTCTTCCCGGTGCTCTCGCCACCAATCCAGTATCCGATACTCGTCCGCTGGTTGATCCAGTCGATCTGGTGGGTGCTGATGAGGCCCACGATCTCGTTCTCGAATGTAATGCAAAGATGGATGGCGGCTCTCATTTGCATATCGTAGATCCACTGTTCCGCGAAGTGCCTCTCGTCGTCAACCGTCTGGACGAAATCCACCCAGGGGAGCCACTTCTCGAGGTGCTGATGGGAATTGCAGATAATCCTGAAGAGTGGGTCGACATCCCTGAGGTCCACGGAACGCAATACGATTCTGGCTCCCGGAATGGACAGGGAATTGAAATCATCCAGCATGAGAACAAAATAGACTCTTTTCGATGCTTAGACAAGATTACATTGAATGTTGTTCGGTCTATTGGAAGCTGAAACAAACATGAGCTAAATTGATCCGAACGCAACGCAATTCCGCGTGGAGGATGAAGCGGAAACTCGTTGCAGGCTGAGCGCCCGGCTTATATATTCACAGCAAGAACAAACCTTACGGACTGAGCACTTTGGAATCGAAGCGTTTGGCAAGATTGGAAGCATCCGGCCATTCCCAGATGATTCGCTTTATCCGTGTGGCTCGATCTTCGAAAACTACAAGGGTTATATAACGGAGGCTGCAAATGCTATATAAATATGTGTCGATCGGCTACGCGGCGACAAATCTGCTTCTAGCTCTGATTATCTATTTCAAGGCTACTCGCAGTCTGATCGTGAAATTCTATCTCTTCCTCGTTGCGAGTCTGGTCGCTTTTGGAGCGTGTGGTTTCCTATCAACGATTCCCCTCGCGCATACCGGGTACGCGATAATCAGCGCCGTCGGGGCGTTCCTTTTTGCTTTGTTCCCGTTCTTCTTCCTTCACTTTATGATAATAATGGTCAGGAGGGAAGAGCTCCTGCAATCTCCGCTTACGGTCGGATTCGTATACTTTGCGGGCCTTTTCAGCTACACTTTCGAACTTCTCGGACTCATCCCGAAACCCATATCAGCCGGAGTTGGCCTGTCGACCATCGGCTATGTTTTTCTCGTCACATGGATGTCGGTTGCTTTCAGCATAGGCATCGCCCTTCTATTTACTTTCCTGAAGGGCTTCTCCGACAAGGGCATGAAATCAAACCTGATCGTCGCAGGTTTCGCTTTGCTCCTCCTCTTGCTGCCCGGGCCGTTCACCGAATCAATTTTCATGGCCTTCTTTCCAAAAAGCATGGAGCTCTACATTTTCACTTCGCTTCTCTCACTCGTGATCGCGCTCTATTTTGTATTTCGCCACAAGATCATTGTTAATACCCTTTATGATGCAATGAAATCCGCACTGACGTTTATGAGCGACGTGCTATTCAGGCTTGACGATGAGATGAATATCCAGCTCGTCCGCGGAGGCACGGTCGGATCACTTGGTTACGAAGAGAATGAAATGGTCGGAATGAGCCTCCTTGATCTCACGTCCCAGAAAGACATCATCCGGTCGTACCAGGAACGAGCGCTGCAGGGAAAGGAAGATGAAGTGGTGGTCGACATCGACTTCATGTCGAAGGACGGACAAACGATTCCTATGAACTTGTCGCTCACAATTGTGGTTGAAACCGGTCAGATTATCGGATTCGTCGGGGTAGGAAGAGATAACACGGAAAGGCGCCGGTCCGAAATGCTTCAATCGGCGCTGTACAGACTGGCGGAAATCACCCGTGTTACCGAGAGCCTGAAGGACTTCTGCAAATCCATACATGAGGTGATCGGGCAGCTTGTGCCCTCCAAAGATTTTTACATCGCCCTCAGGGATGACATCAGTAGGGGCTTGACTTACCCTTACTACGTGAACGAAGTGTATGACATACCTGAGCGGCAACCAGGACTCGATGCGTTCAACGAGCAGGTCATGCTCGGCGGGAGTCCATCGGTCCTTACTGTAAATGAGACAAAGCTGCTCGACACTGACCGGTCCGGCGGCCTCCAGAGAAGAATGCCGATTGATTGGGTGGGAGTCCCTCTAAAGACGGCCTCCGGCACGATAGGTGTGCTGGGAGTTCAAAACTATACATCTTCAGTGAAGTTCGGCGAATCCGAAAAGAACCTGCTTTCGCTCCTGTCCGGACAAATAGCCACCGCGATAGAACGTAAACAATCCGACGAAAAGATCAGAGAGCAAGCCGCGCTTCTGGATAAGTCGCAGGACGCGATCATACTGGAAACGCTTAACGGAATGATCACGTTCTGGAACGAGGGGGCAACCAGAGTCCTGGGTTGGACATTTAGTGAGGTGGTCGGAAAAGCTTTCGATGACATTTACGGCGGTAAGATTACCCCCGAGACAAAAGAAGCCAATCAAATCGTCAGAAAGGAAGGAGAATGGGCGGGTGAATTAACGAGCATGAATCGAGGCGGACAAGAAATCGTATTGGACTGCAGGTGGAAACTCGTTACTGATATCGAGGGGAGACCCAAATCGATCATGAAGGTATGTACCGACGTAACGGAGAGTAAGAAACTTGAGCTGCAATTCATGCGCGCACAGCGCCTTGAAAGCATCGGTACACTCGCCGGCGGCATCGCCCATGATTTAAACAACGTGCTGTCTCCCATCATGATGTCGGTGCGGGCGCTGAAGAGAAGGCTGAGCGATGAACAGAGCGAAAAGATTTTGCAGGCCATCGAGTCCAGCGCAAAACGCGGCGCCGATATGGTCCGCCAGGTATTAATGTTCGGCAGAGGCGCCAAGGGCGAACGAGTCATCCTTCAGCCTAGACATGTGATCAGAGAAATAATGAACATTGCGAACGAGACCTTCCCTAAGTCCATAAAAGTGGAACATTCGATGCCGAAGGATCTCTGGACGGTTCTGGGTGATGCTACTCAGTTGCACCAGGTAATTCTGAACCTTTGCGTGAACGCAAGGGATGCCATGCCCGATGGTGGAACGCTTACCCTCGCGGCCGAAAACGTGCTTCTCAACGAGGATTATGCCAAGGTCAATATTGACGCGAAGCCGGGAAAGTACGTTATCATCACCGTCTCCGACACAGGCCAGGGAATTCCACAGGGAATTCTCGAGAAGATTTTTGAACCCTTCTTCACAACCAAAGAGATCGGTAAGGGGACGGGCCTCGGATTGTCGACTGCGCTCGCCCTTGTTAAGGCACACAGTGGATTTATCAACGTCTATAGTGAAGTAAACCGAGGCACATCGTTCAAAATTTATCTCCCCGCCACTGAGCTTGCTGAAGCCGCGGTCCCGGTCGAGACTGATCTGGATCATTACGTTGGACACGGAGAATTGATACTTGTAGTCGATGATGAATCTTCAATACGGGAAATCGCGAGGGCAACACTTGAGGCTTACGGATACCAGGTCGTCGTTGCCGGGGACGGTGCCGAGGCTATCGCGGTTTTTGTGAAGAACATGGAGAACGTCCGCACCATCATAATAGATAACATGATGCCTGTCCTCGACGGTAAGTCCGCGATTGCGGCTTTGAGGCGCATGGAAACTGACGTGAGGATAATTGCTACAAGCGGACTGCAGGACGAATTAGGAGGCTCTATGTCCAATCAGATTGATGCATTCATAAACAAGCCCTTCACGGGCGAAAAGTTGCTGAAGACTGTGTACGAAGTAATGTACGAGCCCGAATAGATCGTTGCTGTCAACGCCCGCAGATTGTGCCGGGTGTCTGACGATTGCATACCGGCTTCGGCAGACTGCTGATTGAGAGTCGTCGGGTGGTTGATTTCGCTTGTGGCTCTGCGCACCTCCGCTCACAGTGGATGCCCATTCCGCCGACAAGGGTGCTCTCCGGATTTCACACCTCACCTCCTGCTAGGCCACAACGGCACAATTTCACTGTCGTTCGATTGGAGAGGGGCGATTTTCTGTCGCAGGAAGCCGCCGAGAGTGCAATTGCTCTTGAGCGATGAGGCGCGTAAATTAAATAAAAATGGAGATTTCGGTTGAGCGGCTTCAAAAAAGAACGTTTGAAGGAATTGTTCGACAGGTTTCAAGGTAAGAGGGTCGCTGTTATCGGCGACCTTATGCTGGATAAATACATCTGGGGTAGCGTAAACAGAATATCACCGGAAGCTCCGGTACCCATACTTCAAGTTGAAAGCGAATCGGCAAGGCTTGGCGGCGCCGCTAACGTCGCCAACAATATAAAGGCGCTGGGAGCGGAGCCAATCCTCTTCGGCATCGTCGGGAACGACGAATCCGGTGCTAAGTTGCGTGATATACTCGGTGAAATGCAACTATCGCGTGAAGGGATTGTCACTGACGCCGACAGGCCGACGACAGTCAAGACAAGGGTCATTGCCCATAACCAGCACGTCGTCAGGCTGGATCACGAACAGCGGAAGGAAATTGGTGCCAAGACTGTGGCCGACGTGATGAAAGTGCTAAGGTCGATGGGTAGTGAGCTTGACGCGATATTGCTTGAAGATTACAACAAGGGTATGTTGACGAAGGATTTGCTGAAAGAGGTCATAGATTTTGCGAAGACGAACGGGACAATTGTCAGCGTTGATCCGAAGCAGGCGAATTTCTTCGAATACCGTAACGTGACCGTGTTTAAACCGAACGTTAAAGAGGCCGAGGGCGCACTCGGAATTCCTGCGAGTACGGACGAGCAGGCCGTGGCGGCGGCACGCGAGCTTCTGAATCGTCTCGAGTGTCAAAACGTCCTGTTGACCAGGGCAGAGAAGGGAATGACTCTGGTTGAAAAAAGCGGAGCGTCGATGCATTTCCCGACAAAGGCCAGACAGGTGGCAGACGTCTCAGGCGCAGGCGATACCGTTATCTCCACTCTCACGGTCGCTCTCGTCGCCGGCGCGACGATCGCCGAAGCTGCCGCCATTGCCAACCATGCGGGGGGTATAGTCTGTGGCGAAGTCGGAATCGCCCCCGTGGACAAGGAACGCCTGTTCGTGGAAGTCCTGAACGATTCGCATTCCTTGGAGTTCCGATGACGGCAATATTCTCGGCGGAGGAATTAAGCGTTATCCTGAGGAAGCTCCAGGGCGATGGAAAGAAGATAGTCTTCACAAACGGTGTGTTCGACATCCTTCACAGGGGGCACGTCGAGTACCTGAACCGGGCAAGGGAGCTGGGAGACTGTCTGGTCGTGGCTATAAACTCTGATGCCAGCGTGAAGCAAATCAAAGGGGAGAAACGCCCGGTGGTCACAGAAGCCGATCGAGCCTTCGTGGTCTCCAATCTAAAGAGTGTCGATTATGTCTGTGTTTTCGGAGAAGATACCCCTTACAATGTCATCAGGATGATTCAGCCCGACGTGCTGGTTAAAGGAGCGGATTGGAAGATCGAGGATGTGGTCGGCAAAGACATTGTGGAGGCGCGTGGCGGGAGGGTAGTGACGATCAACTACATCGAAGGAATATCCACGACGAATATCATCAGCAAAATCCGCTCGGAAAGCTCCCCTCGGGGGAAGTAATCCAACGGCGCTTGCCATGCGCAAAAGATTTTTTTTCCCCCTTTTCATGCTCTTTGTCTTCTTTCCTATTATCGTATTCCTCCTCTCGTATACGCGGTTTTTCAACAACCAGGTCCGTGACCTGCTTACCTCGATCGTCGATGACGGCACGAACGCCCGGCTCCATCTCGGTGAAATCCACGGAAGCGTATTTGGGTCGTTCACAATAGACGGCGCCGCTCTCCTCTACCACGACCAACCTATCGCAATGGTCGACACCGTCAGAATTTCTCACCTCCCCCTTTCTCTGGTCACCAAGACAATACAAGCGACCAGGGTGGAACTGGTCAACCCACGGTTTTATCTGGTAAGGGGGAGGGACGGGATTTTCAATGTCGACCACATAGGCAAGCCAGGTAACGGGAAGGGCGGGAAGTTTGACTGGACTATCCTTACGAGGTCCCTTAGCATTCGCAACGGCCAGTTCTTACTGTATGATTCCACAGTCGTGCGAACTGAAAGATCGGATGGCGGGGAAATGGCCGGAGGCCACACTGCGCGTTTCGATCCCACGAACTTCTCAGTCAGGAACCTTAATCTTGCCGCATCGGCGGAGCTGTCGGGAGATAACCTCTCGGTCAACGTCCGGAACATGGCGATGAGGATTGAACCTCCGGGTTTGAGGGTGGACTCCCTCAGGTTTGCATTCTTCACGTCTCCGGGTGGGACCGAAGTGTCCGGATTCAGGTTGTGGACCGGGCGAACTCTTATTCATATCGATCTGACGTTGACCGGACAGGACTTGTTGGATTCGCTGGATGTGAACACAATCAGAAACAAATACCTGACCGCGAACGTTGAAGCCGTGAATTGCGACCCGGGTCAGATCAGTGGATTCGTGAAGCTTCCATCTATCTCGCCCACCAGGTTCAGCCTTTCCGCGTTTGCGAGCGGGACGCTGGATACATTGACCGTCAAGCAGTTCCTTCTTAGAACCGACAGCTCGATTGTCCCCCTTTCCGCGTCATTTCGGAATCTGCTGGATTCTTCAATGACGATGGACGTCACCTTGAAAAATGCCGGCGTAGACATGGGGGAGCTCTCCTCGATTCTCAAGAACGTCGGGTTTCCGAATGCTGGCCGACTCAGAAAGATGAACATCGACGCCTCTGCGAGCGGCCGCCCTGTTGACCTGAACGTGAGTGTGAGTCTTTCAAACGAAAAGACTGAGATAGCCGCACTATCCCGTTTGAACCGCGGATCATATGAAGGGCAGATCAATTTCCACGGACTCAACATAGGGGATATCATTGGCGACGACAGTCTGAAGACCGGACTTAACGGAACGGCAGCGTTCTCTCTGGCCACGCACAGCGGAACTATCCCTTCCGGCATCCTCTCGCTGGAAATCGATTCGTCGAGCTACGACCATACTTCAATCCCCAGCGCGTCCGTCAAGATAACATCTTCCAATGACAGCATCACCTCGAGTTTCAATTTCCTCACATCGCGAGGGAATGTTGACGGACAAGCCGGTTTCAGCACGGCGACGAATTCTTACTTCGGTGATATTTCCTTCACCGAGTTTGACTTCTCACCCTTCGTTCATGTTCCCTCGCTCGCCGGCAGCATAACCGGCCACCTCCTACTGGACGGTCGTGGATTTAATATCGACTCACTCCGGACAAGGCTCTCACTGCTGACAGAGCGCTCGTCACTGGGAAAGTTCCATCTGGACAATTCTGCGTTCACCCTCCTCTTGAATACCGAGCGGCCCGAAAAGGAACTTCAGGTTCATTCGCCATATTTTGATGCAAGCATAACCGGCAGTTTCGTACCTCACGAGCTTCCGGCCCAGATATCGGGGCTGATCTCTGCCATCGCGGACAGTTTCAGCTCCAGGTTATCAGGAAGGGCGGACACTATTCGTTCCTCCTTCACCGGTGCCCACGCGCTTGACGTGGATGTGGATGCGGATGTCAAAGATGCAAGAATCCTCGGCCAGCTTCTGGGCAGAACCGAAATGAGCGGCAACGCCTCCACGCACCTTCGACTTGTCAGTGGGGGGGATAGCGTATCAATCTCGGGATTCCTCTCGGTCGACACACTCGACTATGCCAGGGATTCATTGAGTATCAGCGGATCCAAAGCGTATGTCGGCTTCGACTATTCGTCCGACCCCGGACTTTCGGTTTGGGATTCCGCGTCATGGTCGACGGATGCGAGTATCGGGTCCTTGAATATCGGTCCAACCAGGCTCGCCGCTAAGGAATTACACGTAAGATACACGCGCGGCGATTCATCGGCCTCCCCGAGGCTTTCGCTCCACGTCGAGGGGCAGGTGGACACGCTCGTGGAGTTCGGCATAGAAGCGTCTGGCTCTGTTTCGCGTCATGAGTTCACGCTCGTGACTGACTCACTGAGGGGTAAAGTTTACGGTATACCACTCGTGAGCGAGTCGCCGGTACACATCACGTATTCCCCCGAGACATTTGCGATTACTCCCGCTACCTTTCTAGCTGGCGTGGGAAGTGGGGACAGCGGTTCAGATCCAAAAGTGACTGTCAACGGTTCGTACTCGCTGCAAACTGGCGCAGATCTGCACTTCCTCTTCTCGGATTTCGGCCTCGGTTCGATACAGAAGATCGCTCGGTTGGACACAAGCAATCTCAAACTCAGCGGGAGTGTCAGTGGTCGTGCCGATTTGAACAACGTGGGTGATACAACGTTGCTCTCGCTGGAATTCTCAGGAAAGAACGTAGGGTACAACGGTTCAGTGGCGAAGCGTTTCGAGGGAAGCCTTGAGCTGAGTGGCCAGGTGATGGCGATCAATGCCGAACTCTCTAAGAACGATGATTCCAGCCGGTATTCCCTCACGCTCATTGGCACCGTCCCTTTGTCGGCGCGGTCACACGGACAATTACACTTGGACATGACTGCCGACTCGCAGGATGTTTCCTTCCTGACTCCCTTCATGACCGGTGTCGATGACTTCGGAGGTACTCTTTCCGGTAATATGGCAATTACTGGCAGCTATTCCTCGCCTGAAATGAAAGGGAGACTTGTACTTGATGACGGGAGAATTCGCCTCGCCGCTAATGAGGTCGACTACCTCTACAATGCCACGATTATCGGTGAGGGAAATAAACTGTTCTTGTCACCGCTTGCTGTAATGAATTTGCCCGGACAGAATGGCGGCACTCTTCAAGCTAACGGATCGATCACGATAGGACAGAATACGATAGAGAAATTTGACCTGGTCTTGGATGGCTCACTCCTTGTTCTGAACTCAACAGCCAGGAGGACACTGAAGAGCATATATGGCACGGCAACCGTTGGGGCCGGGAAACAGGGATTGATGCTCGGGGGAAGTCTCGATAGACTTATGCTCTCCGGAACGCTGAATATCCAGTCGGCGGATCTCACTCTGCTGCCGATGCGGACCAAGGAGGATGTCTCCGCGCAGGAAATAATTTATCATTTTCCCCAGAACCATTCGGAAAATAAGGGTTCGGACCACAATCTCGAGGCTTCCGTCGTTCCTACTCCTCCGTCATCCGGAAGTATCCTCGACAGCCTGCGGTACGACGTGGAAGTCGAAACAAAAGACAATGTGAATCTCCGGATGATATTCAATCCGGTGACGAATGAAGAGCTGAGTGCCGTACTGGGCGGCCGGCTTCACCTCTCGAATCTGTCCGGCAGTATGGAATTGACGGGGGATGTCAGCGTCCAGAATAGTTCTTACTACAATTTCTACTCGAGGCATTTCGCCGCTTCCGGTCGCCTCAGTTTCACGGGTAATCCGCTTAATCCGACCCTTAATATAACCGCACAATACCAGGGGGAACACACCGATACAAGCAGTACAACAGGCACTGGCAGGACAGAGAATGTCGTCGTCCAGCTGGGAATCAGCGGCACGTTCAATAGGCCGAACCCGCCTGACATTTCGATGACGGTTGATGGAATTCCGTACCAGGGCGACGCGCAGACGAATGCGATATCGTTCATACTTACAAACCAGTTCGCCGACGAGCTGACCTCTCCGCTCAAACGGACCGCTGCGGATAATCTTTGGAGCCAGGCAGGAGCCGGCATACTGACCGCGGGCACTTCCATTCTGTCCGGGGCTATGACAAACTTCTTCAGCCGCGAGTTTTCGTTCATACGGAGCGCGGAATTACGTTACAGCTCCATCTCCGGTCTTACCAACCCGGACGTCGCGATAACGACACAGTTTGGTAAGGCAACGGTCAGGGTCGGAGGCCAGTTCAGCGACATAAATAACACAGAAGTCAATGTGGACTATCCCCTTGCCGATCTACTCGGAAACATGCTTTACCTTCAACTGTCCAGAAAAGTGGGATTGAACAACCGCAATTACCAGCGGGAAGCGGTAAACGCCCTGAAGCTGATGTACCAGATGAGCTTCTGACCGTGCCGTGGTACGAGGCGCCGCCGGATACCCCGCCCGTGATGGCACAGCGAACTCCCCCTCGGGGGGTTACTTCACCCTTATGTTGGCTCCTGTCTCGTTGAGCGCCTCTTCGTATAATTTTTCGTACTGCGGGACGATCAATTCTACCCTGAATTTCTCGACCGCCCGCTTCCTCGCATTCTGACTGAACAGTTCCAGCTTTCGATCGTCACTCAGAAGTTCTGTGGCGTATTTCGCCATTCGTTGCACGTCTCCAAGCTCGGCAATGTAGCCGGTCTCCCCGTGAACCACGAGCTCAGGAAGTCCACCGGCGCTCGACGATACGACCGGTACGCTGCAGGCCATGGCCTCCAGCGCGGAAAGGCCGAAGCTTTCGGACTGGCTCGGCATCAGCATTAGGTCCGATGCGGAGAGAATCTCCGGAAGCAACGTCTGCTTGCCCAGAAACCTGATATCGTCGAATATACCGAGCTCACGCGCCAACCGCTCGCATTCTGACCTGTCGGGGCCGTCACCCACGAGGACGAGCTTGCTCGGGACCGAGCGCCGCACCATGTCAAAAATTCTTATGACGTCAGGCACCCGCTTGACGGTCCTGAAGTTCGACACATGGACGAGTACCTTTTCGCCGTGCGGCGCGAATTTCTCCCTGAACTGACAGTTCTCCTTCCGGCTGAATTTTTCGACATCCACGAAATTCGTAATGACCTGGATTTCCTTTTCGATGTTGTACATCGTGTAGGTTTTCATCTGAAGGAAACGTGAAACGGATGTCACGTAGTCGCTCTGCTCTATCGAGAATTTGACGAGAGGGAGAAAGCTCGGTTCGAGCCCGACGAGCGTAACATCGGTGCCGTGCAGGGTAGTGATGACCTTAATGTCCTTCGTCGGCGCGAGTATCTGCTTGGCAAGAAAGGCGCTCGTGGCATGCGGGATGGCGTAATGGACGTGAAGAATGTCTAGGTCGTGATACTTCGCCACGTCTATCATCTTGCTTGCAAGGGAGTCAGTGTAGAGGGGGAAGTCGAAAAGCGGATACTGCGACATCTCCACCTCGTGATATAAAACGTCGCCGACTATGTTGTCGAGACGCGCGGGAAGGGCGTAACTGATGAAATGTATCTGGTGTCCGCGCTGCGCGAGTGCCTTCCCGAGCTCTGTTGCAACGACACCGCTTCCGCCGTAAGTTGGGTAACAGGTTATTCCGATCTTCACTTGTATTCCTCCTGTGGAAAATTAGCCGTCTTTGTGAAACTAAACAATGGCATTCGCCTGGCCCATTCTCTGAAGCACGACACGCTCGTTCCAGGGCTTTGTATGAACGTCGGCTATTTCGAGCCTCTCTCCCCAGATTTCTCGATGGGGTAGCCTTGCCTTATCCAATCATGCTCGAAGTCCGATGGGATGTAAAGTACTTTGACGTTCTTGAAGCCGAGCTTTCGCATTGTATCGAAAGCCGGCTGGATGTTGGGGCATTCGGTCCAGGGACAGCAGCCGCAGTACAGTATGATTTCTTTGTCTCTGGGGACATTTCTCACGGCATTCTCCAATCTCGCTATGCCGTCCGGTCTGGACGCGGGCCCGGCCCAGATGGAACCGTCAATGTGTCCGCCCTGGTAGAGGAAGTCGAAGCCGACCTGAAGCACGAGCGGCTTCATTTTGCCGGAGAGTAATTTAATCAGTTGTTCCGGCTTGATGACTTCGCGGGATGTCAACTGGTCGTCTTTGGGAGCCGCGTTAGTTGCCGATGCCACAATAGCTATCCCCGCCACTGCAATGATGACCAGGAGCGGGTTGATTTTATTTCGCATTACGGGATACTTCCTTTCTCTGGATACAATCCTGGAAGACTTCATGCACGGGGGACACAAAAGTCAATTCCATTCGCTTCATATGAGAACGCAATCAGACGTAAATTCGTTCAGAGAGATCTCTTCTAGAAATTAAAAGCATGGAGTTCATTCTCTTCGGCAGAGAACAGAGGTCCACGGGCGGACGTGATGCTGACCGGGTTCGAAACGCGACGCAATCCCGGCCGAGACAATTTGCCGCTTTGAGGAACCGTAATTCCACCGCCGGCGCCGGTGAGTATCACGATACTGGCTGTTTTCGAGCATGGTTGGCACCCGGGTCGCCGAGTAAGATTCGGCATTTGATTTGTGAAACTTTAGTGCGTAACTTTTGTTGAACCAAGAAGAAGAAAGTAAATAGAATTGAGTAACAAGGCAAAATATCTGAGTCTCCTTGTGATGCTGACATTTGTCGTCGGTCAGGTTCAGTTTGCCTACTCTTCTTACTTCTGCACGATGAAACAGCTGACGGTGAAGACTCCGATCATGGCAATGACTTCGAACAGCGACCTGAACGAGGGCGTCTGCGAGCAGTGCCAGGAGGTGATGCCGCCGTCACATGGACAGCAGCTCGTTGAAGGTAACTGCATTAAGGTTGTCACGACAGAAAAAAACGTAGTCAGCAGTTTCTCCGACTCACAGAGATCTATTCAACACTTTGTCGGAGTCGCTGTAATTGGCGATCAGCTATCATCGACAGGCTATCTTCCATCGGCTATCAGCTATCGACTCCTCACTCAGGCTGATTCGCCACCACTTGATTTACCTACCCTCAATAGCAACCTCCGCATTTAAGCAGCTTCCCCTTTAGTAGTTTCTTAACTCTAAACTAAAAGGTGAAGTATGTTTACGTTGAAGTCCCATGACCAGAAGGTCAAAGGTCAAAAGTCAAAATTCAAAAGAGGGTTTGTCCTTCTCTTTGTCGTCCTGACGTCAGTACCGTCGTTCGCGCGGGGACAACTTGACAGCCTCATTGCCATTGCAATGAGAGATAATCCGGAAATTAAGATGGCCGGCTACGAATCGAGAGCTGCTGAGGCCAGGATAGGCCCGGCAAGCACGCTCCCCGATCCACAGTTGACCATAATGGCAGAAAATGTCCCGTCGAATTTTACCCTCACGTCCGATGAGATGACGATGTTCCCGCAGATTAAAATCATGCAGATGTTTCCATGGTTTGGAAAGCTCAGCGCGGCGGGCGATGTCGAGAAATATGGCTATGAATCTTCCACAAATAGGTTCTCCGGCGTAACGCTGCAAGTCATCTCGGAGTTGAAAGAAGTCTATGGACAGATTTACAGTGTCGAGAAGTCGATACAATACCTGGAATATAAAAGGGTGCTTTTGCAGGGTGTAGTTAAAGTCGCCGAACAGCTCTTTGCCGTGGGGCAGGTTCCGCAGCAGGATGTCTTCCGTGCCACCGCGGAACTAACGATGGCACAATCGGACATCATCATGGCGCAAAGCACACTTTCCGAATTGAATTCGAAATTGGGTGCGCTCCTCGGACAGAATAACCCGTACATGATTCAGGTCGATACGCTGGCCCTTCCGCCGCTTAATTCGCTTGCATCGCTTGAAGCTGAGCTTGGTGGGAACAATCCCGAGCTGCACCAAATCAAGAATGTTGAATTAGCGGCACAAGCCAGGACGGTCTTCGCGCGGAAGGATGCCGTGCCGGACTTGAGCGTCGGGTTCTCATACGGCTACCGCGGCGCGTTGATGCCTGACGGGACGAAGGCCTTGAATATGATGAACTTCGAGATCGGAGTCAGCCTCCCGATCTTTTTCGGCTCGAAGCAGCAAAAGATGATCGACGAGGCGGACTTCATGGATCATGCTGCCAAAGAACAGTACGGAACTGCGTCGCTTGGGCTGTACAGCCGGCTTCGATCAGTCTATGCAGAGGCAGAGGCGCAGGCAAGGCTAATCCCGCTTTACTCCAAAGAATTGATTCCGCAATATGATGCGACGTACAACTCATCGCTTTCGTCGTATTCGGTCGGAAAGACGACGTTCGCGATGCTGATCGACAATTTAACGACGCTGATAAACACGAAAATCGAATATGCAAAAATAGAATCCGCGTACTTTTCGGCCTCGGCTGAGATTTCGCAGCTTGTCGGAGAAAGGGAGGCGGAATAATGGAACGACAGTATGATGGGCTAACGGAATTCCGCAGGGACGACACGTTTGCATCGAGCAGCGAACACAGGGGCGACCCTTTTGCACGGGACA
>CAWEBD010000121.1:0-3898 GCA_963806435.1 uncultured Bacteroidota bacterium
TCTCAAACAGGGATCCCATAGCCACTTGCAAGAAACGCGCGTACTCACCCCTGAATCTCCTGCCATATCCCTCTGCGACATTACTCGGGATCGATACCGCGCATCGTCTCATTTGAGAAACCAGTCCGAACTGTTCTTCCTTCGGAAACATCTTCGTCACTTTGTATACTCCTGTCACAAATGCCATTGATTTCTGCCATACAACGAGGTCACGATAAGTCTTGATCGAGCTGCCGCTTCTCATCTCATCTCCCAGTTTGTCCCCGCTTCCAATTCCCTTTTCTCTTCTTTTCTTAATCCTTGTGCCTCTGTTTCTTTGGACCTTACACCTATTCCTTCAATTCCTCAACGCCTTGTTGTTCTTGAGCATATACTGCATTCTCTCCTGAGTTTTTCTTTCGCCGCACAAGCTCAGGAATGCTTCCCGCTCAAGATCCAGGATGTATTCTTCCTCTACCTCCTGTGCGGAAGTCAGGTCTCCACCTGTCAGAACGGAAGCAAGTTTCTTTCCGATATGAAACTCGTACTCCGTAATCTGCCCCCCTTCCCGCCACATGTAGAGACCGAGCGTGAGCGCGGATAGCACAGGTTGCCCGAGCGCCATCACCTTTCTTCTTTCCGGCGGACGGTAACCTTCATGTGCCATCGCGAGCGCTGTGGCCTTGGCGTCATAAAGCAGAAACTTCTCGTTCATCGAGATACCGTCGGTTGGTCGAAGGAATCCGAGGGATTTAGCCTCTTCCGCACTCGTCGCGACCTTGGCTGTCCCGATGGTTTCCAGCACCTCGCGCACAAACGGCATGAGATCGACATCGGCCACGTTCGGCGCGCGGGAGAGGCTCCGAACAAGCATCTCTTTTGTCCCGCCGCCGGCCGGTATCAGGCCCACTCCGGCTTCGACCAATCCGATATACGTCTCCGCCGACGCCCTGACTTTGGAAGCATGAAGTGTCATTTCACAACCTCCGCCGAGGACCATATTGAAGGGCGCGACCACGACCGGTTTCGGCGCGTATTTTATGTTCATGTCCACTCCCTGGAACACCCTGATCGCGTGGTCGATTTCGTCGAAATCACCCTCCTGGGCAAGCATCAGGACGAGCATCAGGTTGGCGCCCGCGGAGAAATATTTACCCTGATTCGCGATGATCAGCGCGTCGAAATCCGTCTCGAGTCTCTTCAGCCCGAGCTCGGTCATTTGCAGCACATCCTCGCCGATGACGTTCGCCTTAGAATGGAATTCGAGACATGCCACGGAGTCTCCGATGTCGATCAAAGATGCGCCCGCATTCGACTTCAGGACTTTCCCTTCTTCGATTCAAGTTTCAGGTTGATCAGCTTCTTAGGAACCGGGATGGGTTTGAAATTCTTCGAGGCAAAATCGTAGTACAACCGCGTTCCCTGCTCCTCCTTGTAGAAACTCTTCGCGCCCGCGGCCAGCATGTCGAGAACTTTCTGGGGTATCTGCCTTCCTTCCGCCTTCATCCTCTCAACCGATTTCTCAAGCCCAATCACGTCCCAGGTCTCGAACGGTCCGAGTTCCCAACCGAAACCCCACTTCATCGCGTTATCTATGCTCATGATGTCGTCGGCAATTTCGGGTATTCGGTTCGCGCTGTAAGTCAGGACAGCCGCCGTGGTATCCCAGAAGAACTCTCCGGCCCTGTCTTTTGCCTGCGCGAGCGCCTTAACCCGCTCGGCGATATCTTCGATGTTCTTGCCCATGTCGATAGATGGGAAGACCGCCTTTCGTTTTTGGCGGTGTTCCATAGACCGGCAGTCGAGCGTCAGTATCTCGCTTTCCCCCTTCTCGTTCTTCACCCTTTTGTAGAATCCGCTTTTCGTCTTCTCGCCTAACCAGTTCCTTTTCTGCATCTCCAGTATGAACTCAGGGACCTTGAAATAGTCGCGCATCTCATCCCCCGGCGCGGCTTCATAGAGATTGTCGGCCACATGGATGAGCGTGTCGAGCCCAACGATATCTCCGGTCCGGAAAGTGGCGCTTTTCGGTCTTCCCGAAGCGGGGCCGGTGATCGCGTCAACTTCCTCTATAGTGTAATCCCTCTCGATCATCTTGTGGATGACATACATAATTGCGGCGACGCCGATCCTGTTACCGATGAAGTTCGGCGTGTCCTTGCACAGGACCGTTCCCTTCCCGAGCGTTTCCTCCGCAAACTGACGCATGAATGATATTACCTCGGGAGATGTATCCGCGGTCGGAATGAGTTCCAGCAGATAAAGATATCGGGGCGGATTGAAGAAATGGGTACCGAGAAAATGTTTTTTGAAATCCTCCGAGAGACCCTCTGCGATTTGCGAAATGGGAATGCCGCTGGTGTTCGAGCTGACTATCGTGCCGGCCTTGCGTAGGCCATCGACTTTTTTCATCAGATCTTTCTTCGGGCCAAGACTTTCAACGACGACTTCGATTATCCAATCTACCTCAGCCACTTTATTCAGATCATCTTCGAAATTCCCAACCGTTATTCGCGACACCTTCTCCTTAATGAACAATGGTGCGGGTTTCAAACCGAGCGCCCGCTTCAAACCTGCGGCGGCATATCTGTTCTTCACAGCCTTGTCGTTCAGGGTCAGTCCTTTTTTCTTCTCTTCGTCGTCCAATTCTTTCGGGACTATGTCGAGGAGATATGAGCTGATGCCGGCATTCGCCAGGTGAGCGGCTATCTGCGCTCCCATGACACCCGCACCCAGTACTGCAGCTTTCTTGATGGATCTCATTAAGTTCTCCGGTTTACTCTTTATAGAATTCTTCAATTAAGTTCTTGTACCGGTTTTCCACGTTTCTGCGTTTCATTTTCAGAGTCGGCGTCAGGAAGTCGGCCTCGATTGTCAGTTCATCGTCAAGAATCGCATACTTTTTGATCGTCTCCCAGTGCGAGAGGCCTTTGTTAACATTCTCGACGATTCCATCGAACAGCGTCTTCACTTTGGGATTCGCCACAAGGTCTGCCGAAGAGGCATAAGCAATTTGGTTCTTCTCGGCAAAACTTTTCAGCGCATCCACGTTCGGGAATATCAGTGCGGAGGCAAACTTTCGCTGATCTCCGATAACTATCGCCTTATCGACATACAGGCTTCGGGAGAGAAGGGATTCTATTTCCTGGGGAGCTATAAACTTACCACCGCTCGTCTTCAGTAAATCCTTCTTCCTGTCCGTCACGAACAGGTAACCATCTTTATCGAGGTATCCGATATCCCCTGTTTTGAACCATGACGCGTTGAACGTTGCGGCTGTGGCGGCCGCATTCCTGAAATACCCCATCATCACGTTCGGTCCGTCGACGAGTATCTCGCCGTCACCCGAGATTTTCACCGACACATTGGGTATCGCCGGGCCTACAGACCCGATCCTGTTCCTTTCAAGCCTGTTAACTGAAATCACCGGCGAGGTCTCCGTGAGTCCGTATCCCTGAAGCACCGTGACTCCGGCTGCACAGAATATCTGTGCCAGGTCCGGTCTGAGTGCCGCGCCTCCGCTGATTATGTACCTTATTCTCCCTCCGAAGGCGTGCCGCAGTGTTTTGTACACAAGGGCGCTGGCGAAGCTTCTCTTGATACGGTATCCCAGCGGCATCCTCTTCTCCGGACTGTACTTAAGCGCGAGGTCGATTGCCCATTTGAAAACAAATCGTTTATACCACGGCAAACTCTGAACAACGTGCTGAGCCTTCTCAAAGGCCTTCTCCAACATGCGCGGAACGGTGGTCATGAGATGCGGCTTTACTTCAATGAGGTTCTGGGGGAGTGCTTCGATGGATTCGGCGTAGTATATTCAGTTGCCGACATACAGATATAAATACAGTATCATTCTCTCGAACACATGCGACGGCGGGAGGTAACTGAGCGCTACATCTTTTCCCGGATTGAATGCGAA
>CAWEBD010000122.1:0-14070 GCA_963806435.1 uncultured Bacteroidota bacterium
CGTATCGCCCGACAGCGCGACGTGGGTCGCGTGCCCCAGTCCGAGCCTCTCCTCCTGGTACACGAATTTGAAATTGACCTTCTTGTAGTTGGAGCGGAGGTACTCCTCCACCATCTCGCCCATATATCCGACGACTACCGAAATATCCTTTATACCTATCTCGGTGAGGTGGTCGACAATATGACCGACTATGGGCTTCCCGCCGACGTTGAGCAATACTTTGGGAAGCGAATATGTGTGCGGACGCAGACGTGTTCCCACCCCTGCGACGGGGATCAAAGCTCTCATACTCTCAAAATCGTTTGTGAGAGAAAATTTAACACCCAGCGATGGAACTTGCAAAGATAGGCTCATCCTCCTCACAGATGCCGCGCGGACGCACAGTCGCTGAACTCCCCAGCAGGTATATATGTTAATGCCTCTGTCCCCGGTTTGTCTGCCGCAAGGACATGCCGCTCACGTCGGCCATTGTCGCCAACCGGGAGCGCCGTTCATTGTATCTTTGCCCTTTTTTAGCGATTTTTGACGAGAGAAACCCAATTATGATAAAGCACATTTTCGATAAGGTTCGGGAAGGCGAACGCCTCACCTTTGACGAAGGCATGGAGTTGTTCGGGTCGGACGACCTGCTGACCATCGGGATGATGGCGGACAGCGTCCGGAGAAGGAAACATCCGAAGCCTGTCGTCACATACATCATCGACCGAAACATCAACTACACCAACGTGTGCGTGACTGAATGTACCTTCTGCGCGTTCTACGCGAAAGTCGGAGACGAGAAGAAGAGTTACACGCTCACCTACGATGAACTCGGCAAGAAAATACAGGAAACCATCGACCTCGGCGGATCGAGGATACTTCTGCAGGGCGGCCTTAACCCGGAACTAGGCCTGGACTACTACGAGGATACCTTCAGGTTCATCAAGTCCAACTACAAGATCTGGCTCCACGCCCTTTCGCCTGAAGAGGTCGTGTTTATCGCCGATCAGAGCGGACTCAAGACGAGAGACGTCATAAAGAGATTGATGAACGCTGGCCTCGACTCGATACCCGGCGGCGGAGCCGAAATCCTGGTGGATGAAGTGCGCGACAAAATTGCCCCGAAGAAGTGCACTTCCGACGAGTGGCTCGGAGTAATGAACGAAGCCCACAAGCTCGGGCTCAAGACAACCGCGACAATGATGTTTGGACATGTCGAAGGCTTCGAGGATCGCCTGCAGCACATGATAGTCGTGCGCGAACTGCAAGACAGGACAGGCGGTTTCACGGCGTTCATTCCGTGGACCTTCCAGCCGCGGAACACTGAGCTTGCAGAGAACCACGACAACCTCCGCGAGAAATCCTCGGCGTTTGACTACCTGAAGACTCTGGCGATTTCCAGGCTCATGGTCGACAACATAGATTCGATACAAGTAAGCTGGGTAACGCAGGGGCTTAAGATAGCCCAGATAGCGCTGACCTTCGGAGCGGACGATTTCGGTAGCCTCATGATAGAGGAGAATGTCGTAAGCGCGGCGGGAACGAAGCACTTCTCGGGTTTCAGCCTCAATCACATCACGCGCGCTATAAAGAACGCGGGCTTCGAGCCGGAACAACGGTTTATATGATTAGAAGCCAGACGCCGGAAGCAAGAGGCCGGATTCAAGCTTCATCTCCCGCGTCTTACTTCTTGCTTCTTGCTTCTGGATCCTCCCGTTTCCAAACCACTCAACCACGAACTGATCTCTGGAATGACAATGTGGTATAATTCAATCCTGGAAGTTATCGGCAATACACCGATGCTCCGGCTTACCCGGATCGCACCGGGAATCAAACCTGTCCTGCTTGCGAAGCTTGAGCACCTGAACCCGGGCGGCTCAGTCAAGGACAGGATCGGCATCACTATGATCGAAGACGCCGAGCGGCGCGGGCTCCTGAAACCGGGCGGGACAATCATAGAGGGCACTTCCGGAAATACCGGAATGGGGCTGGCGCTCGTCGCGGCGATGAAAGGATACAAGTGCGTCTTCACTATGCCCGACAAAATGAGCCAGGAGAAGATAGACCTGCTTCGCGCATTCGGCGCGGAGGTGATCGTTACTCCCACTGCCGTCGAGCCGGGAGATCCCCGCAGCTACCATTCAGTGGCGGTCAGGCTCAGCAAGGAAATTCCCAATTCGTATTTTCCCAACCAGTACGATAACCCGAGCAACCCCCAGGCACACTACGAAACCACCGGCCCGGAGATTTGGGAACAAACCGAAGGCAAGATCACGCATTTCGTCTGCGGAATCGGTACCGGCGGGACTATAGTCGGCGCTGCAAAATATTTAAAAGAGAAGGACCCGAAGATCAGGGTAATAGGCGTCGATCCCGAGGGGAGTATATACGCGGACTACTTCAGGACAAAAAAGATGCCGGGGAGCCATCCCTACAAGGTTGAAGGAATCGGCCAGGACTCGATGCCGAAGATCATGGAGTTCAATAATATCGACGAGGTGATCACCGTATCCGACAAAGAGTCATTTGTCGCGACAAGACTCCTGGCGAGGAAAGAAGGGATTTTCGCGGGAGGCTCGGCAGGTTCGGCCATACATGCCGCGCTGAACGTCGTCCCATCTCTCAGCGAGAAGGACATCATGGTTGTCATTATCCCCGATCACGGGTCGAGGTACCTTTCCAAACTTTATAACGACAACTGGATGAAGGACAACCAGTATCTCGAGCCCAGACTGAAAATCACAGCGGGAGACGTGAGCCACGCCAAGCGAGGCAAGCGCGTCCTCATCAGCGTCGGGCCGGATGCAACGCTTACAGAGGCGATCAGCCTCATGCAGGAGAGCGACATATCCCAGCTGCCGGTAATCGAAAATGGAAAGATTATTGGAAGCCTCACCGAGACGAAAGTCCTTTCCACACTCGTTTCCAATCCCTCACTCCGGGGACACAACGTCAGAGAGTTTATCGGCAAGCCGTTCCCTGTCGTAAACGAAAAGATGTCGGTCGAAAACCTCTACAGGATGCTCGACAGCGAGACGTCGGCGGTCATCGTCCAGCGGGGTGACAATTCGTTTGAAATAATCACGAAATCTGATCTGATTCTCGCCATTACCGAGAACTCGGCACAAATCACGGAGCGATAATGAAGTTCGGAACCACGGCAATTCATGCCGGGCAGGAGCCCGATAGCGCGACCGGCGCCATAATGACTCCAATCTACCAGACATCCACCTACGTCCAGTCGGAGCCGGCGGTGCACAAGGGTTTCGACTATTCCCGTGCCGGTAATCCTACCCGCACCGCGCTGGAGAAAAATCTGGCGGCGCTCGAAGGGGCGAAATACTGCGCCGCCTTCTCGTCAGGAATGGGAGCCATCGACGCGGTAATAAAGCTTTTGAAAGCAGGCGATCACGTGCTGGCAGGCAATGACCTTTACGGCGGGACCTACAGGATTTTCGTTAAGGTGTTCGAGCAATTCGGACTCAGTTTCGACTTCATCGACATGAGCCACATGGATAACGTAAAGAAGGCCATGAGGCCGAACACGAAGATGGTCTGGGTTGAGACCCCAACGAATCCCCTGCTGAGGATAGTAAACATCGAAGGCGTTGCCGCCCTGGCAAAAGATGCCGGTGCTCTGACGGTCGTCGACAACACATTTGCCACGCCTTTCCTGCAAAGGCCTCTATCTCTCGGCGCCGATATAGTCGTTCACAGCGCCACAAAATATATCGGCGGTCATTCCGACGTTATTCTCGGGGCGGCAATCACAGACAATGGTGAAATAGCGGAGAGGCTGTACTTCATACAGAAATCGAGCGGCGCGGTCCCAGGCCCGTTCGACTGTTTCCTCGCCCTTCGCGGCACGAAGACGCTCCACATCAGGATGGAGAGGCATTGCGAGAACGCGAAGAGGGTGGCCGAGTTTCTCGCGGCCCACCCGAAAGTCCAGCATGTCAACTATCCCGGCTTCAAGTTTCATCCCAACCACGCGATCGCCGAAAGACAGATGAGCGGCTTCGGCGGAATGGTATCGTTCACACTCAAGAACGACGACATCGAGGCCGCGAAGAAGCTGACCACGCTCACGAGGATATTCACTCTGGCGGAAAGCCTCGGCGGTGTCGAGTCGCTCATCGAACATCCCGCTTCCATGACGCACTCTTCCCTTCCACGCGAAGTGAGGCTCCAGTCGGGACTCGAAGACACTTTAATTCGCCTTTCAGTCGGGATCGAAGACGCCGACGATCTGACCGAAGACCTGAAACAGGCGCTCGAGAAGATATAGGAATTCGGCAGCTGATTGGCCGGATCCATTCTTTTAAGGTGTTCTCGAAAGTCACTGTAACGCAGCAAGAAGGTTATGTCCCAGGGGAATATATATTATCGGAGGCATCTCCCCCACTGGCAGCCTCCCGGGGCGATGTACCACGTCACTTTCAGGCTGAAGGGATCCCTCCCCGCGAAAGTTGTTGCGAATCTACGAGACGAGCGAGAAAATCTTAAACACGAAACGATCGTTACTGAAGACGGGACTGAGCTCACCCGAAAAGAAGGCGATGCCCGAAGAAGATACTTTGAGCGATTGGAGAGTCTGTTGGAAGGACACCCATTCGGCCCTTCGTGGCTTCGAAAACCAGAGATAGCCGGCATTGTCGATGAGGCATTGCATTATTATGATGGGAAGAAGTATGATCTTCTTGCTCATTGTATAATGCCAAACCATGTGCACGCGGTGTTTGTCTGTCGGGTCTTCAGACCCGACACCTCGGACGACTTCCTGGAAACCTCGGAGGATTTCGTCACCCATGATGCCGAACAAGGCGTCGACGGGACTGGAGTCCCGTCACACATTGTATCAGACTTGTTGGGATCGATCAAAAAGTATACATCCCGGCGGGCCAACAGACTTCTCGGTCGTTCAGGCCCATTTCGGCAGGACGAGAGCTACGATCATGTCATCAGAAACATTGACGAGCTTGAGAGGACAATACGGTACCGTGCTTAACAACCCAGTCAAGGCCCGCATGGTTGAAGCGTGGCCCGAATGGCAGTGGACGTATATTAAGCCGGGACTCCTTGACAAGGACCAGACTCTGTGAAGTGACCAGATTAAGCAGATGTGAATGGGATGGCAACGGGTTTAAGATAGAAATTCCCCACCGAAAGAGAGCGCGAGTATTAACTGGTTGGCTTGCCGAGAATGCCGCGGATTAATAAGCGGGCAAAATCATGGAACCAAATGCCGCTTTGGATTGTCTTATATTACATGGCGTTAAACCAATGAAAAATTCATAACCGAATGTCGTCGAAGAAACGCAGAGCAGTCGCCAAGGGCGTACTATTCCTATACATCTTCATCTCTGCCACATTCAGTCTGGCTCACAGGGATTATGTCCCGCTGGAATGCAAACGTGTCCTCTCATCCGCCAACTCGATAGACCATAACCTTGACTCGTCCGGTGCGGATTTTGTGTGCCCCGCGCACAACTTCGCGCAGTCGACCACAGCAGCCGACGTTCACGAGCAAAGTGTTTCATCGCCAGAAACTTTTTCTTTCATACGAATTCTTGAAAGTCCCCAGTATCCGGCAAAGCCGCACCTCAGCGCATCAAGCCGGGCCCCTCCCCAGGCATAGTCTACACCCCGTTTCGTTACAATCCGATAATCGATAACATTCTTCAAGGAGAAGATATATGCTTAGGAGTGTGTTCATATCTTTATTAATAGCTGGCTGTATTCAATCGAACATCTTTGCTCAGGCACCGCCCGCCGCGTCTGAACGAGCCGCAATCAGCGGCAAGATAACGGAGAAGGCGGACGGACATCCGCTCGCCTACGCGGAAGTGGCCGTCATGCGAGGAACCAACGTCGTCACCGGCACAGTCGCCGACGAGCTCGGCAACTACAGGATAAAGAATATTTACCCCGGCCGCTACACGATCGTCGCTTACATAGTCGGGTTTAGAAGATCGCAAGTGGAACAGGAACTCAGGGGGGGACAGAACGAGCTGGATTTCGCCCTCGAGGCCGCCGACATCTCAATGGAAGGGGTAACCGTAACCGCCGATTCAAAAAATAATCGGGAGACTACCCGTAAGTTAAGCATGATCACGAACGCGCCGGTATTTCAGACGAGCACGTACCACGGAGCGCCGACAAGTCTCCCTTCGACGATCATTCAACAGAGTCTCCCGGGCGCGGTCCAGGCACCCACCGGCGAAGTGCATATACGGGGACAGCACGCGGAATATTCCTACAACGTCGACGGGCTACCTATACCCGAAACGCAGAGTGAAGGAATGACCGAGCTGTTCGACCCGCGCGTCGTCGACAGGATATCCTTCCTTGTCGGAGACCTCCCCGCCGAATATTCCGACGCGCTCGCGATCATAGACGTCAGGACAAAAATACCGGCAACACCGCTTGCCGCCAGCGCTTCCGGTTACGTCGGCAGTTTCAACTCGTCCGGCCAGTCGGTATCGCTCGCCAGCCACACCGGCAACTTCGCGTTCTTCTTCGCCGGGTCGAGAAAAGTGACGGACAGGAGAATCGACACTCCCATCCCCGACATTTTCCACGACCACGGGCAGGACCTGTTCGGACTCGGCAAAGTCCAGTATATACTTTCGCCAAACGACATACTCGCGCTGGATCTCGACCAGAGCAGCTCAAATTCCCAGATCCCTTACGATTCAACGGGCGGGGTCAGCCTGAACGACAATCAAAAAGGGACCGACGGTTTTCAGAACCTGATTTACCGGCACGGTTTCGGCAGCGACGGCAACAGCGGTGAATTCTTCTTCGCCCTTACGCACCGGCAGGGGACGTCGAACTACACTCCCGGCCTGAACGACGTGCCTTCATTCTACTTCGCAGGCGACAGCACCACCGCGTACAACATAAAGGAAGACAGGCGTTTTGATGTCTACGGTGCCAAGTCGGACATAAGCATGCCCGAAGGAGAAGACGTCTCCGTCAAAGCCGGCGCCTCGTATTATTACACGAAGGGGAATGAAAACTTCAGCGCGTTCAACGGAGCTGCGCTCGGACCTCAATCCATCGAAGACCTTCAAGGATACGATCTCGGTGCGTATGCGCAGACGACCTACCAGCCTATCCCCATATTCCAGGTCGACGCGGGGGTAAGATACGATCAGCACTACGCGAAGGGGATCGGAACGGAATCGCAGGTGTCGCCCAAAGTGAAGCTCACTTACATTCCCGACCTGGCTACGACGGTCTACGCTTACTACGGGCGACTCTTCGTGCCTGTATTCATCGAGCAGCTTCGCCAGATCACGGCTGCCGCGGGGACGGTTTCCCAGCCGACGAAAGCAGTGAGAGGAAACTACTTCGAAGCAGGAGTAACGGAATCCTTCAGCAGCTCCCTTTCGGCGAAACTCCTCGGCTATTACACCGAGGAAAACCCGGGTATGGACGACAACACGATTCCGGGAACGGACATACAAACTGCGGTAAACATCCAGAAGATATTCGTGAGGGGGACGGAATTGGGAATCGACTATCATCCCGAGGGGCCTCTTAGCGGCTACTTCAACCTCGCGGTGAGTCACGCCCAGGGAGTCGGTGCGACTACGGGCGGGTTCCTTCCGGCCCTTCCGCCGACGACCACCTTCGACCTCGACCACGACCAGCGAATCACTTACTCGCTCGGCCTCAATTACACCGAGAGCGAATATTTCGCGGGAATCATAGGAAGCTACGGCAGCGGCCTGACAAACGGCCAGACCAACGGGCATGTCAACCCGCATCTCATATTCGACGGTTCGCTGGGAAAGACATTACACCTCGGCTCATTCGATATCAGGCCGGAACTGTTCGTCAACAACATTCTGAACCACCAGTATCTCTTGAAAGGTTCCTTCTTCAGCGGCGCTTCCTGGGGAACACCGAGGAGTTACATGCTGAAGGTATCGGTCAGTGCGGATTGAAGTACTTGTCTAGGCTTCCGCTGCATCGGGAAAGACAGGGCAACGCATCTTCGTCGTTGCGTTGCCATTCTGCCACTTCGAAAAGACGACAAAAAAGGCCCTTCCGAAAGGATATCCCAAGGACTTGAAGACAATTGGAGACCATGTCAGGAAACGGCGTTTGGATCTAAAACTGACGCAGAAAGAGGTCGCGGCAATCTTAGGCGTGGATGAATGCACAGTCTGGAACTGGGAGAAGAACCGAACGAGGCCCCTGCCCTCGCTAATAGCAAGAATATCCGAATTCCTCGCTTGTCCCGTAAATGGATTCAGAGACTGTAGCGAAATCAACAAGAATCAAGTCTAGTGCGCGGTGGTTTCGCTAGTCATGCTGGGCAAATTAGGAAGGGCCCGCTTGGGGGCGGGCCCAAAAAAGATACATATAGAGCACAGTGTCACTTCATTAAAATCATCCGCTCCGCCTGGATGAACTTTCCAGCGGTCAGCTTGTAGAAGTAAATCCCACTTGCGAGCCTGCTTGCGTCCCAAGTAACCGTATGATATCCGGCGGATGTCAATCCATCCACAAGTCTTGCAACCTCCCGGCCGAGCATATCATATATAACCAGTTTAACGTACGTCTCCTTGGGAAGTGCGAAACTGATATTGGTGGTTGGGTTAAATGGGTTAGGGAAATTCTGACCTACGATGATTTGATCGGGAAGCGGGGAAGAAGTCGAATCGATTTGTAGAGGATCTCCGGTTACCACTTGCGGGCAATTCGTACACCAGACGTTCACATCCACATTATCGGATGCAGTCCTCCCATTAGAATTGTCGGTTGCGGTCACCGAGACACTCATTATAGGCCGCGTGTCTGCGTACAGGCGTATCGGATTCTGATTTCCCGCATAAGTCCGATTCTTGTACCAAGCGTAGGAATAGTTCCCCGAGCCATTGGATACGCTGGCGCTGTAAGTCCCCGAAGTGTTAAGTTGAAGCGATGCCGGGCCAGAAATCGAAACAACCAACGGTGGGATATAAGAAAGTGGCGATGTATAAATCTGCCACGTGCCATTCCTGTTATCCATCCATGCAGGATACGCTTTCCCAGCGTAGGCACAGATTCCGATGTAATCACCCGCATAACCACCCAAGAAGCCGGGGATCGGAGCAGTTGTGTGCGCGACATCGCTGGCCTTGATATTTTCCCACGTTGCTCCACCATTGATGGAATGTGCAACGTACGTATTTGTCGAAAAGCCTGAAGTCCCATCAAGGCTGTAATAGATTGTGCTCACATCTCCAGTCGAGTCATCCACAGCAATCCAAGGGAACCAATTTTGACGACCGTTAGAAATACTAATGGTCTGAGCGCTGGACCACGATGTGCCTCCATCCGTAGAGTAACGTAGTTGAATGACGGATTGGTTGTTTGATCCATTCCCACCGTTGGGGTAAACTATGTAAATTCGACCCCTGTAAGCGCCGTGACTCTTGTCCACTGCAATTGATGGGAAATCGTTGACTCTGGTATTATTAAAGCGAGGATCCACGTCACCCTGTCGAATACCTTGGTATGCAAACGCGACACCCGAAGTAAAAGAAGTGCCCCCATTTGTTGATTTCGCGAAACCAACGCCATTGGCCGGAACTGATCCCGTACTGTAATCAGCCCAACAGACGTAGACTTCTCCTTGTGGCCCGGTCGCGAGGCATGCCCCTTGTCCGCCACCTGTATTATTGCCGCTTTGCCTGAGGGTTACCGGACTACTGAATGTCTGACCGCCATCCGTAGACCGATTAAGTTTGACCGCGGCGTATGGTAACGATCCGTTGCCTCCAATAAATTCTGTCCACCCGCAATAGAAATAATTTGAGTAAGGGCTGTTCGCCACATTATCCACGGCGACCATCTCTTTGTCAAAACCAGAGGTTGGTCCTGTTCCGCGTATGCTGGAACTCCAGCTTGAGCCTGAGTTCGTCGATCTCTGTACCATGTACCCATCTGGACTGCTTGTCGCATTTGGTCCCATCGATACAAGATAAGCATAGCCATGAGCATCGAATCCCGTTGACGGGTCACCTCGGCCAAGCCCGTTGTTGGGTAGTATATCAGCACCGGTCCACGAAAGTCCTCCGTTAGTCGACATGTACCAGCCCTGCATGCTGTTGCTACTTAATCCGAAATTCGTGTTCGAGCTGAAAAGGATGACATTGGGATTGACCTTACTGATAGATGCATGAACTTCGGATTGTGGATTAGAAGAAGGGAACACTCGAATATCAGATACATCCGCCGTGAGTGTTGCCGCAGCCTGGGCAGCGGGGGATGTTTGGATCGTCCGACTTATACTTGCGGGGTAAGAGTAGCCAGGATTCCGCTCAACCGTTGACCTTGCTGTCTGATTCTGCCCGAAAGATATGGTGGGAAAACAAATGAGAACTACAAGAAATGCTTTCACTTTTTTCATAACAGCCCCTTTCACGTATTCAATATTCTTTTTGTTCTCTGCGAACTACTTCTCAAGCGTTTGCTGCTCGCTGCCCGTCGAGGCCAGAATGCAATGCCCTTGTCTGGCCCTACTTAGAAATGGTAATGTTTCCAAGTAACTATGCAGTATTCGCTCAGTTGTGTTGAGTCGGACGTAAAGCCAAATTCGTAAATTGAGGAATCCGGATAAGTTAGCCGCACTACCATTTGGCTCCTCAATATCGCACCCATGCACGCGGCGAACGAATCTGGAATCCATGCGTCCTGCAAGTGAATACCAGCACTCTCAAGACTATCCAGTATAGGCAGTCCTCCGTTGCTCAGATCTGCACCGTAACGGAAGTAAGTAGCGTTAGAGAATGGCCTAGGGAGAGTACTATGTGCGGTTATTTCTGGATTAGTGTTGGGTTGTGTGCTTTGTTTGCAGCCGACACTTGCAAAGGCTGCGACAAACACCACCCCCAGTAAAAGAATGATAACTTTCATTATTTCACCTCCTGATTTTAAGCTAGACAAAACTAGGATCGAGCGCATTCCTTCATTACCGTTCGATTAAACGAACAGTGACTCAAGAATGTAAAATCAATAAATTGCTTGTCCATGCAACCCGTCCACATTTTTATCTCTGGGATCGCGCCAAACGACAGCCGACTCGCCCTTAGCTTGGGAAAAGATATGCGTGCAATGAGTAATAGTCAATACCATACCGTAGGGAATTTTCTACAATTCTATCCCTCCAAATACAGCTGCCTGTCCAGCGTCCGATATTGTATCGCTTCCGCAATATGCTCCGGCATTATATCTGCACTGCCGGCAAGATCGGCTATCGTCCTCGCAACCTTCAGTATTCTATCGTAGGCTCTCGCGCTCAATCCGAGTTTTGTAATCGCCTGCTTCAACAAATCCTCCCCCGATTTGTCTGCCTGGCAAAATTCTCGTATCTCTTTGCTCTGCATGTCCGCATTTTTGAAAAGTCCTTTTCGGCCCTTGAACCTTTCTCTCTGAATCTCACGAGCCTTCTTCACTCTCGTTCTAACGGCTGAAGATGGCTCACCAGATTTCTTGCTTGAGAGCTCGGCATATTTCACCGCCGGCACTTCGACATGTATGTCAATCCTATCCAAGAGGGGCCCGCTTATCTTCGACATGTACCTCTGTATCTGCATCTGGTTACAGCTGCATGTCGCATTCGGGTTGCCGTAATTTCCACAGGGACACCCCTGCGTTGCTATTCTGGATGTGCGATTAAGAGCCAAAAAGCCGGTTTCCAAAGCGTACCCGAAGGGGCTCAGAACTATCGGCGACCACATTAGGAAACGACGGCTGGATGATCTTGTATCCGCTGCGGCAATTGATCTGGCGCATCATCTGTCCGGTTTGACCCATCAAGTTCTTCCGGCCAATACCGTTTTCGGTGAAACACCACTCTTTGGCCTTTGGGTTCAATTGTAGCCCGGTGTGTTTCCGGTATCCCTTCATTGCTGACAATGATATGGGCATTGTTCCCTCCCAGCCCGAAGGCGCTAATCCCTGCCCGGTGAATATGATTTTCACCCGTCCATTTTTTTAAGGTTCGCGTAATATAAAGTGGCGAATCCTTGAAATTGAAACGCGGGTTGGGGTTGTTGCAATGTAAGGTGGGGGGAAGTTCTTGATGGGCGATTGCCAACAGCACTTTAATAATACTGGCCGCGCCCGCCGCGCTGAACAGATGCCCCATGTTGCTTTTAACACTGCCGACCCCGCAGAACTGTTTTTTTGAAGTACGCGCCGTAAAAATTTTGGTGAGCCCCTTTAATTCA
Source organism: uncultured Bacteroidota bacterium (assembly GCA_963806435.1). GTDB lineage: Bacteria > Bacteroidota > Ignavibacteria > Kryptoniales > JAKASW01 > JAKASW01. Next base: position 12,210 of record CAWEBD010000122.1, read on the forward strand.
ATGGGGTCTCCGATTAAGGTCCCCGTGCCGTGGGTTTCAATGTAGCTTATGGTTTTAGGATTAATATTGGCATCGGCAATCGCTTTTTCGATAAGTTCTTGCTGCGCTTCGGGATTGGGGGTTGTTACTCCCATTGTATTCCCGTCATTATTAACCGCTGACCCGTCGATCACTCCGTAGATTTTATCATGATCATGGATGGCTTCCTCCAAAGATTTCAAAACCAGCACGCCGCATCCCTCTCCCAACCCGATTCCGTCGGCCCGGCGTCAAAAGTCTTACAGCGCCCTTCGGGCGATAATACTTTGGCGGTGCTTAAATCAAGAAACACCGATTCATCCAATAGAATTTCAACCCCGCCCGCCAGCGCAATCTCCGCTTCTCCATTTGCAGCCACGCTTCTCACTGCCAAATGAATTGCGGTTAACGAGCTGGAGAAAGCCGTATCCACGACTATATTGGGACCTTTAAAATTATAAATGTGCGCTAAATGAGCCGCAATAAAGTTTTGCCCTACGCCCACAATCCGATCCTTTTGAGTGCCGCTCAGTTTATGGGCAAAATTGCCCCCTGGCGCCGACAAAAACCCCGACCGGTTTTCCCCAGAGGTCCTTCTTTCTAACCGGCATCCGCCAAAGCTTCCGCGCTTACTTCCAGCCATTGCCGCTGCAGCGGATCAATTTGCGGGGCAAGAGATTCCGCTATCTTAAAATAGCCGGGATCAAACTCTTCGATCCCCGCTAAATATGCGCCCCATTCGCGATGCTCTTTCCGTCCCGATATCCATCCGCAACGTAATATTTTTCCCAGTCCCAGCGAGACTTGGGCGCTTCGCTCACGCAATCTTTCCCCTTTTTTAAATTATTCCAATATTCAGTTATATTTACCGCTTCCGGGAAATGGCAAGCCATCCCTATCACTGCAATTTTTCCCTTGGAATCACTGCCGTTTCTTTCCGGGAAAGCTTTCGCTTTTTCCAGATGTAAATTGGGCAATTGCATCGGGTGATCGGCGATCGGTTCCGGGTAGATCAGCCCCGTTTTCAATTTCCATCGCCAATAAGGATGCCAATGCTTCCGGATATATCTGTATCATATAACCGGCCAGGCTTTTTGCCGTAGGGTATTCTAAAAAAGCCGACGGTTCGAAATTTACATTTTTCAACTCGCGGTCCATCTTGGTGATAACCTGCGCCAGCATTATGGAATCCATACCATATTCTTGAAATGGAATGTCGATCGCCAAGGTTTCGGGTTCCATCTTTAACTCTTTGGAAATCAGCGAAATAAGCCAGGCTTGAGTGGCGCTTACCAGAGCATCCGGGGAATTGGACAGATCAATGGAGACCGGATAAGGTTTCTGAATCCCCGGTGAAGAAACTCCTTGAATGGCGCGTTGCATCAGTTGAGCCGGCTTCCATAAGCCAGGATTGACCATGGCCGGCAGAACTACCGGGCCCATCTTTCCGGGATAAAATTTGGTCCAGGAGCTTTAAACCTTCCGTATTGGTATGGCTCAACAGACCTGATTGGTGATAAACTCTGCTTTTGACTTCGCCCATGCCGGTTCTTTTCCAATTAGGCCACTGAATACTGACGATCCGGCAATCGTGGGTATCCGATCCGGCTTGCGCTTTTTCGGCGGCGGCTACCAAAGCGACATAATCCATATAAGCATTGGCCATGGCATAATCGCTTTGTCCGGACGCCAAAGCGGGAATTATGGCCGCTACCGATTAAAACAAAGATAAAGAACTGTAACGGCTCATCTTTTAAACATTGATACAATACATCCAGTCCGGCAACCTTCGGTTCGAAAACCCGTTGCATCCCATCAAGCGATTTTCGAATAAACGCGGGAT
>CAWEBD010000123.1:0-24341 GCA_963806435.1 uncultured Bacteroidota bacterium
TCCTCAGCCAATCGGTATTGCGCCGTTGCCGCACTTTCCTGGAGACGGGAGTCAATCGCATCCAGACGTGCCAGAACTTGCCCTTTTTTGACCATCGCTCCAGCGTCGACCAGTCTCTCGACAATCTTGCCGCCGATGCGGAAGCCCAGCACGGCCTCGCGTCGTGCATGCACTTCGCCGCTATAGACATTGCCCCGATCCAGCGCACCCAATCCAACCACAATGGTGACAGCGGGTCGTTCTTCCTTTACGGGCGGCGCCGCCTGTTTGCTGCAGGCAACCAGCAATGCAGCAAGGACGATCAACAGCGATTTTGTTCTCATTCTCTTTACTCCTTAACCTTCAAGCTGATCCTGCAACAAATCGCAGACCTAATTCACGAACTCTTGCCTTTAGGGCCGGTAGTGTTGCAATACGGGATGCAGCAGTTTCATTGCGGCGTAATCGGGGTTATCGATGCGTGCACAGGCTGCTCCTAGTCATATCCTGAAATTAAGTGTCTCATGTCACGTCAAACAAACAGGCAAACATCGGCATCCTTTGCCTCCGCCAGATAGCTGGTTGCACCAATCCATTCCGCAATTTCCGGCATGAACTCCTCCTTGCGGTAATTGAACAAGATCGACCGTCATCTGGCAGGCCACCAGCTTGACCCCGGATTCGACACAGATGTCGCGCAGTTCCCGGATGCTTGGCACACCCTTGATTTTGGTGGTCTGTTCCATCATGGCAGTGGCAAAGCTTTCGAAGCCTGGCATGTTGCTGGCGACGAAGTTCGGAACATTCATATTGAAATGCTGCAGCCATTCCGGCCCGAAAGGCATCTTCATTGGCATTCATCAGCAATATAGGCGGAGTTTTTACATATAATTCCGCGGCAAAATTCCTGGGGCTGGGCAGTATGAATACGGTCAAGAATTACGCGGATTACATGGAAAACAGTTACTTTGTTTTCCTGGTAAACAGGTTTTCGTGGTCGCTGAAAAAACAGTTCGCTTCGGAAAAGAAAATATATTGCGTTGATAACGGTCTCGCCGATTCGGTCGCGTTCAAATTCTCGTCAAACCGGGGCAAATACCTGAAAACGCGGTATATATGGAACTAAGACGGCGTAATAAAGAAATATATTATTATAAAACCGAAAAAGGACTTGAAGTGGATTTTATAACCAGGGGCGGCAGGAAAGACGTTGAATTATTCCAGGCTTGTTCGGATATGTCGCAGCCGGCGGCACGAAGTAGAGAATTAAAAGCGCTTGAAGCCGCCATGAAGGAACTTAAGGTAAAGAAAGCGTCTATAATAACTGATGATGAGGAAGAAACAATAAAATCCGGTAAAAAAACCATAAGTGTAATACCGGCATATAAATGGATGTTGTTATAGGATTGAGATATATGAAAGGCTGGTAATATGAAAATAATATCTGCACAAAATAAATACCAGCATCATTCCAGTGAAGCCAAACAGTTTGAAAGTTACCCAGCTATCGGTGGAGTAGTTGAATGCAACGTAGAGGTTGATAAAGCCAAGCACCAAAAAAAAAATACTCCACGCCAAATTTAATCGAACCCCAAACGTGTACAGGCAGCGCGATTTTTTCTTGCAAAAAAGTGCGAATTAAATTCTTTTTGAACGCCACGTTTGAAATGAGCAGTGTGGCGGAGAACAGCCAGTACAGTACTGTTGGCTTCCATTTGATGAATGATTCATCATGTAAAACCAGCGTTGCACCACCGAACACCGTGATGATGCCGAAGCTGACCCACAGCATGGTGTCGACTTTGCCATGCTTAAATTTGTCCAGATGATTTGCGCAACGGTGTAACGCGGGGAGGATTTCGTGTTCGTATATCTTTCTGAATTCATCCATCCCGTCCGGCTTAAGGCGCACGGAGAGTACGCGGACATACAGCGCGTCAGGATTCCCGGACACTATACCCAGATCCCCCGGCGCAAGCGTTACGTTATATGCCTTGACTGAAGGTTCCTCGGCGACAGGGACATACTCAATCCTCTGATCCTCGGTTAGTTTCACCTTCCACTCCGACGTTTCGGCAAGATAAGGAGTAAGTGAATCGAGCAGCGCCGCGTAAGTTCCGCTCTTGACGTAGGCTTCCGCGGCGGAAGCACTTTGCCACAAGGTCAGGGACATGCATTCGTCGAGGTTACCCGCGCTCTGGACCAGGCTTGCAAACCGGCATCCGTCGGTCTTACCGAGCCTGGGAATTACTTCCTCTCTGTACTTCTTACTCAGCTTATCGATGCTGTCGCGCTTGACCTGCATCTGAACGAGTCTCATAAACATACGTCATCGCTCCCTTCCTGATTAGCAAGCACAACCTTCTCCGAAACAATCTGAAGTAGTTGCGTCTTTCGACGACTACCGGTTTTCAAACTCCTGTCTCCAATTCGCGACGAGAGTCAATGGCGACGGAATGCTTTTCCCGTTCGGGACTTCAGCAAGCACGTTTTTCCCAGACCGGTCGATATCGAGAAGTGTTGTAACCTGCATAGTGGTACTGAAAACAGGATAAGGCCTTCCTGGCGATATGGAAGATCCGGATTCATTGATATCGACGCCCATAATTTTATTGTCCTGCGTGAAGAAATAGAGCTTCTTACCGCCGTCCATCCAATGCGGAGAGCCTCCGCCGTTCACGGAAATCTGCCATTTGCCGCTTCCGTGCTTGAATGGGACGACGTAGACCTGGGCTTTACCAGACTCATCCGAGACATATGCGACCCACTTCATGTCCGGGGAAAACACGGCGTTGCCTTCATTGAAGTTGGTGGATAAGAAATCTTCCGGCGTCACGCTCCCGCCAAGCGACAGCACTGCGATGTCGGAACCGCTGTTCTTCTGGGCAAAGTCGTTGATATTCGCGAGCGCGTATTTGCCATCTGATGAAAAAGCGGTGACAAATTTCGTTTTGTCCGACTTATAAAGGAGTGTGCTCGTGCCCGACCCGTCGGAATTCTTGATATATAAGTCAAACGCTCCCCCGCTACGGTTGGAGCTGAAGGCTATTTGCTTCCCGTTCGGGGTCCATACCGGTAACACGTCCGCTGCCTGCGAGAACGTCAGCCTGGTCAACACATTTCTCACCATGTCGTATGTCCATATGTCGATGTTCTTCTGGGAAATGTCGTAACAATCGAAGGCTATCTTTGTGCCGTCCGGGGAAAATGATGCCAAGTTCCAGACATGTCTGTCGAACAAAGGTTTTACTACGTTTCCCGCGAGGTTGAACAACACAGCCCGGTCGTTTTGCGAGGTGGTCTCTTCGTAGATCAGCGTTCCGCGAGTCGACACCGAGTATGTTCCCGAGATCCTGACGTCGAAGTACTGGACGTTTTGCGCAATCGACCTGGCATCACCGGAGAGCTCCAGGCTTCCCAGATCGAATTTTCTGGCCAGAAGTATCGACTGGCTGACGTAGAAGAGATAACCGTCGGCGTACTGAGAATTCGAGGAGACGTTCACGAGTTCCTTCGGCTTACCGCCGTCCAGGGATGAAACGTAGATTCCGTCCGCCGCGCTCGACCCCGATTGGCTGTGCTGCGTCGAGTAGAGGAAATGCTTCCCGTCCGGGAGGAAATATGGCCACCTGAGACTCAGCACATTGTCCACCGGTTTGAGCAATTCTCTCGGCTCACCGCCCGTTTCCGGAACTTTGAAAAGGCCGGATTCCGGGGTCGGCGCGAAGATGATTACTCCATCCTTGCTCCACGATCCCCCCCTTCCCGATTCGGCGTTACACATTGCCACCGAGATCCCGTCGTCCAGAGAAAGCTTCATCAGTTTCTGGTTCGCGAAGTACGCAATGTATTTACTATCCGGTGACCAGAACGGATAAACCGAGTTGGTCACCTCTGCCAGCGGTCGGGCAGCCAGCGAATTGACGGGCCTTACCCACAGCTTGGTATTCCCCGCCGAATCGACCGCGACAAACGCGATCAACTTCCCGTTCGGAGAAATCGCAACATTACTCCCTTCCTGGTTGTCCAGTGTGGCGCTTGGCGGAGGGAGGATTGTCGCCTTTATTTCTTGTCCCGCAACATCCCTGTCGCTGAAAACGGAGAAATAGGTCAGGAGTAAAGTGGAGAGGAGCAGAACGACTGAGACAGACCAGAACATTTTCGGATTGACTAACAGGCGATGGAACGAACCCCGCGCCGCTGTTCCGCCGGCGTCATCCGCATCAAAATTGGCGATAGGATGAGAACCGGAAGAAGACTGGCGTGTCTCATTCCTGAACGGCTCACGTACACTCGACATCCGGCTCACCCGTTGTCTGCCGGAGTCACGCTTGAATCTCTTCAGATCCTTCGAAAGCTCACGCGCCGACTGGTACCTATCGTCCTTATCCTTCTCGAGACATTCGAATATTATCCTGTCGAGTTCCGGGTCGATTCCTTCTTTCCTCGCGCTCACCGGTTCAGGATCGACGTTCACTATCTCGTACATTATCGCCGTCTCGTGTACTCCCTTGAATGGAGACTCTCCGGACAGAAGCTCGTACAGCACGACTCCAAGCGAGAAAATGTCTGTCCTGTGGTCGACATCCTGACCCTGCACCTGTTCCGGGGACATGTATCCAACCGTTCCGAGAGTCGTTCCCGCCTTTGTTAACCTCGATGCCTCGCTAGTCGTGTTAAGTTTTGCCAACCCGAAGTCCATTACCTTCACGATTCCATTCTTCGTGATCATAATATTTTCGGGTTTGATATCCCTGTGGACTATCTTTTTGTCGTGCGCTTCGGCGAGTCCGTCGGCCGCCTGGGCTCCGATGTCGATCACCTGCTTCACGGAGAAGTTTTGCTTCTTACTCCGAAGAGTTTCCCCTTCTACATACTCCATGACGATGAAGAGCTTAGCATCAAATTCTTGTATATCGAAGATCGTGCAGATATTTGGGTGATTAAGGGCCGACGCGGCCTTGGCTTCCTGGATAAACCTGGCTTTCTCCGACTCCGTGGCGATAAGGGTTGACGGGAGGAACTTCAGGGCCACGAACCGATCGAGTTTCGTGTCGCGGGCCTTGTAGACCTCGCCCATTCCGCCTTCGCCTAGTTTCTCCAGAATTTCGTAGTGCAATATAGTTCCGCTAATCATTCTCGGCTCCGCAAGTATTTGGTGGGGCTACGGCGGACAGGTCCGCCTTCGCCAAGTTTCTCGATGATTTCGTAATGAAGAATAGTGCCGCTTACCATGTCAGGCTCCTTAGGAGAATGAGTGTGCTACGGCGGACAGGTCCGCCCTGCCCGCCGAATCCCGATGAAATCGGGAGCAGGCGGGCTTCGCCTAGTCTCTCCAGAATTTCGTAGTGAAGTATTGTTCCGCTTATCATAATCGATACCTCTTTTCAGATAGAGCACGCCTCTGTCTCTTTCCGCTTTTTGCCGGATCACTCCCGACAATTTCAATCTCTGTCAAAATCAATTACCTCCTGTCCCGATCAGACCCTTCCAATTCTGCACAAAAGTGAGAGGAGGAATTGTCGCCCTGCCTACTGGCCTGGTGCCGAGGAATTCCGTTCCGTCTCTCGAGACATCCGACAACCCGGACAGATTTCTGTCATTCAAGCTGAAGAGATATTGAGAGGATCCTACGGCGAAACTATTTCCGGAGCCGTAATCGCTTACCTTGAATACTTTACCGTCAGCAGTCACATAGATAATTGCCTTGTCGTTATTTACCCACCAGCCCTGGGTGCCGCCATTCGACGAGACCTGCCACATGCCAGACTGACTACTATTAAGGGGTCTGACATAGATTTGCATCGTCCCAGATTGGTCCGAAGCATACAGCACCCATTTCATATCGTGAGAGAACTTCGCCGCTGTCAATGACACCGTGGTATTCCCCGATACTAAATACCTTTTAATGTGGTTGTCTTTGATATCTGCGATTACAAACTCAAAACCTGTGCGCGGCAGCAAATCGTTTATAAGCAGCTTAGTCCCGTCCGAGGACCAGTCGTCGGTTGTTTTGTAATAGGCCGAATCGGATTTGTACACCAGCTTCTTATTTCCGCTGCCGTCTGCGTTCTTGACATACACGTCCGGTCCCGAAGTGAACGCGACCATTTTTCCATCAGGAGACGAGACGGGATTCGAGTTAAGGCCGATGTTGAAAGTTATTTTGGAGATCAATTTCTTCTCCAGGTCATATTCACATACCTCGCTGGTAGCCGACTGGCTACCTTGAGCTATATACAATACTTTTCGTCCATCAGGCGACAGTGCCGCACCATTGGTAGCAGAAAGGGGGGTGGCTAACGAAATCACGTTGGTCTTGACCGGCAATTCGGTCTGACTGCCATTTATATTAAGCACTACCAGATTTGAATTAGCCTGGAAAGCGTGCAGGAAAACCAGGTTCCCGATTGCTGAGACTGAAAACGAAGCTTTAATCCTGGTCGCATCATAATTCACATTGCCGGCAACTGTTTGAATATCGGCGCTAAGCTGCAAGTTAGCCGGGTCAAATTTCTGGCAGAGTAGCGCGGATTGCTTTGTAAAAAACAGATATCCTTCGGCATACTCAGTATTTGTTGAACCGCTCAAGACAACTTTATCGACGTTAGAATTTATTGAACCGACTTTTACAACATCGCTGGGGCTCGCCCCGAAAAAGTCGTTTTCGATCGAATACAAGAAATGGACCCCGTCGGGCAGGAAGGATGGAAAGCGAAGACTCTGATCGCGAATGGTTGTATCGGGCTCGACAACTTCTTCAGGGATACCGCTGTTTGAAGAGACCAGATAAAGTCCGCCGATACTGTTAGGTGAAAAGACAATATCGCCCTTCTGATTCCAGGTACCTCCTCTTCCATCAAGAGCGGGACATATTTCATTGGACAATCCCGTGCTCAAATCTATTTTCATCAGTCTGTTGGGAATAAAATACGCGACGAACTTATCGTCGGGTGACCAGAAAGGATAATAAGCTCCTTCGGTGCCCGGAAGGGCTTTGGCATTTTCTGAATTCAACGGGCGCAACCAGAGTTCTGATTTACCGGTTGAATCCGTGCCGGCGAATACGATGGACTTACCGTTATGGGAAATTTCAAAATCACCCGGGTCTGCGCTGTTCCCGGTATAGTCAACACTGGGAGGGGGAAGAATCGAGGTCTCGGATGTTATCAATTGGTGAGGCCCGCTTCCTCCAAATACTGCGAAATAGAAAGCCGCCAGCCCTAGAATCACCACCAGGCCCCAGCGAACATAGGCAGAGCTGATGACGTCCTTCAAGTCGATCCTTTTGTTGAAGACCTCTATGGAGATCGAACTTGAAGGCTTCCGAGCCTGAACTTGAGAAATCGCGGTTTTCGAATCCGTCGAAATAGTACTGAACGCCCTGCTATACTTGACACCTGTCGATTTCCTTATCTTCCGCAGATCCTTTGCGAGCTCTTTCGCGGACTGACATCTGTCGTTCCTGTCCTTCTCAAGACATTCCAGGATTACTCTGTCAAGCTCCGGCTCTATACCTTCTTTCACTGACGACATCGGCGGCGGATCGACGTTGACTATCTCGTACATTATCGCCGTCTCATGGACTCCCTTGAACGGAGATTCACCCGACAACAACTCGTACAGCACAACTCCAAGCGAGAATATGTCGCTTCTGTGATCCACATCCTGGCCCTGCACCTGCTCAGGTGACATATAGCCAACTGTTCCGAGCGTAGTACCCGCCTTCGTCAATCTTGACACATCCGCGGCCGTGTTGAACTTCGCCAGACCGAAGTCCATCACCTTCACGACGCCGCTCTTCATCAGCATGATGTTCTCAGGTTTGATATCTCTGTGAACTATTCCTTTCTCATGTGCTGCAGCAAGTCCTTCCGCTGCCTGTGCCCCGATATCTATCACTTGCTTCACGGAAAAATTGTGTTTCCCTCTAAGTGTCTCGCCGTCCACATATTCCATCACTATGAAGAGCTGGCCGTCGTGCTCCTGTATGTCGTAGATAGTACAAACGTTGGGATGATTGAGAGCGGAGGCCGCTTTTGCTTCCTGGATGAAGCTTGCCTTTTCCGATTCCGTTGCCGTGAGCTTCGACGGGAGAAATTTCACGGCCACAAGACGGTCGAGTTTGGTGTCGCGGGCCTCGTACACTTCGCCCATGCCGCCTTCGCCTAGTTTCTCCAGAATTTCGTAGTGCAATATAGTTCCGCTAATCATTCTCGGCTCCGCAAGTATTTGGTGGGGTTACGGCGGACAGGTCCGCCGCCCCGCCCGCACGCCTGCGTGCCGAATAACCTTCAGCCTCACTTCGGTCGCTTACGCTCCAGAGCTTCAGCGACGGAGCGCGTGCAGGCACGGAACGTATGTGCAGGCGGGGTTCGCCAAGCTTCTCAAGGGTTTCGTAATGAAGGATCGTGCCGCTGATCATCTCAAACTCCGGATTCTTATGTTGGTTGGTTGCGAGACACGTCTGCACGTTAAAGGCACCGCCCCGCGTTTGCTCGATACTCCCTTCATCAGGCAAACTCCGCAATCACTGTTTCGAAATCCGGATCACCTCTGAGAGAATCGAAGTATGGATCGGTTTTCGCCCACTCGCGGACCACATTCCCGCCGATCTCAAGTGCCTTCCTGAGGCAAGAAAGCGTTTCACTTTTTTGACCGAGACCGTTGTAAGTACACGCGCAGTTGTACAGGGCGAGTCCGTCGTTTGGAGCCGTCTCGACGACTCTCCTTATTGCCGACACCGCCTTCTCCTTTTCGCCAAACCTTGCGTAAGGAATGGCCATCCTGCTCAGTGTGAGTACATCGTCGGGATTTACCTCGAACTTGCGCTGACCGATCTCTATAATCTTCCGCGCGGCGTCGTCCGATTCCTTCGCGTTTCCCATTCGCCTGTAAGTCATGTCGAGGTGCATCCAGGGCTCCTCGCTGTACGGCTTCAGTTCAGCGGCGTGAATGTACTGCTTCACCGCGGTATCGTAGTCGCCGGTGATGTCCGCTATGATGCCGAGCCATCTTATCGCATCGTACGAATCGTGATTCTTCTCGATAATGTTATTGAGAGTGCGTTTCGCTTCGGTGAATCTCTTCTGATAAAGATAGACCATCGCGATACCGAATTGCGCCTCGATTGAGTCGGGATCGAGACCGAGCGCCTTCTGGTTCATCTGGATCGTCTTCCCAAGCCACTGCGGGTCGCCGTCATACCAGAGGTACATGTTTGAAAATGCCTCCGCGAGGGCGGCGCAGGCGGGCGCGAAACTCGGGTCTATCGAGAGCGCGCTCTCCAGCATCTGGATGGCTCTTTCGTTGCTCTTCTTTCCGCGAATGTTGAGAAGGTCCCTGCCACGCATGAAGAAGTCGTACGCGCGCATGTCGACAACCGGCCTCTGCGCGGCGGCCTGCTTGGTCGTTCCTGTAAACGAGACTTTGAGTGCATCCGCGATCTTCAGCGAGACTTCATCCTGAAGGTCGAATATATCTTCCACCAGGCGATCGAAACGTTCAGCCCAGACGTGGAACCCGCTTCGGACGTCGATGAGCTGCGCGGTAATCCTGATCTTGTTTCCCGCCTTTCTCACGCTCCCTTCCAGCACGTAATTTACTCTAAGGGCTTCACCGACCTGGCGTGTGTTCACTTCCTTGTTCCTGAACGGAAGGACGTCCTTCCTCGATACCACCTGCAGCCCGTTGATCTTCGAAAGATCGGTTATGATGTCTTCGGTAATACCGGCGCAGAAGTAGTCGCTTTCCTTTTCGGAGCTCATGTTTTCGAAGTAGAGGACGGCAATCGATTTGTCCGAAGAAGGTGCCGGCGGTTCCATCGAGACTTTTCGGAGTCGCTCGGCCAGCTCTTTTGTGGACGACATTCTCTTCGAGGGATCCTTTTGAAGAAGCTGTGATGCGATGATCTGGAGATCTTCGGGTACGTCGCTCCTGAAAAGCTGAAGCGCCTTTGGCTCCATGTTCAGCACTTCATACATAATCGCCGCTTCGTGCTCACCGCTGAACGGTAGCGTTCCCGCCAGCGCCTCGTAAAGAACGACCCCGAACGACCACAGGTCGGTTTGCGGCGATATTTCCCCGCCCCTGAACTGTTCTGGTGACATATAACTGATCGTCCCCACCGTATCGCCGCTCTTCGTCAGGCCTGATGTCCCTCTCAGCTTCGCGAGACCGAAATCCATAATCTTCACATGGCCGTCGGCAGTTACCATGATGTTGTCCGATTTTATGTCGCGGTGGATAATACCTTTCTCATGCGCGACCGCCAGGCCATCCGCCACGGAACTCATAATGCCGGTTATCTCCTCCAAACCCATGCCGCCCGACTTTATCTTCGACTTAAGGTCTTTCCCTTTCACGTACTCCATCGAGATGAAGAGTTGTCCTTCATGCTCCTCGATGGCGTGGATCACACAGATGTTCGGGTGGTTGAGCGTCGCCGCAAGCCTGGCTTCCTGGACGAACCTTGCCTCGTCCTGATCATCGACACCCCTGTGCCCGGGGAGAAATTTCAGCGCAACTGCTCTTCCAAGCTTCGTGTCCTCCGCCAAATAGACGACGCCCATCCCGCCTTCGCCGAGCTTCTCGACGACTTTGTAATGAAGGATCGTCTTCCCGACTAATTCACTCACTTAACCTCCTGCGGGTTTTGAGAGTAGGTAATCCGGCATAGGTTCGTTTGAACGGTCATTTCTGCTCAAGGAATTTCTGTTTCACTTCTTTAGCCCAATTAAGTACCACGTTAATAGCCGCCGGGCCCGCACCTTCTTCCGATTGCTCGACAACGATGAAATGCTTGCCGTCCGGGTAAATATCAAAAGTCTCAGTAGGATTGCTAGGACTATAAGCCTGAGCGGTCCCGAACAATACGCGCGGTTTCCCGATCGAGAAATCAGGCGTGGTCCTGACCGGGACAAATAACATTTCTGTATTATTAGTGGATTCATAATACAGTCCGTGGCCGTCGGGAGACCATATTGGGCCAGCACCGCCGCCGGTTGAAATCTGCCACTTACCTTTCAGACTTGGAAAAGAAGTCACGTAAACTTCCATCTGCCCCGATTGGTTGGAAACGTAGGCGAGCCACTTCCCGTCAGGCGATATTTCGCCCGTAGACTCGAAGGCCGGCGTGTCGAAAAGTGGGATCGTCGAATCCCCGTCGCCGATTTTCAGGAGCCAAATGTCGTAGTCTGTGCTTTCTCCCTGTATATCGAAAGTGAGCTCTTTGTCATCTGGAGCCACCGAGACGGGCGCACCCAGACCTCTTCCGTTCCCGGCGAAAATAAGCTGGGCGGAAGAACTGCCGTCAGCAAGTTTGGAATAGAAACTCTGGGAACCGGGACTGCCCGAGCTGTAGATGATCCGCTTCCCGTCGCGTGTCCATAAACCGCAGTAAGATCGTTGATCGAATGTAAACCTGTTGAAGGCTCCCGTGGATCCGTCGTAGATCCAGATATCGTCATTGTTCCCGTCCGTCAGGCCAACCGTCACGGAAATCTTCTTTCCGTCCGGCGAGACCCGGGGGTAAGTGTACGGGCCGGGAGGAAGAGGAAGCGGTTCGACGTTCCCCTGCAGATCCACCTTGACAAGTCTCATGTCGTGACTTTGCCCTCCTGGCAGAAATGCCAATATGCCCGTGTTCGAAACGGTGAAGTAACTGGCCCCGCTTCCTACGTCACCACCAACATTAGCCAGGGCAGGCACCGGTTGTGAGGTCACCTCGGCGGTATTCAAATCAAATTTTGCCGCGTAGAGATTCCCGTCCCTCCAGACAATCAGATAACCTCCGTTCACGTAATATCCCAAATCTCCGCGAACTCCCAGGACATGGCGTTCGCCATTGACCAGAGAGAGGACAGCCAGCCTTGCGTTGTCGTAGAAATTCGGATTACTTCTGTCGCCAATGGTGAACAACACCCATTTTCCGCCGGGAAGTACCTGAGGCCATCTATACGAACGCTCCTGCAAGAGGCTGTCCGGTTTAGCCAGCACTTTCGCGGGACCTCCGGCGGAAGAAATACTGAACAGCCCGGACGAGAAGGTGGGAGAAAAGACGATGTTGCCGTCGTCTCCCCAGCTTGCGCCGCGCGGCGCGGGCGTGTCGTACAGAATCTGCGGAGTTCCTCCGGTAATCGGAACCGTCTTGAGCTTACCCTCGGCAAAGAATCCAATCGACTGGCCGTCGGGCGAGAAGAACGGGCCTGTACCGCCGGTTGTGCCCTCGATCGGCGCGGCGTCGAAGCTGTTCATCATTCTCAAATACAACTTGACGACTCCACCGACCTGGGCCGAGTAAACTAGCATCCTGCCATCCGGCGAGAGCGCGACATTGTCTGCGTCGATCTGGTCGATCTGCTGCGATGAGGGGAGTGGTACTACGAGGCGCACGACCTGCTCAGTCCCGACCGCGTTGTAGCTGAAATAGAACCATGCGAGCGCGGCGACAGCGAGGATCGCCACCCCGGCGAAATAAACGGCGTACCTCTTCCCGCGCCGAAGACTCTGTCCGGCAGCTGGAATTCCGCTCATACTCGGCATTCTTGTCGTCGGGCTTGTCTTCACCTCCACCGCCTTCAGATCGGCCGGAATTTCGTCCGCATGCTGATAACGCATCGACGCATCTTTAGCCATCGCCTTCGCCACAATTCCTTCCAGTGCCATCGGCACACCGGTGCGGAGAGAAGTAAGCGGTTCTGCTTCTTCGTTCAGTATCGAGTAGACAAGCGCCTGCTCGTAATCGTTCTTGAACGGAAGCCGCCCGCTGATCATCTCGTACATCACGACTCCCATGGACCAGATGTCGGTGCGGTGATCCACGACTTCTCCGCGTGCCTGTTCGGGAGACATGTATGCCGCGGTCCCGACGGTCGTCCCGAGTTTGGTAACGGTCTTTCCACTCCCCACCTTAGCCAGACCGAAATCCATGATCTTCACCTGGTCCCTGGCGGTGATCATTATGTTTGCACTTTTGATGTCGCGGTGGATTATTCCCTTGTCGTGCGCTGACTGCAACCCCTCGGCAATTTGAGCCGAGTAGCCGAGGACCTTTTTGAGCGGGAGGGGTGTACCGCCGTTAACCTGAACGATGTCCTGGAGCGTTTTGCCGTCAATGAACTCCATTGCGATGAACATCTGCCCGTCGACCTCATCGATTTCGTAGATATGAGCGATGTTCGGATGACTGAGCGCGGCCGCTGACTTTGCCTCGCGCACAAACCGGTTCTTATCCTCTTCGCTGGACAGCGCCGACGATGGGAGAAACTTCAGCGCTACGGTCCTGTCGAGTTTGGTGTCTTCCGCTTTGTACACGACACCCATCCCGCCTTCGCCGAGTTTTGCAAGAATCCTATAGTGACTGATTGTCGAACCGATCATTTTTTCCGTTGCCTCAAATATTCGGTATATATCGGATGTTCATCTCTCGTTCGGAGCCTGCACATACTTTTGGAGAAGCCGGACAAATTTCCGATTAGCCCGGCAGTCTATACTGCCCAGGGGCTCCTCTAAAGTCTATCGGTTATGAATTTACTCACGCGCCTGCGGAATCATTTATCACCGATCAACGCAATGAATTCCGGATCATTTCGGATGCTATCCAGATCGCTATCTCGTTTCATCCATTCGTAGTTTTCCCAACCCTCTGCCAGCGCTTTCCGCAGCGATTCAATCGCGAGTTTGGATTCTCCAAGACGGGCGTAGAGACACGCACCGTTATACAACATCAGTGTGTCATTGGGACTCAGCTCAAGCGCCATTCTCCCCTGGTTTTTCGCTTCATCGACCCTTTTGAGCTCGGCGAGAAGCGTGGCGTAAAAGATTCTTGCCCGTGCGTCATCCGGATGCTGAGAAAGATAGCGCGGATAAACCGCGAGACTCTGTTTCATTATGTCATCAAGCATTTCCTTCTCACCCAAACGTTCGTAGCACATCCGAAGATCGGTGTACGCCGTGTAGAAGTCCGGATTCAACGCGACTACCTTCTTGAATAGATCCACCGCCTCGCGGTCTCTGTCCGTGCTGTGAAATATCCTTCCGAGTATCCAGTAGCCCGCAACGTTATTCGGATCAAGCTCGATCGCCTTCTGTCCGGCGGTATTGGCTTCATCCAGCGACTTTTTGTTGTAGTACGCGAGAGCAAGGGCCGCATAAGCTTCCGAAAGCGTCGAATCGTACATCAACGCTTTGAGTCCCGACTCGATCGCCTTGTCGAGCCACGCCGTCTTCCTCTCGAAGAACTGGTAGAAATAAGCGTAAGCTTCACCAAGGCCGGCATAGGCCGATGCGTAGCGGGTATCGAGCTCCGTTGCTTTCTGGAATAACTGGATGGCAAATTGGATGTTATTTTTCGACATCCGGTATAGAAAATCCCGCCCTCGCAGGTACAGGTCGAACGCGTCCGCACTGACAGTTGACCGTTTTTCAAGAACGACTTTTTCTGTGGGCGACAATTTCACCCTGAGCGCGTCGACAATCTCCCTCGAAACCTGTTCTTGTATATCAAACACGTCCGCCAGCTTGCCTTTATAAGTTTCCCCCCACAACTGGGTACCGCTTGCGACATCGATCAACTGGACGGATATTCGCAGGTCATCTTTGAATTTCCGTACACTCCCTTCCATGATATATCCCGACCTCAGTTCCCTGCCAATTGTCTTGATATCCTTCTTTGTCCCTTTATACTGCATTGAGCTCGTCCTGGCGACAACACTGACATTCTTTATCCTCGACAAGTTGATGATAAGTTCCTCTGCGAGCCCTTCGGCGAAGTAGTCCGTCTCATTGTCCGGGCTAATGTTCTCAAAAGGGAGGACGGCGATTCTCTTCTCCCCGTCCTCATCGCGTTTGGCGGCGCCCTGTCCCTTCAAGGCCCGCAGGTCCGAGAGGAATTCGGAAGCGTCCTGGTACCTGTGAATCGGTTCCTTCGATAATATTTTCCTGACCAGATCGTCTACTCCGGAAGGAAGATCAGACCTTACTCCCGCGATCGGCTCCACATCTTCGTTCATTATCGAATACATCACCGCCTGCTCAAAATCGCCCTTGAAAGGAAGCCTACCTGCGAGCATCTGGTAGAATATTACGCCCATGGACCAAAGATCGGATCGGTGGTCAACCTTATCGCCGCGTGCCTGTTCGGGTGACATGTATGCCGCGGTGCCCACGGTCGTCCCTTCTCTTGTGACGAGCACGCTCCATTTCACTTTCGCGAGGCCGAAGTCCATGATCTTGACCTGGCCGCTTTTCGTGAGCATGACGTTGCCACTTTTTATATCGCGGTGTACTATCCCCTTCTGATGCGCCGCCTGCAGTCCAGCCGCAATTTGTTCGATTATTCGGAAGGATTCGTCCAGGCTAAAAGGCCCCGTTTTGATCCTCTCCCCCAACTCCGGTCCGTCGATGTACTCCATTACGATGAATACGTCTTCGCCTTCCTCTTCGATAGCGTGTATCGTCGCGATATTGGGGTGATTGAGTGCAGCCGCGGCTTGCGCCTCTACTTCAAATCTCTTTCGCTCCTCCTGACTGGAAGAGATATGGTGCGGCAGAAACTTGATTGCCACTTCCCGTTTAAGCTTGGAATCCTCCGCTTTATACACGACCCCCATGCCTCCCTCTCCAAGCTTTTCAAGGATCTTGTAATGAGATATAGTTTTACCGACCATGAAATTGACTCCTTCTGACCATTTTCAAAAACACTTTTGCTGATGTCAGATCAGCCACGGAAATCGTTGGTAACAGACACCGCTTCTGAGCTGCGTCAATTCACAATGCCAGGTTATGCCGGATCTCGTTTCACGACCAGAACGGTTATATCGTCGTATTGCGGTGCGCTCCCTGCATGAGCACGGACCCCCTTTACCAGGCGATCGATAAGCTCTCCGGCACCTTTGACCGAATTCTCTTTCAGGAACGCGATGATCCTGGCCTCGCCGAACTGTTCCATGTCGCCGTTCATCGCCTCCGAGACGCCGTCGGAGTAAACCACGAGCGTATCGCCCGGCGCGAGCGGGACGGAGGCTTCCTGGAACGGAAAAGAGTCCATTATTCCGATCATTGTCCCCCCTTCAGTGAAACGCGCCGTCTCTCCGGAGGCCGTCATCAGAAATGGCGGCTCGTGACCCGCATTGCAATACGTCAGCGTGTGTTTCTGTATGTCGAGGATGCCGTAGAAAAGCGTCGCGAATTTTTCGGGGCTGGTGCTTTGGTAAAGCTGCCGGTTACACCTGGAGATACATTCCCTGACAGAATTCCCGTTGTGAGTCTGGCTCCTGAGAGATGCCTGTAGATTTGCCATGAGAAGCGCCGCGGGGAGTCCTTTCCCGGAGACATCACCCAGGCATACGGCAAGTTTTTGATCGTCGATGGGAATGAAGTCAAAATAGTCGCCTCCGATTGTCCTCGCCGGGAATGTCGCTCCGGCAATATCGTAGCCGGTCGGTTTTGGAAATTCCTTGGGAAGTAGGTCGGTCTGTATTTGTGAGGCGAGTCTGAATTCCTCCTGCATCTTGATGAGCGATCGTTCCTCTTCATACAGCCTCGCATTCTCCACGACCTGTGCGGACTGCGCCGCGATAATCGCGAGCAGGCGTTGATCGTCTTCCGTGAAATCCTTTCCCCCCTTCTTGTTGTAGACGGTCAGAACGCCCTTGAGTGCCGACCGCGTCAACATCGGGACACAAAGAACCGAGCGCACGGAGCTATCCCAGGTCACTCCCTTGAATCTCTCATCGCTCCCGGGCTGATTTACCAACAGGGGTTTCTTATTCAGGATGATCCACCCGAGCAGGGCCTGGTTGAAATGAAACTGGCTGTGGTCCGACGAACTCACCTGCGTCCTAATGAGTGTTTTCATCGGCTGGTTCGGCTGTTCGTCTACCAGGGTTATCACGCCCTGCTCGGCACCCACCGCGCGCAGGGAGCGGCTTATGATTTTCCTGATTACCTCTTCCGAATTGTTGACAGCCCCGATAGCAGCCGCAAGTTCGTTCAGGATGGAAAGCTCCTCAACGGCCCGCTTGAGGCGCTGGTTTTCTTCCTCTAACTTCTGAAAATGGAAATTCTCCGGACTCGTTCCCGGCGCTGCCGACGACGGCTTCCGGATGCCCGACATGCTGGCCATGCCCGAGAGGAAGGGGAATTCCGCGCCACCGCCCCGACCGCCCCCAAATCCGGCCCCAACGCCAGCGCCGTGATCTACTACCCGCCCGCCCAACCGATCCCCCGCCGCGCCCCAAACCCAAGGAATCCGGCAAGGAGTAACTGCCCGGCCGCATCCCTTCATGCTGCTGGCACGACTCACCCGTGATCAAGCGAGACGCCCAATACTGCCCGGATCGCGCTTGTTGATTGGAGAACAGGCTTCCAGCCTGTGAGGGCAGACAGCGCGTCCCGCCTGTCCGCCAATGAAACGACAGGCTGGAAGCCCGTCGGCCATGACAGGCAGGATTCCAGTCCTCGTGTGAGACGAACCGTATGGGACATTCCCGGCCGCGGCGAGGGAGATGAGTCGCTGTTCAGGCGCGATTCCCCGGCATAACAGGCGAGCCTTCTTCGCCACCACCATTCTTCGTGAGGGCTACGGTTGGCAAGGGCTACGAATGCCAAAGACGCCTGTTTTCCCTCACGGCCGAGACGGCCGATTTCCCGCCCGTCCGCCAGGAACTGCGAATGAGATTCTTCGAAAAATGCTCGACGGGTCCGCGTATTTTTTGTCGCATCCCCGAACATGTTTTTCAAAATATGAAACACAACCGCACGATTCAAGCCCTCGGACTGGCCGTTCTGGCCGGTGTTTCGCTCGTCACTCCGGCCTTGGCCGTGGTCAACATCGCCTGGGTGCCCGTCGGCAACGCCGGCAATGCGGCGGATCCCATCCACCGGCTACGGCGTCGGTGGGTTACGCCTACAACATCGGGAAATACGAGGTGACCAACGCCCAGTATGCGGAGTTCCTCAATGCCAAGGGCGGCTCCAACAGCTACGGGATCTACAATGCGAGCATGGCGCCTACGGCATCACCCAAAGCGGCAGTGCCGGCAGCTACACCTACAGCGTGACGAGCGGCCTTGAGAACCGGCCGGTGGTTTATGTCTCGTGGTTCGATGCGGCGCGCTTCACCAACTGGCTGGGCAATGGCCAGGGCAGCGGCAGCACCGAAACGGGGGCATACACGCTCATCAGCGGCCAGACCAGCGGCATCGTCACGGTGAATCCGGGTGCCACAGGTTTACATTCCCAGCGAGAACGAGTGGTATAAGGCGGCGTATTACAACGGCGGCACCTCGACCTACTCGCTCTATCCGAACGGCCAGAACACGATCACCACGGCGGACGCGAATTACAGCGGAGCGTGGGCCACAGCACCGACGTGGGCAGCTACAGCGGCGACCCGAGTTCCTACGGCACGTTCGACCAAGGCGGCAATGTTTGGGAATGGAACGACGCCGTCATTTCCGGCTCGTCCCGCGGGCTGCGCGGGGGCTCCTGGGTACGACGTCGGCCGACTGACCTGCAGTCGTCGTTCCGCTACAGCAACGTCCCGTCCCTCGAGAACTTCAACATCGGGTTCCGTGTCGCCAGTGTCCCTGAACCAACGTCGGTCGTCCTGGCGATGTTCGCGAGCGGGATGCTGCTGATCCGCCGGAAACGCTGATTTTTCCTTTGATTCTTTATCCCTTTGTCCTTTGGAATGTGGCGGCGGTTTTCAACCGCCATGCCCCCTCATCAAGAGTAAGAAAACCGAAACGCGGAGGTCGCGGAGCAAGACGCGGAGGATGCCCACGGGTTCATGATCGCTACGAAGGCCAGAGGACGCCTGACCTCCTGCTAACTGACAGTAATGAGCGAGACGCCCGCCCTCCGGCAGCCAACACCAACTGGCAAACCACCACCTCACCCGGATCGTTGCGTGACCGGTCAATGCCTCCGGCATGGCGGGAAGAACATGATATTCAGCGCCTCAGCGCCATCCGGCCGGGTGGTGGCGGGGATGGGCGGGGAGCACGCAGGTAACGGCGGAATCTTCCAGTTCGACACCGGGGCGGGAGAACCCTGTTGCTTCATGGTGCGGAGGATGGTTGGGGTATTCCCTGCCCTTCGGACTTCGCCGAACTGGAGTTTGTTGAAGAACCAGGCGAGCGCTGATTGCGCCAGGAAGGCGAAGGCGGTGCCGGCGATAAACCTCCTGGATCGACTGTGCGGGGAAGCCCGCCGGGGGAACGGATTTCAATCCGGTTGGCGAAGATGGTGATGTTGGTGGGCGTGTCCAGTTGGTCAGTCGCGGTAGGCGATAGCATTGACCACCGCTTCCTGCAATGCGCTCTCGGGATGTTTAGGCGCATTGGGCACGGGGGATTCCTTGTCAAAAGCGGTGGACGAATGGGTTCGGAGCAAGTCGAGGGCGACCTTGGCCTGTTCCACCACCGAGCCGAAAATTTCTTTGCGTTCGGAGGTGGGTTCGCTGTCGGTCCTTGCCGGGATGGAACGAAACCTTGGTGTAAGCCCCCGGAAAAGAACCGTGTGGGTTCGCGGCCAAACAGGATCAACGCGAAGTTCCTCGGGCGGATCTCCCGGTCTAACATCCTGCGCGCTCCCAGCGAGGGCACCAGGGCCGAGAGCCGCATTTTTTCATCGAAGTAGTCATCGACCCCCATGGAGGGGTTCCAGTTGCCGGTTTGCTGCAAGACCTCCCGAAAGGCCAGGAGGTCGATATCCGCCAGCGTGGCATGCGGATTGGGCCGCGATCCCGACGGTTCCTGCGCCCCCTTGCGAACCAGCAGTTCCCTTAACAC
The DNA here is from genome assembly GCA_963806435.1 of uncultured Bacteroidota bacterium. Lineage (GTDB taxonomy): Bacteria > Bacteroidota > Ignavibacteria > Kryptoniales > JAKASW01 > JAKASW01. The sequence goes on from CAWEBD010000123.1 coordinate 19,776, forward strand.
TCCATTTCTCGCCTCAATCGTCTCGCGGCTGACCCGGACATAATAAGTGGAGGCGTCTTTGCCGGACGCCCGGTAACAATGGGCGCTGCCACTGGCAGGCACGATGAAAACGAGCACCCGCTGCCCTGGCGCCGATCCGGGAAGCTCATCGACAATCGGGACGATTTCCGGGTCGATCTTCGCCCTGCAATCGGCAAGGACCTTGTTCTCGATCTCCTTGAACCTGGCCGACGTTAGGCCTGGGAATTCCACCCGCGGAAAACCGTGTTCATCCTTGGTTTCCTCGGCGCCGACAGACGACATAACCGCCGCCAAGACTCTGCAGATCATTCGCGAAGGCGGTGATGGTCCGCAGGACATTGTCGATATCGGCGACATTCCTTTTCCACTCCACCTGCTCGCTTTCACGACTGGCAAGTTGGCCCAGATCAATTTTGGAGTTCATCGGAAAATCATGAGGATGGCGGGTTTCCGGGTCGGCCTTTTGCCGAAACGATCCCCGCGTTCGGAAACCAACCTATCCGGCACAGGCCGGAAATCCAAGCCTTTCCGTCAACCCGCGCCGATTTACCGTTCCTCGGCCAGCCAGGCGTCGATGCCGCCGGTGACGTTGTTGACGCGGGTGAAGCCGTGGTTGAGCAACACTCCACGGCTTTGGCGGAGCGCATGCCGGACTTGCAGTGGACGTGGATTTCGCGGTCCCGCGGCAGGCGTTCCGAACTGCTCCGGCAGGGTTTTCAGCGGAATCAGCCGTGCGCCCTCGATGCGGGCGATGGCGTGTTCGTCCGGTTCGCGCACATCGATGAGCAGGCCTGGTGAAATTTCCGTTAGCAGGGTGCGGAGTTCGGTGGTGGTGATGGAGTCCATGGTTGTTGGGATGAAATCGCAGGTGGCGGAGGCGGTGGTTTCCGGATTGGAAACGCCGTGGATTTCCGGGTGATCGCCGCACAGGCGGCAGTGCGGATCGCGGTTGAGCTTGAGCGTGCGGAAGGAGCTTTGCAGGGCGTCGTAAACGGTGAGCTTGCCGAGCGGCACGGTGCCGATTCCGAGGATCAGCTTGAGGGTTTCCATCGCCTGGATCGAACCGATGATGCCGGGCAGCACGCCGAGCACCCCGGCTTCCTGGCACGACGGCACGCTGCCGGGCGCGGGCATCTCCGGCAGCAGGCAGCGGTAACACGGCCCGCCCAGATGCGGCGCGAACACCCCGGTCTGGCCTTCGAAGCGGTGGATCGCCCCGTAAACCAGCGGCTTGCCCAGGAAAAACGCGCGTGTCGTTGGTGAGAAAGCGCGTCGGAAAATTGTCGGAGCCATCGACCAGCACGTCGTAGGAGCCGGCGATTTCCATCGCGTTGTCCGGCGTGAAGCGGACCGGATGCAGCTCGACCTCGGACGTGCGGGTTGACCTCGCGCAGGCGGGCGGCGGCGCTTGTCGAGTTTCGGTTTGCCGACCCATGATTCGCCGTGGAGGATCTGGCGCTGGAGGTTGGAGGCATCCACCACATCGGGGTCGACCAGAGCCGAGCCGGCCGACCCCGGCGGCGGCCAGATACAGCGCGGCGGGCGAGCCGAGCGCGCCGGTGCCGATGAGCAGCACCGAGGCGTTTTTCAGCCGCAATTGCCCGGCCACGCCGACCGCCGGAATCAGCAGGTGGCGCGAGTAGCGGAGCAGTTCCGCCGGCGAAAGGGTGTCCTGACATGGCCACGCCAGCATGCGCCCGGAATCGCCCCGCTGTCCAAGGCGGAAAATCAGCACGCCACGCGGAACATCGGCGCAAATTCGCGTTTGGAGATCCCTTGGGCGGACCGCAGGATTCGTGATAGATTGCCGCCATGTCAGAAGTTCAGTCCACCTTTCGCCTGCACCCGGGGGATCCGCGCGCCGGATTTCTCGTTGCCGGACGCCCATGGCGCCATCCATTCGCGCGCCGGATGTCGCCGGAGCGAACGGCCTGCTGGTGGTCTTCGCCTGCAACCATTGCCCGTTTGTCATCCACCTGGCCGATGCGCTCGGCGATCTGGCCCGGGAAATCGCCCTGCTCAGGCGTCGGCACGGTGGCGATCAATTCGAACGACACCGACCGCTACCCGCAGGACGGACCCGAGCCGATGAAGGCGTTCTGCCGCCAACCACCGCTGGGATTTCCCCTATCTGATGGATGAATCGCAGGAGGTGGCCAAAGCCTACGGCGCGGCCTGCACGCCGGATTTCTTCCTGGTCGACGGGCGGGCCGCATTGTTCTACACCGGCCAGTTCGACGATTCCCGCCCCCGCAGCGGCCGGCACGCCCACGGCGGCGACCTGCGCGAGGCCGTGCGCCGCATGCTCGCCGGCGAGCAGCCGCTGGCCCGGCCCTACCCGAGCAGCGGCTGCAACATCAAGTGGAAACCGGGCAACCGGTGACTGGTAATCGGTGATGAGTAATCAGTAATCAGTAATCGGTAGGGCGCGGTGCGCGAGCACCACTGTTCGGTGAATAAAATGATCGACTCGTTGCCAAAGATTGGACTGATAGCCATCGGATCATTAGTGTGGCTGGTGGTGCAAACAATCTCGTGGACGACCCTTATTCGGTTGGACAGCGATGGTGTTTTCAGGCGCCTCATGAAGTGGTCTCCGATTGTCGCGCCTGTATTTGTGCTCGCTTTGCTTGCGGTTGCTAAATTTGCAGGCTCCAAAGTAAGCGTACTCGAATTCGTTTTTATCCCATTAGCAACCTCATGGATCTGTTTTCTGTCGTTGTCAGGTCTCCTTATCGCGGCATCAAGAGTTCAACAATCGCATGAGAGATCAAAACGATGAAGACACCGAACAAGATGTCAACCGTCCAATCGCACATCAACCTCTCATCAATCTCACCGCAATGACGCGGTGACATCACGTCGAACAATCACTGATTACCGACCTCTGATCACTGATTACTGATTACTGATTACTGATTACTTCTTCCGTCACGCGCCGCCGGTGGCGATGTGGGCGAATTTGTCGTCGATGAAGCGGAGGACGAGCGCTTCGGTCGCTTCGTCGCCGAGGCGTTCGACGACATCGCACGGAGAAGCCGCGGGCGATGAGCTGGCGGGCGCTGACGGGATCGATGCCGCGGGCGCGGAGATAGAAGATTTCCTCATCGTGGATCTGCGAGGAGGTGCTGCCGTGCGAGCATTTCACCTGGTCGGCGTTGATTTCCAGGCCGGGCATGGAGTTGGCCTCGCAGGTGTCGCTCATCAGCAGGTTGCGGCAGGTCTGATAGGCGTCGGTGTGGTGCGCGTCCTTGTCCACGAAGATGAGGCCGGAGAAGATGGTCTTCGAGTTATCGTAGAGCGAGTTCTTGTAGAGCAGATCCGAGTAGGCGCCTTCGGAAACGTGGTGCTGGAAGGTGCGCTGGTCGTATTCCTGCTCGCGGGCGGGGATGGAGACCGAGAGCATGTCCGAGCGCGAGCCCGCGCCTTCGAGGCGGGACAGGCGATTCGTTGCGGGCCCAGGAGGCGCCGGTGTTGAGGATGAAGCCCTTGGCGGACGGCGTCGCGGGCGGTCGAGGTCTCGTTGATCTGGATGATGCGCGTGACTTCGTTGAACGCCTGGATGGCGACGTAGTCGAGCTTGCGAGTCCGGCCCGGCGGAGAGGTCGTTGAAGGCGATGGCGAGGCCGGGGCTGATGTCGTCCGCGGAGCGGAAGATGTCGATCACGCGGACTTTCGAGCTGGTTCCGGTGACGACCAGCGTGTGCGGGAAGATGACGGTGTTGGCGCCGGAGATCCAGTGATGGACTTCGATGGTGCCTTCGATTTCCACGTTGTCGCCGGTGTGGATGAACAGGCCGTTGGAAACGGAGGCCTCGTGCAGCGCGGCGAATTTGGCGGAACCGAGCCGGGTTTCCTGTTTCATGAAATGCTGCGGCGACCAGATCGCCGTGGGAGACCAGCGCCTCGGCGAGCGGCAGGCAGATCACCCCTGCGGGGAGATGGGATTCGGCATGGATCGAGCTCGTCGTTCGACGAAGACGAACTTCGCGGCGGTGGATTCGAGGCCGGTCGAGCGGGCGATGCAGATCGGCGGCGGCCGAGCCGCCGGCGCTCCTTGACGAAGCCGGCGAAATCGAGCTGTTTGAGGTTGGAGAAACGCCACGTTTCATCGCCGCGTTTCGGCGCGGGAGTGGCGAGGTAGCGTTCCCAGGCGTCCTGCTGGCGGGCGGCGAACCAGGCGGGAAAGATGGCGGGGGTTTGCGGGGCGGTGGCGGTCATGGGGATGAAGTGATGAGTAAGACTCATGGGTCAGATGAGTCCTATCGGACCCATCATGGAAGTGCCGCAATCAGCCGACGCTGCCTTCCATTTCCAGGTCGATGAGGCGTTTGAGTTCGACGGAGTATTCCATCGGGAACTCGCGGACGAGGTCGTTGATGAAGCCGTTGACGGCGAGCGACATCGCCTGGCCTTCGTTGAGGCCGCGCTGCTGCATGTAGAAGAGCATGTCCTCGGAGACCTGCGAGACGGAGGCCTCGTGCTGGGTGGCGTGGCGGTTGCCCTTGACGGTGATGGCCGGATAGGTGTCGGTGCGCGAGTTGC
>CAWEBD010000124.1:0-5111 GCA_963806435.1 uncultured Bacteroidota bacterium
TCGGTACTTATGGGCAGAGTGTCTATCAGTTCCTTGATCTGGACGCGAGCGCCAGGGAAGCTTCGCTTGCCGGGAGTGCGCTGGCCCGGACCGATGATCCGAGTGCGTTCTACTACAATCCCGCACTGTCGGTTTCCTCCAAGGACCGCGCCGTTACGTTCGGCTTTCTCAAACATGTCCTCGATATAAATGCCGGCTACGTATTCTCGACGTTCCAGCTTCCGAAGGCAGGATATTTCGGTGTGGGCGTCGGCTACCTTAACTACGGTTCCTTCCCGAAGACTGATGACGCGGGCAACCAGTATGGGACATTCAGCGCCGGCGACGCTGTCCTGACACTCAACTATGCGAATTATCTCGCGAAGGATTTCAGCTACGGCGTGAACCTGAAGGGAATATACTCTGCCATAGACACGTACAACTCTTCCGCGATCGCCATGGACTTCGGGTTGTATTATGATTTCCCTGATAACCTCATGGGCGTCGGCTTCTCGGTCGTAAATGCAGGTCAGCAGCTGAGCTCCTACGACGGCTTGAAGGAGCCGCTCCCGTTCGACGTCAGGCTGGGATTTTCAAAACAGCTCGAGCATCTACCGCTGATCTTGAATTTTGCCTTCCAGAGGTTGGGGGATCCGGGTCTAAATTTCACCGACAGGCTGCGGTCGTTCGTGATCGGTGGAGAGTTCCTTCTCTCGGATAATTTTCATGTCCGCATCGGCTACAACAATTTTCAGCACCAGCAAATGAAGATCGGCTTGAGCTCGGGTATAGAGGGCCTGTCGTTCGGCATGGGCCTCCAGTTCTTCGGCTACGGTTTTGACTATTCGTACTCTTCCTGGGGAGCGAGGATCGGCGGACTGCACCGTATAAACGTTACGACCTCTTTCTGATATAGATATCTGATTTTGTCGTACTATCGCTCTGCACAAAGGGGGGCCAGTCCTCCCGGGCTGTGATTGGAGATATTGTATGCGCTCATGTCCAAGGAGTAAATAAGTATGCGGGAGTTGGATAAGAACCATTTCGTCCTTGTCGTGAATACGGGCTCGACTTCGACGAAGTTGTCCTTTTTCTGCGACACCGAACAGATTGCCTCCGCAACAATCCAACACAAGCCGGATGAACTTGACAGGTTCGGGAATATCTGGGAACAGTTCGGTTTTCGTTCGAGCATCGCCTCTAATTGGCTGAGCGAGCTTGAGCAGCCGCCTTCTGCTGTCGTGGGGGTCGGTGGTTTGTTCAGATCTCTCGCCGGTGGGACTTATAGGGTGAACGACAGGATGATCGCCGACGCGCACGCGAACCTGCAGGGCGAGCATGTATCTAACCTTGGGTGCGCGATCGCCAAAACTCTCGCCGATGAGTACGACTGTCCCGCGTTTGTTGTTGACCCGGTTTCCGTCGATGAGTTCGAGGTGCTTGCCAGGTATTCGGGGCATCCTCTTATCACGCGGAGGAGCCTTTCACACGCGTTGAATATTCACTCGGTTTCGCGGCTTGCCGCATCGAAAATCGGAAAAGGTGTGTCCGAGACTAACTTCGTCGTGGCACACCTCGGAGGAGGGATATCGGTAGCCCCCGTGAAGCGAGGGAAGATTATAGACGCCAATGATGCGTCGAGTGACGGGCCTTTTACTCCTGAAAGGAGTGGAGGATTACCACTTCAACAACTAATCGGGATTTGTTTCTCGGGGGATTTTTCTGAGCAGGAAGTCAGGAAGATGGTTATGGGGAAGGGCGGGTTGACCGCTTACCTCGGCACCAACTCAGCGCGGGAAGTGGAAGATCGGATAGCAAAAGGAGACGACGGAGCCCGTGAAATATACGAGGCGATGGCATATCAGATTTCGAAAGAGATCGGTGCAATGGCTACGGTCTTGAAGGGAGAGCTCGACGGCATAGTACTGACCGGCGGGCTGGCCGGGTCGAAGAGACTCGTAAAATGGATAGAGGAAAGAGTGCGGTTCATCGCGCCGGTACATGTGTTCCCCGGTGAGGACGAAATGAAGAGCCTGGCTCTCGGAGCGTTGAGGGTACTTCGGGGTGAAGAAGAAATTATGGAGTATTGAATGAGCAAGAATCGCATACACAATTTTGACGAGCTGCTCCAATCCGCGATTGCGCTGCCGCGCAAAACCGTTGCCGTCATCTATCCGAACAATGCCGAGACATTTTCCGCGATAGCCGAAGCATGTTCCGTTTTAAAGACAAGATTCATACTGTTCGGCGACGAGAAGATTATAAAAGATGGACTGTCCTCACTACCAAAAGACCGGCTTGCGGGAATAACTGTCGCAAGAAGCGAGAGTGTCGGCAAGGCGCTGGCGATGGGGGTGGAGTCGGTCAAGAAAGGTGAGGCCGACATCCTGATGAAGGGGGGCGTCGATACCTCCACGATGATGAAAGCCGTTCTGGCCGAGGAAAGCGGGTTGAAGACCGGAAGGCTCCTCACAGATATCTTCGTGCTCGAATATCCTTCACGACCCGATGATCAGTTGATAATGATAACCGACGGCGGGATGACGCTGGCCCCCGACCTGAAGAACAAGGTGGAACTGATAAATAATGCGGCGGAGGTGGCGCACGCGCTGGGGAACCCCAATCCGAAAGTGGCGATCCTTTCCGCTACGGAATTCGTCCTGCCAAACCTTCAATCGACAATAGATGCCGCGGCCCTGTCGAAGATGAACGATCGAGGGCAGATCAAGGGCTGTGTCGTCGATGGTCCCCTCGCGCTCGACAACGCTCTGTCAATTGAAGCCGCCGAAGAGAAGGGGATCAAGTCCGCGGTTGCGGGTAGGGCGGAAATCCTCGTCGCGGCAAATATCGAATCGGCGAACAGCCTTGCCAAGAGCACGACATACTTCGCAAACCTGAGACTTGCCCATGTGATAGTCGGCGCCAAAGTCCCAATACTCATACCTTCGCGGGCTGATAAGAAAGATGCCAAACTCCTCTCAATCGCCCTCGGAAGCATCTTGCTGGAGTATCTCCGGGGAAGATAGCCGGCCCTCCCAATCCATTCCGAAATCTCGGGTACTGGGCTACTTTGAATAGTGCCATACCGATTCAGGATTCGCTTTACTCACAAGCGGCTTATTTTCTCGGTAAGACGCAAACATCGGAATGGAAAAGAATAATGAGAATAATTCTTTATGCCCTCTGTGACTTTTCAAGATCAAAATAGCCTATTTACAAATCTCGACAAATCTTGAAATTCATTCCTTCAATGAATAGATTCTGAATACGAATGAGCAGCAACCGTAGCCTTTTGTCGAAAATACTCTTGTCGCGACTCGCGAAGAAGTTCTATTTATCGTGCGGGATCCTGATCGGTTTCTTTATCCTGATGAATTGGGTCGTGATGCCATGGTACGTCCATGACGGTGGGACAGTCACCGTTCCGGATGTCGTAGGGATGGACTCTTCTGACGGGAGGGCGGTGCTGGACACAGCAGGGTTGCAATTCGAGGTCGGAGGGAGCAAATCGAGCAAACTTCCCCCGAATACCATTCTGGCTCAGAACCCCGAAGCCGGCTCCGTCGTGAAACACGGGAGACGGATCTATATGATTCTCAGCGGCGGTTCTGAGAAAGTCCAGGTGCCGAACCTAGTCGGGCATTCCCAGCGCGAGGCTCAGTTTATGCTCGAGCGGATCGGCTTCCGGCTCGGAACCGTCACCGCGGATTCCTCGACCGAGTTTCCGCAGAATGTCGTGATGTCGCAATCCATTCAACCGGGCAGCAAAGTCACGACCGGCTCCGCAATCTCCATGGTTGTTTCGTCGGGGCCCGTCGAGGCGGGGGAAGTCTCCGTGCCCAACCTGGTAGGGCGCCCTCTCTCGGAAGCACAAAGGCTAATACTTAATGCCAATCTGGTACTAGGAAAAATAAGTTTTCAACCGAGCAAGAAGCTTGTCCCGAACACGGTGCTTGAGCAATATCCACGGGCCAAGGATATCGTCCCGAAGGGAACGGCGGTGAATCTTTTCGTGTCTTCCATCGCTTCTCAAACCCAGGGTCCGGAGAACTGATGCCATTAGTAGCCCCTTCGATTCTGGCTGCGGATTTTACGAGGCTTCAGGAAGATGTCCGGCTCGCCGATAAGAGCGGTGCCGATTGGATCCACGTAGATGTGATGGACGGGCACTTCGTCCCTAACATCACCTTCGGTCCGCTTCTGGTTTCCGCCGTGAACAAGATGACAAATCTGTTTCTCGATGTCCATCTCATGATAGACAATCCGGATGTGTTCCTCGAGGATTTCGTCAGGGCCGGCGCCGACTCGTTGACCGTTCATTACGAGGCGGTGGTTCATCTAAACAGGACCGTGAACGCGATCAAGGAACTCGGCATCAAGGCAGGGGTCGCTATCAATCCATCGACGCCTACGGAAATGCTGAAGGAAATCATCAACGACGTCGACCTTATACTCGTCATGTCTGTGAATGCAGGTTTCGGAGGCCAGAAGTTCATCGATAGCGCCTTCCGGAGGCTCTCGGAAGTCAAGGCTCTCATCCCCAAGGGGAAATCGGTCCGCGTCGAGGTGGACGGCGGTGTTGCTCCGGAAAACGCGTCCAAACTGGTCAAGGCGGGCGCGGACGTGCTTGTCGCGGGTACTTCAGTCTTCAGATCGGGAGACATCCCGGGCGCGATTAAGAAACTGAAGTCGGCCTAGGCAATAACGCGCGGACCGTCGACCGCCGTATTTGTGTGACAGGCTTCTGCCACTCCCATCTATGACAAGGGTATTAATTAATCCCTCATTGTTAGTCTGCATGCCCGAAACTAAATTCAAAAGTGAATAAGAAGCTCCTCATTTTTGCGATTCTTTGCATCGGGCTCGCTGGCACTGCGTATTCGCAGTCTGTCGACGAGATGAACAAGCTCAGGATTGCTCAGGCTCTCGAACAGGCGGGCGAGTTCGACAAGGCTCTGGATTTTTATAAACAGCTCTACAACAATAACCCATCCAACTTCGTCTACTTCGATGGTCTCCGGCGCGCCTACATGAATCTGAAGGAGTACACGAGCGCCGAGGAACTGATCCGCAACAGGCTCACCACTGACCCAACCAACGTCGGACTATACTGTCAGCTCGGCGACGCGTAT
>CAWEBD010000125.1:0-52077 GCA_963806435.1 uncultured Bacteroidota bacterium
CGCCAATCGCCATCATCAGTTTCGTCATCGGGGCCCTGATCCTGGCGTCTTTGGTCATCTGGGCCCTGAAAGGCCGTATCGCCGGCAATACCGGGGAGATCGTGATGGCCGGCGTCGTGCTTCATCCTGGTCGGTTTCGCCGTCTACCTCGGCGCTTCGAGGCTCCGGAGCCACCGCCGCGGCGAGCCGGCCGAGGACGAGCTGTCCAAGAGGATGCATGACCAGGGCGTCTTCGCTGGCCTACTACGTCTCGATCTATCTCTGGCTCTTCGTCATGTACATCAGCGACAAGACCACCTCTCCCAGCGCACAGCCTGATCGGGGCCGGGATCCTGGGCATGGCCGTCGTCTTTCTTCTCTGCTGGCTGGGCGTGAAGTTCTTCGGGATGAAAAATGTATAACCGCATCAAGGAGCTGAGGGCCAAGGCCGACATCTCCCAGCAGGAGCTGGCCCGACGGTCGGGGTCAGGCGCGAGACCATCGTCTTCCTGGAGAAGGGGAAGTACAATCCCTCGCTTGCGGCTGGCCCACGACATCGCCAAATATCTTCGGCCTGCCCATCGAGGCGGTCTTTCTGTTCGACGATGAGGCCGAAAGGCCCGGCCAGCCGGCCAGCCTCGGGACCGCGGAGGAAGTATGGTAGAATCCGGGGCATGACGTCCCGCGAGCGCGTCCTGGCCGTCTTCGCCGGCGAGATCCCCGACCGCGTCCCCGCCTGGCTCGGCGCCTCGCCCGAATGGAAGGCCCTGGCCAAGGCCCGGGCGGGCCTCGCGACCGATGAAGAGCTCTCGCTCTTCGTCGGCGACGATTTCCGCCGGGTCTACGCCAAGTACGCCGGGCCCCCCGAATTCAGCCCGGACTCGTCTTTCTCCCACCCCGAGGCCACCGCCCGCACGCCGTTCGGCGTCGAGCGGACCGGCTACGGCTACGGCCAGCCCGCTCGACCACCCGCTGGCCGAGGCGCGGACGGTCGCCGACATCGAACGCTACCCCTGGCCCGACCCGGCCTGGATGGACGTCTCGCGCATCCGCGACGAGGCCCTGGCCTGGGGCGGCCGGTACGCCATCCTCGGCGGCGACTGGTCGCCCTTCTAGCACGACGCCATCGACCTGCTGGGCATGGAGAACTTCATGGTCGCGCATGGTCGAGAACCCGGCCGTCGTCGACGCCCTGCTCCGGCGCATCTGGTCGACTACTACTTCCAGGTGAGCCTGCGCATCTTCGACGCGGCGGCCGACGCCATCGACATCTTCTTCATCGGCAACGATTTCGGCACCCAGAACGGCCCCGTCGTCGGCGAGGCCCTCTTCCGCCGCTTCTTCCTGCCCCACCTCGCCCGACTGGTCGACCTGGGCCACGACTTCGGGCTCAAGGTCATGATGCACTGCTGCGGCGGCTTCTTCCCGCTCATCCCGGCCATGATCGAGGCCGGGATCGACGCCCTCCAGGCCCTCCAGCCCGACGCCCGGGACATGGCCCCGGCCAAGCTCAAGGCCGCGTTCGGCGGCCGCGTCGTCTTCAACGGCTGCATCGACACGCACCACTTGCTCATCGAGGGCACGCCGGACCTCGTCCGGGACGAAGACGCGCGAGGTCCTCGAGGTCATGAAGCCGGGCGGCGGCTACATCGCCTCGCCGAGCCACGACTACCTGCTGCCGGAGACGAAGGTCGAGAACGTCTTCGCCCTCTACGAGACGGTCCGGGAGTTCGGCGGGTACTGACGCTAATAGACGCAGGCGCGGGCGGCCTCGGCGTAGACGCGGAGGTTCTCCGGCGGCGTCTCGAAGAAGTGGTCGCAGCAGGACAGGATGTAGCCGCCGTCGCCGCCGACCTTCTCGAACAGCTCCTGGACCTTGGCCCGGATCGTCTCCGGCGAGCCCTCGGTCAGGACGTTGAACTGGTCGAGCCCGCCGATGAGGGCCAGGCGCCCGCCGATCTTGGCCTTGAACTCCCACGGCTCCTGGTTGCCGCCGATCGAGGTCGGGGCCAGGGTCTCCGAGGCGTCGCAGCCGTTGGCGACGATGTGCTCCTCGATGCCCATCGTCCCGCCGCAGGTGTGGTAGACGATCTTGAAGCCGAGCGCGTGCAGGGCGTCGTGCATCTTCCGGTCGTAGGGCAGGCAGAACTCCGCGTGCAGGGCGGGGGAGATGAGCGTCGACGAGGCCGCCCCGCCGCCCGTCTCGATGAGGTCGAAGCGGGCCCCCTTCATCGACTCGATGAACCGCAGCTTCTTCTCGAGCAGGATGCGCAGCAGCTCGTGGACCCAGTCGGGATCGTCGAACGTGCGCAGGATGAGCTCCTGGACGTCGATGAGGCAGGCGGCGTGCTGCCAGCAGCCGGCCTGGTCGCCCCAGACGAAGCCGCGCAGGATGCCGGCGTCGCCGACCGCGTCGTAGGCCCGGCCGACCGGGGCCGGGTCGAGCCGCGGCACGGGCATGTACTTCTCGATGAGCCGGATGTCGTCGTCGTGCTTGATCAGGTACTCGGAGATCCAGGTCGTCATCCGGTTGCCCTCGGTCTTGTAGGTCAGTGTCCCGCCCGGCGTGGTGATGGTGTGCGTGGACGACCCGGTGGTCGGGGTCGGCGCTGAGGACCTCCGCCTCGTCCCGCCACTCGGGCGTCGAGAACTTGGTGAAGTCGGCGTCCGTGAGCCAGAACTGGCCCATGTCCTGGAAATACTGGATCGACGCGTCCAGCCCGAACATGCGGAAGGCCTCGAGGTCGTCGATGCCGCCGAGGAACGTGTCGAGGTGGTACTTCTGCCACTGGTGGACGGTGACCGGCAGGCGGTCGGGCTTCTCCCGGGCCAGGGCGCGGAGCATGCGTTCTTTGGAGGTCACGACCGGATTATACTACGGGGAGCAGTCAAGCAGTTCACGTGATCTTTGATTGTTCTCGATCTGCCGTTCCGATAAAGAAGCTGAGGACATCGAAGGAGACCCGCCATGATCGCTTTGATTCCGCTCGTGTCCGACGAAGGAGGCCCCCATGACGCCCTCGCCGTCCCCGTGCCTGGATCCGTCCGCCCGTGCTCCGCCGCCGTCCTCGATCGCCGGGTGTTCCGGGCAGCCCGAGCCGTCCGCGACGACCGGGTCGCCCGCGGCGACCGGGTCGGCCGCAGCGGAAAAGCCGGCCGTCCCGCTTCTCGCCGAGGACGCCGTCCGCCTTTCCAACGACCCGGCCAAGACCGAGATCTTCCGCGACGCCGGGCCTCGGCCTCTTCATCCACTGGGGACCGAACTCCCAGGTCGGGACCGAGATCTCCTGGCCGCTCTACAACGCCTCCGACGATTTCATCAAGAAGTACTACGCCCTGGCCGAGACCTTCGATCCGACGGACTTCGACCCCGCCGAGTGGGCCCGCCTGGCCAAGCTCGCCGGCATGGAGTACGTCGTCTTCACGGCCAAGCACCACGACGGCTTCTGCATGTTCGATACGGCGCTCAGCGATTTCAAGATCACCCGGACGCCCTACGGCCGGGACATCGCGGCCATGGTCGCCGACGCCTTCCGCAAGGAAGGGCTCCTCGTCGGGTTCTATTACTCGCCGGGCGATTTCCGCTACCAGTGGGAGACGGGCCAGCGCACCGGCCACATCTACGAGCCGGGCTTCGACGAGCACGGCCCTCGTTCGGCCCGAAACAGAAGAACTTCCTCGATTACGAGCGCGGCCACATCGAGGAGCTCCTGACCCGCTACGGCGACGTCTTCATGCTCTGGTTCGACGGCAAGTGCGAGCCGCTCAAGAAGCACTCCTGGCGCGTCCGCCAGGACGTCTTCATCGCCCGCGGCGAGATCCCGACGCCCGAGCAGGAGATCCCCGGCCAGGCCGACGACCGGGCCTGGGAGAGCTGCCTGACCACGAGCTATCAGTGGTCGTACCTCCCCGGCGCCGTCGTCCGGCCGTCGTCCGAGATCATCGAGAACCTCGTCCACATCCGGGCCCGCGGCGGCAACATGCTCCTCAACATCGGGCCCCGCCCGGACGGGCGGATCGCCCCGGCCGACGAGGACGTCCTCCGCGACCTCGGCCTGTGGATGATGCTCTACGGCGAGGCGGTCCGGGGCGTCCGGCCCTGGAGCGTCACGAACGAAGGCGACGTCTGGTTCACCCAGAAGCGGGCCGAGGGGACGGTCTACGCCCTGGCCGTGCTCGAGAACGAACTGCCAGGACCCTCCTCCTCAAGTCCGTCTCCGCGACGCCCGGGACCAAGGTGACGCTCCTCAGCCAGGAAGGGGAGCTGCCCTGGGAGCAGACGCCGGCCGGCCTGAAGATCACTGTGACCCGGAAGCAGACCATCCGCCTGGTCAAGGCCAAGCCGGCCCCGGACCAGGCCGAGACGAGCGACATCCAGCGGCTGACCTGGGGACTCGAAGCGCCCGTGGCCGTCAAGATCACCCAGGTCCAGGCCCCGGCCGTCGCCGGCGAAGTGACGCGGCCATGAGCCCGCGGACGGTCCTCCTCGTCGCCGCCCTGTCGTCCTCGTCGCGGCCGGTCTCGCGTTCTTCCTCATCCGCGAGCGTCGCCGCGACCGCCCCGGACCGCGTCGAGCGCTACGGCATGGTCATCGGCGTCAAGCCGGACAAGATCGAATACTACAAGAAGCTCCACGCCGCGGCCTGGCCCGGCGTCCTGGCCAAGATCAAGGAGTGCCACATCCGGAACTACTCGATCTACCTCCGCGAGGTCGCGAAGGGCCAGTTCCTCCTCTTCTCGTATTTCGAATACACGGGCGACGATTTCGACGCCGACATGGCCAGGATGGCCGCCGATCCCGAGACCCAGCGCTGGTGGAAGGAGACCGATCCCTGCCAGTCGCCCATCCCGACGCGCCTCGACAAGGAGTTCTGGAGCCGCATGGAAGAAGTCTTCCACGCGGATTGAGGATCGCGGATGAACAGCGCCGCGCGCCTGTCCATGTCCGGGCTGGACATCGCCCTCGTCGCCGCTCTATCTCGTCGGTGATCGTCGGCCTCGGCCTGTGGGCCTGGAAGCGGCGGCGGACGAAGCAGGCTTCGAGCGCCCAGTACTTCCTGGCCGGCAGCTCGCTCCGCTGGCCGGTCATCGGCCTGGCCCTGTTCTCGACCAACATCTCGACCATCCACCTCGTCAGCCTGGCCCAGGAGGGCTACGTCAACGGCCTGGCCTACGGCAATTTCGAGTGGATGGCCGCCTTCCTGCTCATCGTCCTGGCCCTCTTCTTCGCGCCGTTCTACATCCGGTCGCGGGTGGCCACGCTGCCGGACTTCCTGGAGAAGCGCTACTCCCGGGCCTCGCCGCGACTGGCTGGCCGGCCTGTCGATCGTCTCGGCCGTCTTCATCCACATCGGCTTCTCCCTCTACACGGGGGCCGTCGTCCTGCGCGGCCTCTTCGGGATCGACATCAAGACCAGCATCATCGTCACGGCCCTGCTCACGGGTCTCTACACGGTCGTCGGCGGCCTGCTGGCCGTCGTCGTCACGGAATCGGTCCAGACCGTCGTCCTCATCCTCGGGCTCGGCCTGCGTCCTCGGCTTCGGCCTGGCCCGGATCGGCGGCTGGGACGGCCTCGTCGCCGCGGTCGAGCCGGTCAAGCTGACCGTCCTGCGGACCGCGGCCGAGACGCCGAGCCTGCCCTGGTACGCCGTCTTCCTGGGCTACCCGGTCATCGGCCTGTGGTACTGGTGCGCCGACCAGACCATCGTCCAGCGCGTCCTCGGGGCCAAGGACGAGCGGAACGCCCGGCTCGGCCCGCTGTTCGCCGGCTTCATCAAGATCCTGCCCGTCTTCCTGTTCGTCCTGCCCGGGCTCATCGCCTACGGCCTCGTCCGGCAGGGCGCGCTGCCGGCGCCGGAGAGCTCGGCCGACGTCTATTCGCTCCTCGTCAACAACATCCTGCCGGCCGGGCTCAAGGGCGTCGTCGCGGCGGCCCTGCTGGCCGCGCTGATGAGCACGGTCTCGGGCGCGCTCAATTCCATCGCCACGCTCTTCACCCTGGACATCTACAAGCGCTGGCGGCCCCAGGCCTCGGAGAAGCGGCTGACCCTCGTCGGCCGCGTCGTCGACCTTGGTCGGCATGGTCGTGGCCATTCTCTGGTCGCCGCTGATCAGCCATTTCCAGAGCCTGTTCCAGGGCATCACGGCGGTCATCTGCTACATCGCGCCGCCGATCACGGCGGTCTTCCTCTGGGGCGTCCTGTGGAGGAAGGCCTCGGCGGCGGCCGCCCGGGTGACGCTCATGGCCGGCTCGGCCCTCGGCCTCGCCGTCTTCCTGCTCGACTGGTTCAAGGACGACGACGGGCTGGACCGTGCCCGTCGATGATGGCGACGTTCTATCTCTTCCTCGTCTGCTCGGCGATCCTGGTCGTCGTCTCGCTCCTCCGTCCGCACGTCCACACCGAGGAGAGCGCCAGGCTCGTCTGGACGCGCCCCGTCGACGCGCTCAAGGGGCCCTGGGGACCGGGGCTCCTGGATTACCGGCTCGTGGCCCTGGTCCTGTTCCTGGCGATGGTCGGCCTCTACGTCGTCTTCGGCTGAGCTCAGACGTTCCCGAATCGCGGGTTGACGACGTTGCTGTAGATCGAGCCGAAGCGGTAGTTGAGCCCGATCTCGAAGCGGAGGTAGTAGCCCGTGGCCAGCCGCTTGAGCTCGAGCAGGATCTCCTCGGGCGTGTATTCCCGGCCCGGGAGCGAGAGCTGGTCGCGGATGCGGCTGAACTGGCCGCCGACGTTGAAGGAGAAACCCTTGAACAGGTTGATGTAGACGCCGAGGTCGGCCCGGAGGTTGTTGTACTTGAGGTCGGGGATGAAGGTCGAGCCCTGGACCGAGGCGCCGATGCGAGCCCCACGGCTCCTTGATCTCGAGGACGACCTGGAGGGCCTGGCTGAAGAGGTTCTCCTTCTCCTTGCCGTAGATCGGTGAGCTCGTAGTAATCCCGCATGGTGTAGGTCAGCCGGTACTGGATGCGGAGCTCCCGGCGGGTCGCCTCGGCGTAGGGGAAGATGTTGTACTCGACGCTCGGTCCGACCGAGGCGTAGAGCCGGGCGTTGTCGTAGGTCGAGGAATAGAGGCTGACGCCGCCGCCCCAGGACCAGTGGCCGTCGATGCTCTTGAAGAGCGACGTCGACAGGCTCTTCCGCTTGGTGTCGCTGACGATGGGCTCCTCGTCGGGGATCTCGTAGCGGCGGTGGTTGAAGTTGAGGCCCGCCGTAGAGCCGGAACTTCATGGCCTCGGTCGTCCGGTTGGCCGAGGCGTTGACCTGGTAGCTGTACTTGCTCCGACTGGTCCTCGAACTCGCCGTTCCCCCGGACGCCGATGCCGAAGACCCAGTAGTGCCAGGGATCGGACGCCGGGGTCGGCCGGAAGTCCTTCTTCTGGGCGTAGCTGATGGAGATGAACTCGGCCAGGGGCGTGTCGTAGACGTAGGGGATGAGCCCCTGCTTGAGGACGTTGACGAAGCCGCGGCGGAACTGGTCCTCGGTGTCCGTCGGCTTCGAGTAGAATCTCAGCGTCGCGTCCTTGCCCTGGTGCCGCTTCAGGCCCATGAAGGCGAGCGTGTATTCGTTGCCGCCGCTGCCGGTCTGCTGGCGGGTGACGATGATCTGGACGTCGGCGCTCTGGCGGTCGAGGACGTAGTTGACGAAGGTGATCTCGGTCTTGATGTACTCGAAGTCGCAGGTCCGCCGGTCGCAGTCGAGGTAGACGTTCGGGGCGACGCTCCGGAGCTCGTCCTGGGGCACGACCTGGGGCCGCCGCCGGCGGCGCGGCAGGAGGAGGCGCGAAGCCGAGCGATCAGGAGACGGGCGCCGGGAACGCTCTCATTTCGTCCTCACGAAGACCTGGGACCAGGGGATGACGTTGACCTCGGAGCCGCGGGCGTAGTCCGGGCCGCCCGAGGTAGCGCTTGTAGAGCCAGGATTGGATGACGTAGATGCGGATGATGGTCGAGCGCGGGCAGGCCCGCGGCCGGGATGACGGTCGTCGGTCCCCTCCACGTGGTCCTCGCGGAAGAACTCCTTGCCCGGTCCGGAAGTCGTAGGCACGGAGGTCGACGGGGGCGGGAAGCGGCTGAACCGCCAGCCGACCGCGAGGTCCTCGCCGGGATCGACGACGGCCGGCTTCGGCTCCGTGAGGACGAGCCAGGCCGGCAGCGGGAACCGTTCCTTGATGACGCGGCGCGGCCCTTGGCCGGCGATCTCGACGTCGATCTCGGCGGGCAGCCGGCCCTTGTCGAAGAGGATCCTCTTCTCGAAGTGGTCCTCGAGGTAATCCAGCTTCTCGCCGAACGCGGTGACGACGGGCGTCGGCGACCGCGGGCCCTTCCTGCGAGCCGCGGCGGATCTCGACGTAGACCCGGATCTCGTAGAGGTCGAGGTCGTTGTTGTAGTCGTAGCGCGACAGGCTCGCCGTCGGATAGACGGATCAGCCGGACGAAGAGGGGCTCGGGCGGCACTCTGACATGTCTTGCCACCTCCAACGACCAGGAAGAGGGGGATGACTGGGTACATACAAATTATGTCTTCAACTATCCCGCAAGAAAATTGGAGTGGGAACAGTCGGTTAAAGGAGTCATTACGAAAAAGGTGAAGCTCCCGCTGGACACCACTTACACCGATGGGCTGAGCTTCTTCTACTACGTGCGGCGGATCTGCAAGATCTCCGATGGCAGGAAGGTGAGCATGACTATCCCGATAGTCTCCGACACGAACCGTTCATCGGTCACTCTCACCTTTAATGAGGGATGCGAGCCCTGCGACATCCCTGCCTTCGACTACCCCATCGAGTCGGAACGCATGTCGGGCCACATAAACTTCAAGGGCACATTCGGTGTGACGGGGGATTTCGTCGGCTGGATCTCTGCCGATTCGGCCGAGGTGCCGCTGCGGGCTGACCTTAAAGTGCTTGTCGGGAGTATTGTCGTCAAATTGAAAAAGATAGAAAGAAACGGCTGGATGCCGCCGAGAGCCGAGTAGGGATGCTCCTCGCCGTTTGTTGTTTCACCCGCGGAAGGCATGTCTGCGGCAGGACGAAATCACTTCTTTCGGATCACCATGATCGTGAGGTCGTCCGCCCGTCTTGTGTTCCCGCTGAACGAGTCCAGGTCGTTTACGCATGCCGCTATCAGGCCGGATGGGGAATCCTGATGCTTATCAGCGAGGAGTCTGATTATCCTTTCTTCTCCATACAACTCACCCGCTCTTCCGACCGATTCCGATAGCCCATCGGTATAGAGTAGCAGGCTTTCTCCTCTTGCCAGCTTTATCTTGTCTATGCCATATTTACCGTCGCATGTCACACCAAGGGGAAGTCCGGAGGACGGGAGCCTATCCACACTGCCGTTTCTTACGACAAGCGGAAGACAGTGCCCGGCGTTGGATAACTCTACTTCGCCGTTGCTGTTTGCCAGGCCACACACGAGGGTAGCAAAATGTGTGGTGAGGCTTGCCTCGCAGAAGGTCCGGTTCGCCTGTTCCATGAGCCTCTTCAATGAAAGGCCTGTGCCGGCGAGAGTCCTGAACGTGGCGTGAAGCTGCGACATCAACATCGAAGCGGCGATCCCCTTGCCGGTGACGTCTCCGACGATGAAGAAGAATGAATCGCTGTTATCACTCGGTACGATTATATCGCAATAGTCACCGCTCACCTGGCCCGAAGGTTCGTAATGGTAGGCGCTTTCCCATCCTGGCAGAAACGTGTCTTTCTTCGGAAGCAGGCCGGCCTGGATTTGCCTGGCTAGTTCAAGGTCTCTCTCAAGCGCGTGTTGCTCGCTTTCGGAGAGATGGTCAATGCAGTAACAGATAAGCGGATCGACAGCGAGCCGCTCCGGTTCGATCGGCTCGTGGCATGTCTCGCACAGACCGTAAGTCCCGGCGGAGATCCTCTCGAGTGCCCGGTCAACGTCGTGCAGCAGATGGTCAAGCTCCGTGGGATCGTTTGACTTCGAGGCAGCGTCCTGGAGCCTCTGCCTTCGCTCCTGAAGCTGCTGTGCGAACAAGGTTTCGATTTGAGTAGGCATGATCTTACTTCTCTCTGGCTTGTTCTAAACTGTTCGTTCCAGTTGAGATGTCCTGTCGGTAACTAATGAATACGGAGAGGAATCAACTTGGGTACAAGTTTGGCGGCGTGCCGGAAGATGGCAGAAGAATGCCCGAAGTTATTAAGAGAGAAGCTTCTTGATTTCTGAAACCAACTCATTCCGGGGGACTTCTCTCTGGATCTCGCGGCTCTTTTTCAGCCATTCCTCACGTCCGGCAGCGTCCTTGCTGACATTTTCGCCGGCCTTCAGGTCTTTCACCGTCACGACTCCTTTTTGGAATTCGTTGGAGCCGATGATGACGGCGAAGCGCGCGCTGACCCTGTCCGCGTATTGCAGTTGCTTCCGCAGTCCTTTTTCCTGACCCAGATACAGGTCGGTCCGCACCCCGGCGATTCTCAGCTCGTTCGCGACTTTCAGATACTCGTCGAGTTTGTCGCTGTCCATAATCGTAACTACGACATCGGCGAAGCTGGTGTCAGCGTCGTCATCGCCAAGGGCGGCCATGAGCCTGTCGACTCCAATCGAGAACCCGACGGCGGGGAGATCCGCTTCGGTGAACCGCTTCACAAGGTTGTCGTACCTTCCCCCACCGGCTACGCTCCCGAACTGTGGCTTGTCTTTTAGATTCACTTCGAACACCGGGCCGGTGTAGTAATCGAGCCCGCGCGCGATCGTCGGATCGAACGACACCACATCACTCCCGAGACCGAGCACGTCCAGGAAACCGTCGAGGCTTTTCAATTCGTCGCAGCTCTCCGGCCCGAGAAGGGTGGACATCTCGCCGAGGACTTTCTTCCTCTCTCCTCTGGGAAGCGCGAGATAGTCCTTGATCTTCCTGACGTTTGTTTCGCTGAGTCCCAGGCCCGGGATGAAATCACCCGACGCGTCCAGCCTCCCTTTCGTCAACTCCAGCTCGATGTTCTGCATCCCAACTTTGTTGAGTTTGTCGAGTACACGGAAAACGTCCTTCGCCCTTTCGGGGGCGATGCCGCTGTACCGGACGACCGCGTTCAGGATCTTCCTGCTGTTCACGTTCACGACAAAATCACCGGCACCGATCTCTCTGAGCGCCCCGACCACTGCGCCGATTACCTCGGCTTCGGCGAGCTGGCTTGAAGTCCCGACGACATCCGCATCGAACTGTGTGAATTCGCGGAAACGTCCCGGGTCCGGCTTGTCGGCCCGCCACACGGAGCCGACCTGGTAGCGCTTGAATGGCTTCGGGAGGTCATTGTACTGGGCTACAATCCTGGCGAGCGGCACCGTCAGGTCGAATCTCAGGGCGACATCCTGTTCTTCCGGGCTCTTGAAACGAAATATCTGCTTGGTGTTCTCCTCGCCGTATTCGCCAAGGAGTATCTCCAGATATTCCAGCCCGGGCGTCTCCAAGGGGAGAAAGCCGTAGCTCTCGTAGACCTTCCTGATTATGGACACGATTTTATTTTTTCTATAGGCGTTTCGCGGCAACAGGTCGCGAAAACCCTTCACGTTCTGGGGTTCAATCTTTTCCATGCTTTGGGAATTCGGCGTTGGTGAATCTGACTGTTTCAATTTGCGCAACCGCTCCACATTTTGCGAATTTTTTTCGAGAGAATTTGTGTTTAATTTAAGCATAAATGCGAACAAATCTGAATTCGTCATCACATCTACCGGCGGGTTTTCTTCCGTCATTGCAGGACCACAAGAGGCCGGGACCACTTCGGCCATGAGCTCGTACTCCTTCCGCCCGGTACCCAACAAGAATATTCGGAGGGTTCAATGTTGAAAGCCGCCTTGTCTTTGATACTTGCTCTGTCGGTGTTTGTCTGGGCCGGCTGTTATGAAGTCGTCTCGTTATCGCGTGATGATTACAAGAATGTGAACCAATATGATGAGGTAAGTGTCCTGACCGATACCGCGGGGGTGGTTACCAAGTATCGTTTCTCAAAAGGGATGTGCGTCGTTCAAAATGACACACTGATCGGGACTGGAACTCGAATGTCGTCAATGGGGGAACAGGAGGGAGTCAACGTCGTCATTCCGAGCTCCCGAATAAACCTTGTTGAGGTAAAAAAGCTGAATGTTCCGGTCACCCTAATGATGGCCGGTATGGTGGCTGCGGCTACGGTTGGTGCCGTGTTCCTCGTTGGCGCCCCGGGTGCGAGCGGCAGTTCGAACTCGCAACCTCCGACACCCCAGTAAGCGTTTCTCCTCATAGATTGTTGTGCTTCTTCATGTCGGGGTGCTTGTCGGAACTGTAGTGTTCTGGTCTGCACTGCCGGTTCATCCGTTTCTCCCGTTCCATAGAACGTGCTCAGTGGACATAGAGCTGACCCCCGCCGATACTGTAATGATTTGACTTCCTTCCGTGTTTGAATTAAAATTGAGCCGCGTGGGCATGGGTTATCGTGTTTGGGAATCCGGATTACGATTGGCCATAATCGGGCTGGGTTAGTCCGTTTTTCAACGAAGGAAATCCGCGCGGGAAGGCTGATTTTGAAGTCGAAACGGTTTGTCCTGGCGATTTGGGCACTTGATACCGCCGTCTATGCGGTTTGTCTTCTTGGCCTTTGGCAGGTTAATGAAAAGGCCGGGCTCCCTTTCACTGTCTTAACGCCGAAAAACGGGACGTTCGAAGTGGCCGGGACGCCGCGGTCGGCCACGCCTCTCGTTGAACCGGGTGACAGGATCGTCACATTCGAGGGCGAAAATCTTAAGTCGCTTGAAGACGTGGAATTCCTGCTAGACGGTATGAGGGTGGACGATGCTCTTACCTTCCGGATAGAAAACGCGGCCGGCGGTACGAATGTCAGTGTCAGACTCGTACACGCTTACAGCGCGGCTTATGTAGTAGTCGCGTGGTTTGTGGGAACGCTTTTCTTTTTATCGGGCGTGATCGTCTTTTCCAGAAGAAAGGATGACGTGGCGGCGCTGGTGTACCACTTCGGGGCTGTTGCCGTCGCTCTTGTGATCATGGCAACGTGGGGTTGCTACGCGATGCAGCCCGTTGGTATCGGCCAGTTCATCAGGGTGGCTTTCTCCACAGCATATGCGTTCGTTCCGGCTCTTTTCGTGCACTTCAGTCTCGTCTTCCCATCGCGCAGGCGATCCGCCGTCAGCGGGTCCGAATATCTCTTATATGTCATTGCCGCGTTCCTTTCGATCATCATGGCTCTCATGTTCGTCAGGTCGACACTCCCGCCCTCAATTCGTTGGTTCCATTCCTTCCTTGCGGTTTTCAATGTGACAAGATGGTTCTATGCCACATGCGTAGTCTTGTCGGTTGCACTCTTCGTCCGTTCATATCGTTCGGCGACGGAGGAGATGGAAAGGCGGAAACTAAGGTGGATAATGCTCGGTTTGGCGATAAGCTCGCTGGGATTCGTCAGCCTTTGGCAGATTCCCCAACTTCTCACTTCCCGCGGGTTAGTCAGGGAAGAAATCGTGGTGTTGTTGTCGGCCGTTACACCAGTGGCGTTCACAGTGGCCATCGTGAAATATCATGTTCTGAACATCGACCACCTCTTCAACCGGAGTACTGTCTACGTGATGATGCTGGTGATACTATTGTCGGTATACGCGCTGATAGTCGGCGCCGCGGCGGCGTTCGTCGGCAGTTTCACGGTGACTAAGTCCATCGCAGCCTCGGCCGTAGCGGCGGTCGCTGTCGCTGTCCTGTTTGAGCCCGTTCGCAGGAGAGTGCAGCTTTTTGTCGATAAGAATTTTTTCCGGGTCAGATATGACATGCGTGAAATAGAGAAGGAGTTCACCGAGGAAATAAAGAAGTGTTTTGTCGTCAACGAAGTCGCGGAGCTGGCGGTCAGGACGGTGACGGCGGCCATACCAGTCGAAAGGATCGGATACTTTTCGTTTGATGAAAACGGCCCATGCCTCCGATTGCTCGCGCATCGGGGTTTCGAGTTGCTCGAGTCCCGCTCCCTGCGATTTGACATTGAACATCTGAAGAGTGATTTGTCCCTGCCTGTGGCGCTTGAAGGCAGGGTCGAACCGGGAGCGAATTACGAGAAGGGGGACATCGACGTCTTCAGGCGCTGGCGGGTGAGTGTCGTTTTCGGCGCCAAATCGGAGGATGGCGGAATTCTCAGCCTTCTTGCGCTCGGCCCAAAGAAGTCCGGCGCCCGATACAGCGTGGAGGATATTGATCTCCTCAACTTCATCTCAGGCAATTCGGGCCTCGCTCATGAAAGGATACTCCTTCAGAAACGACTTGCATTTGAGCATGAAGAAAGAGAGCGGCTGGAAGAAATCAGCCGGATGAAGACATACTTCGTGTCGAGCGTGTCCCATGACCTGAAGACTCCACTTACGACGATAAGGATGTACACCGAAGCGTTGAAGGAAGGGAGGAAGTTCTCGGCTTCCCGGTTTCACAACTATCTTGATACGATTCACGGCGAATCGAGAAGGTTGACGCGGCTGATCGACAATGTGCTGGACGTCGCAAAGGTGGAACGCGGAAGCATTAGCTATAAGATGGAGCCGGAAGAGCTCGACGGGATCGTGAAGGAGACGGTCGAGTTGATGAATTACGAGATACTTAAGGGGAAATGCAGGCTGACAACGAAACTAGACCTGAAGCACAGGCAAATCCTCGCCGACCGCGACGCCGTCATCGAAGCGCTCGGGAACCTGATATCAAATTCAGTGGAGTATTCTTTAAGGAAGAAAAACCTGACAGTCAGGACTTTTTCGCGAGGGAAATATTCGTGCGTCTCCGTGAAGGACTCCGGGATAGGAATTCCGAAGGATGACCTGCCGCGTGTCTTCGAGCCGTTTTTCAGGGCGAAGAACAGCACCAACGTCAGGCCCGGCGGCACGGGACTGGGGCTGTCGGTCGTGAAGAATGTGATGGATGCCCACCACGGGCAGATTGAGATAGAAAGCGAGCCGGGATACGGCACGAAGATCACCCTTTTGTTCCCAAGCATGGAGAAGAAATGAAAAAGATCCTTGTGGTCGAAGACGACGCCGCTATCCGGGGCGGGTTGGCGGAGGCGCTCGAGCGCGAACACTACCAGGTCGAAACCGCCGCGGACGGTGAAGAAGGCTTAAAGAAGGGGAGAGAAAAAGAATGTCGACCTGGTTATCCTGGACCTGATGCTTCCTCTGATGAATGGTGAAGAAGTCTGCCGGAGTTTGAGAAACGAGGGTATCAACACGCCCATCCTTATACTCACGAGCAAGAAGGAGGAAACAAATAAGGTCCTCGCCCTCGAACTGGGGGCGGATGACTATGTGACAAAACCTTTCAGCCTGCTGGAGTTGCAGGCCAGGATCAAGGCCATTCTGAGGAGACAAAACCGGGAGACGGAAAAGATCAATGGCCTTTCCTTCGGCAATGTGAAGTTGAATTTCAAGAAACATGAGGCAACAAAGAAGGGGAAGCCGATCGATTTATCCGAACGGGAGTATAAGGTACTGAAATATATGGTCGAACACAGAGGAGAAGTGGTCACACGAGACATGCTTCTCGACGAGGTATGGGGCTATGAAGCCTTTCCTACAACACGAACGGTCGACAATTATATCCTTTCCATCCGGCACAAGATTGAAGATGTTCCGGCCCGGCCTAAATTTATCCTGACCGTGCATACTTCGGGTTATAAGTTTGCCGGCTGAAACCACCGTTATGGATGAGATTATTTGATCTATATGTGACCCTTTTTTGACAAGAGGGTCCTGAGGGCTGGATAATTTCATTTATGAACGATTATGTGCGTGTAAAATGTCGTCTGCGTGCGTGTTTTTTTTATGCTCTGTTCAGCGCATTAGGTACCGTTGGATATTTTTCAAACGATGCCGCGGCTGGGAGTTCAATCGAAGAGCGAAAACCCTGCGGATCATTACTATCAACGTCTGGTCCGGCCTCGATTACCATGGCGTGCTGAAATTCGGAGAATACGAAAGAGACTCGTTACGTGAGCTGAGATTTGACCTCCTTGTCAGCGCAGCTAAAGGAATTGGACCCGGATACTCGTGTTGATCCAGGAGGCTAACCCCGTGGGATCATTTTCGAAGAGACTCTCGGATTCGCTCGGCTACGATGATGTTCACCAGGTTTGCAACGCCGGAATTAAATTGGTGTCGCTCGGTCCGCCGTTCAATTTCGAAGAAGGTATCGCGATCCTGGCGAAAAAGGAATTCCGGCTCGAGAGTTACTCCGCATGGAAATTGTCGGGAAGCTTCGGCGTTTACGGCGACGTCTTATCGATCCACTTCGACGAATCAGAGTTTGCCCAGGTTGCAAGGATAGTTATAGAGGGAAAGGCCGTCTTCATCGTGAATGTCCATCTGAGCGCTTTTCCGCCGGCGGATTCTGTCGTCGTGAAGAGTTGAACAAGTGGTTGCGCGAAGGCAGGATAGACTCCGCGGAAATGGCGGACGCGGGAAAGATGCTTGCTTATGGGTCCGAAAGACGGCAGGTAGAGGTGCGGGCTTTGTTGGAAAACATTGCGGGGCTTCCTGCCGGCATTCCAGTGATAATAGGCGGTGATTTCAATTCGGAGATATCCTCGACGGAAATAGCGAGCCTTTCGGCTACCGGCAAATTCTTCAATGCCATGAAGAATCCGGCCACCGGACCTGCTTGTACGTGGGATCCCGTCAGGAACGGGAATATTTCGTTCTCCACCGCGCTTATCGACGCCCGTGGAGACCCGCTTGACTTCCCGGGAATGATCGCGGCCGCGTATGATACGAAGCCGAAAATGATCGATTATATCTTCGTCGACAGCAGCTTTTCGTCGGATGACGTCCATGGCGCTCGTGTTGTACTGGATTCATCGGTCGACGGAGTTTATACGTCCGACCATTTCGGCGTCATGGCAGATATCTATCTGCCGGCCAGACTCGACTCCGTGGACTCGCGGGGAGCGACCGGGAACAGGAGCGAAATTGAGCCGTTGCCGATTGTGTCTTACGACACCGATATCGGATTCGGCTATGGAGCCAAAATTTTCCTGTTCGATCTCCTGAATTCCAAAGAGTCGTTCGATCTCGTCCTCTTCAACAGCACCAAAGGGGAGCGATGGTACAGGGGCGTATTTTCATATCCGGATCTCGAGTGGCGCGAAGGAAGAGAATACCCCATTGCCGTCGATGTGACATTCGATTATGACAAATGGTTGAAGAATAATTTCTACGGCATCGGAAGCGGGTCGTTGTTTTCCGATCGTGAGCAGTATACTCGAGTGCCAGTCGAGTTCAGCGCGGCCTTCAGCAGGGGGTTCAGTAGGGAATTTGTCGGACAGTTCGTGGTGAAATACAAGAGCATCGAGAATTACCGCTTTGACTCGACGAGCAGGTTGAGAGATCTTCCGCCCGCTCTCAACGCGTCCACGGCCAGGTACTCTTCCTTTGGCCTGAACATTCGATACGATACCAGGAACAGCTATGTCAATCCGTCGGAGGGGTTCGTGCTGCAGGGTGAATCTGAATACGCGCCGGCCGCTGCGTTTGGCAATGTGTCCTTTGTTCGTTTGGCCGGTTGGTTCCAGTATTATCATATGTTGTTCTATCCACCCACGGTCTTCGCGATTCGCGCGGGCGCTCAACAGGTCGTCGGGAATGATCTCCCGGTCCAGGTCCTGAATTCGATCGGCGGAAACAACACGATGCGGGGATACACTCAGGACAGATTCCTCGACAAGGCTGGGGTACTCGTCAATGCTGAGATTAGATTCCCAATTGTGTGGCGACTCGGTGGCGTAGTTGGCATCGACGCGGGAAAGGTATGGAACCGATTGACACAGGCCGACCTCCACAGGTGGGCAGTCAACCCAGTCGCCGGCTTGCGGCTATACATGGATAATTTTGTCGTGCGCGCAGACTTTGGCTTTGGCCCGGAAGGTACCGGTTTCTACTTCAACTTCGGACAAATGTTCTGAGACGATGGTGAAATCTCTCGTTTACATATTCGGTTTCTTCTTCGTCTTCTCGTCATCGAGCGCGGCGCAATCGAACTTATGGAGTGTTCGGTTATCAAACGGCGATACTCTTTCGGGCTGCACGCTTCGGGCGGTCGACGACAGCGTGCTTACCGTCGAATATCAAGGGAAGGCTGCGACGCTTCCTGTCGACTCGGTGGATTTTTTCTCAAGGAGCGTGGGACCCCATTTTTGGGCTGGCGCCGCTTATGGTACACTAATTGGTGCCGGAGTCGGCGGGGTGGTCGGCCTGGCATCGTACCGAGAAACCGAAAGGCCCATTCGCAGTGGTTCTTGGTCCGGGTGTATCAGCGTTTGGAGGTGCCATCGTCGGGGCGGCCGGAGGTTTGGTCATCGGAGGGATCGTGGGCGCGTCTTCCGGTGGAGATGAAGATTACGCGCTGTCAGGATTGCAGCACCGGCGGAGAGTTATGATTATCCGCATGGTCATTTCCGAGAACAATTGAAGACTTTGAGAAGTCGCGGGCGAGCGCGAGTTTCCGGGTGCGATCCATCATGTACTACAAATGTCTTAGGAGGTTAAGCGGATGAAAAAAGTCATGTGTATATCTCTGATTGCGGTATTTGTAGGTGTCGGCTACGGTCAGGAATTGGGTGAGAAAGTCGTCATAAGCTCGGCCGTCGGAGATACGCTCAAGTTATCTGAAAGGAATCGTTTCGGACTCTTCCCAGACATTAGCGGATTCAACTGGGCAGTCTTCTTTCTCACGGGCGACTCCATCGTAAACGCGAAAGTCGATTTCGACAATCCGCAAGGCGTTTCGTCGGACACAGTACTGATGAGCTATGGTACCCTTCGGTCGTTACATTCAAAAATAAGCGTCGGTGAGGGGATCTCGATTGATTCGGCACAGGTGGAGTTGAAAGACGGGACCACCTTCTCGGGCACAATCGTGGGTGAGACCGCCACGAAAATTGCACTTGTGTCGAGTCGCTTCGGCCAGGTTATAATACCATTGACCGAGGTCCATGATATTGCCCGGCAAAAGTCGACTCAGTCGGGTGGATTCCTCAGCCTTGTTAAAGATCCGAACCAAACGAGAGCCTTCCTCATGCCCACGGCCACCACATCTCCCGCGGGGACAGGCTACATTGGAGACTATGAGCTGATCTTCTTCACGGCTGCGGTCGGCGTGACCGATTGGCTTATGGTTAATGGCGGCACGCTCTTGCTGCCGTTGCCGGTGGAAGACATGATCTTCGATTACGGAATCAAGGCGCGTCTCTTCGAAATACCCGACAAGTTCGGTGTTGCCGCCGGGATACAAATGATGGGCGGGAGACTTTTCGAGGATGTGTCCGGGATCGGTTATGGGATCATTAGTATGGGAAACTACGACGGGAAAGTGAACCTTGCTGTCGGGGATGCCTTCTCCGGATCAGACGGCGAGCTGCTCTTCGGGATTAGCGGTGACGTAAGGGTGAGTGGGAGCATAAAACTCATGGCTGAGTTGTGGATCCTCCAGGATGCATCCTGGGCTCCGCTGGTCGTAGGCGTGAGATTCTTCGGAACCCGGCTGTCCGGAGATATCGGCCTTCTTTATCCAATCGGAGAGAACCTCGGCTCACCAATAGGCATCCCCGTCGTGAGTATCACATACTGCTTCTGAACGCCGGATTAATCGTGAAGCGGACCTGAATTTCAAGCCGGAAAGGGGAGACCGTGCCGCTTCCAATTCTGTCGCCGGAATATTCGGTCGCTGTGACTTATATTTTCCCGCACGCATTTCGAACCACTAAAGCATAGCAGGAGTTGCTTGTGAACAATTCTACGGTTTCCAAATGGGAACTCTGGTACAACGCGTTCCGCGGTTTCTATAGAAAAGAGCTCCCGATAGAACAGCTCGACCCAATCTCACGATGGCTTTACGCTTCGAGGAGCATCATACTGGTCATCTCCGCCCAAGCGGCCATAATAGCCGGGCTCCTCGCCGTCAGGACCGGACCGGTAAGCTGGTTGTATTTCATCCTCCTTCTGGTTGGTCTCGTCGTGGCGCACGCGATCAGCAACCTCTCGAACGATTACTTCGGTTTCCATCGCGGCCATGACACACCTGAATCGCCGAGGATGCGGTACACGCTCCATCCGCTCGCCAGCAACATGATGAACGCCGCTTCTCTAAAGAGGGGGATTTGGCTCCTCATCGTGGTCGGTGTGTTGATAGCCGTGTTCTTCACGATCGCCAGGGGGCTCGTCGCGGCTATAATCGCGGCACTGGGGCTCGGGATTCTCTACTGGTACGACGGCGCGCCGCGCGACCTGAAGAGTATCGGGTTTGGCGAACTTGCGACGCTGGTTGTCTGGGGACCCCTTATGATCGGCGGCGGATACTTCTGTCTCACGGGACAATTGTCGACGCCGGCATTTCTCGCGTCGATTCCGTACGGACTCGGCGTGATGTCGATATTGGTTGGTAAGCATATTGACCAGATGGAATTCGACGTCACGCAGAAGCAGCGGACTCTGCCGATCGTGCTCGGCGAAAAACGCGCAAGGCTTTTCAACCAGGTATCGATATTCCTGATGTACTTTGTGGTCCTCGTGCTTGTGGTCCTCAGGTATATCACTCCGTTCGCGCTTTTGGTTTTCCTGAATTTTCCGCGCGGGTGGAAGGCGATGGGGGTATTCTCCAATCCCCGGCCGGACGCGCCACCCGAAGGCTACATTGGCTGGCCACTGTGGTATCACCGTTTCAGCCTTGTTCATAACAAACGTTTCGGGTGGCTGTACATAATTGGACTCGCCTTGGGCGCCGTCTATTCTTTTTTAGTGTGACCACACGGACTGTAAAGGCAAGGGTATTCTGAAATGAAGTCATTCACGAAATCGGCCGCAGGAGTGTCGTTCCTATTTTTGGCATTCCTATTTTCTTCGGCGCGCGCCCAGGAGTTTCAGGGTTTCCTGACACGTGTCGATTCTCTTCCCGATTCGGAGCGGACGGCGGTCGTCGATAGCTTCATGTCGGCGACGAAGTCGTTCCCGGTAATCGAACAAGACAGCGTGGTGCATTTCATTTACCGCGGGCGCGCGACGAGTGTGACCGTTCCCGGTGACGCTAACGGCTGGGACCCGAACGGATCGCCGATGACACTTATAGGCGGCACGAACTTCTGGTACCTGACTCAGACTTATCCGCCTGACGCGAGACTGGAATACAAGTTTGTTACCAACGGCTCAACCTGGATTCTCGATCCGCTCAACCCGCACCAGATCGTCGAAGGGTTCGGGCCAAACTCCGAACTGAGGATGCCTGAATACGTGTCGCCTCCCGAAGTACAATATTATCCTGCCATTCAGCACGGATCCCAGGTTGATACGGTGCTGTACAGCAGCGAGCTCTCCAGCTCGAGGAAGATTTCGGTTTATCTCCCTCCCGGCTACGGCGCGTCGCCGGACAGCTTTCCGGTCGTCTACTTCCAGGACGGCTCGGAGGCGATTTCACTCGAGAACATGGAGAATGTAATCGATTATCTGACGGCGCACAGCTTGATCCGTCCGGTGATCGCGGTCTTCGTGCCGTACGTCAACCGGACGCCTGAGTACGCGGGCAACCAGGCGGACTCTTTTATGTCGTTCTTCGTGAACGGGGTCGTCCATTATGTGGATTCAACTTTCCGCACAATTCACGCTCCGCAGGGAAGGGCGGTGATAGGCGCGTCGTACGGCGGCAATATTTCCCTCTGGCTTGGCTCGACTTATCCGGATATTTTCGGAAATGTCGGGGCGCAATCGAGCTACGTCGATCCGGCGATCTCGGCCGATTTACAAAATGGCAACAAACTCGGTCTGAAAATTTATATGGACCTCGGGACTTTCGACATCCCGAGTCTGATACCGATGGTCCGCGGCTTCGTGCAGATATTGAAGGACCGCGGTTACGATTACGAGTACCATGAATTCAACGAGGGACACAGCTGGGGAAATTGGCGCGCCCATGTGAAAAACGCGCTCGAGTTATTCTTCCCGCCGGAGCAAACCGGCGTGGATGAAGCGATGCCGAAACCTAGCAAGTATTCACTCGGACAGAATTTTCCAAATCCGTTCAATCCGACGACAACGATAAGCTATAACCTTTCAGCGTTAAGCAGTGTCACGCTGAAGATTTATGATGTACTTGGGAGAGAGGTGAAGACGTTGGTAAATGGCCGGCAGAACGCAGGAAGTTATACGTTAAAATTCGACGCGAGCAGACTTTCGAGCGGTGTGTACTTCTACATGCTGGTCGCGGAGGATAATAACGGCCGGGGATTGGTTTCCACAAGGAAGCTCATGTTAATGAAGTGATCTCCAATTGATAGACGGGAAGCATCCATGCTAATTCCGAAGAGCGACGCCGATGAGCTTAGAGAGCTTGAAGAATCACTGTGGCGTACCGAGACCCGGTTCGATCGGGCCTACATGGACCGCGTGCTGTCGCCGGACTATCTTGAATTCGGAAGATCGGGGAAGGTCTACACCCGTGAAGAAGTGCTTGGGGTGCCTTCTCAAGAGATAGAGGCGAGACTTCCACTCAGGAATTTCAAAGTCCATCCGATAAGCGAAGACGTCGTCCTCGTTACTTATGTCAGCGAGGTCGTCTCAAACGGGCTACAAGTAGGCATCAGAAGTTCGCTAGGGTGAGAGCCCCCGCGGATGGCAGATCGTCTTTCACCAGGGAACACCCGCGGCTGAGTAATTCATAGGGAGATCCGAGGCATGGAGTGGCTGTCGCCAACTGGGAGTCGCAGTGCCAAGCTCTCGAGTGAAATGACGTGTTGACTATGAGGCTGGCCGCGCTCGCCTAACGTAACCCCTTACAAAATAGACTACAAGCCCGGCGGCGAGAATGATCCCAGCGTAGCGTACCTCAATTCCGAAGTTGTTCCGGGAGAAGAGGACGAACAGAAAACCCGAAAGTGAAATCAGCGCGGGAAGAGGGTAAAACCACATCCTGAAGGGGCGCGGAGCTTCGGGACGCCTGGAGCGCCAGACCAGGAATCCGACCGTCTGTGATATGAACTGGATGATAATCCGGATCACCACCAACGCGGCAATGACCTGCACAAGACTGAGGAAGCAGAAGAGGAGTCCGACGAAACCCAGCGTCAGCAGTGAGACATAAGGAAACTTGTGTTTCTCATGCACCCGGCCGAACACTCTGAAGAAGTTTCCGTCGAGCGCCGCCGCGTACGGGACTCGCGAGTATCCGAGGAGGAGCGAGAAGACCGAGGCGAAGGCAGTCCACATTATCAACCCCGTCGCCAGCGCGCCCGCCCAATGTCCGTAAAGCCTCTGCATGAACGCCGAAACCAGGTAGCGGCTCTCATGCGTGCCCGCACCTTTGATAAGCTCCTGCCACGGTATGACTCCGATGATGCTTATGTTCATTACTATGTAAATAAATCCGACCAGAAGGATGGAAATAATAATCGTGCGCGGTATGGTCCTGGCGGGCTCTTTTACCTCATCCCCGAGAAAACAAACGTTGTAATAACCCCAGTAATCGTATATAGATATCAGCATCGCTGACCCGAGTCCGAGAAAGAAGTTCTTCGACAGCGAGAAAGCGCCCGGGGGAAAGCTGAACGCGACAGCCGGGTTGAAGTGGGTGACCCCGGCAAAGATGACCCACGCGACCGTCGCCATCACGACGACCCACAGATACCTCAGGAGCCTGTTGATGACGGTGATCCTGCGGTAAGCGAGCAGGACTGCGAGAAGACACGCCAGTATCGCGACGAAAGTGAAGCCGGTGGCGTTTACTCCCGCGTGGATGCTCCCCGCGAATGGAAGATCGAGATGGAATAGCGGCTTGGCGAGAGCGGGGAAGAAGTACGTTGAATACTCGGCGAGCCCGATGCACCCGGAGGCGATCGAGAGCGGCGCGCTGAATATCATCTGCCAGATGAAGAGGAACGACATCATTTTACCGAGCCGCTCTTTGCCGTAGAGTTCGCCTAAGTAGCGGTACGTCCCGCCTGAGCCGGGCATCGCAGCGCCGAGCTCCGCCCACACCAGGCCGTCGCTCATCGCGATCACCGCGCCGATGATCCAGCCCAACATCGCTTGCGGCCCACCCATCGCTGAGATGATAAGCGGGATTGTTATGAACGGCCCCACGCCGATCATGTCGATCATATTCAATGAAACAGCGCCCGAGAGGGTCAGGCCCCTGAGAAGCTGCGGCGATTTCTGCGAAGTGTCGATGCCGGGTTGCGTCAAGATTCTCTTAATTCACGAATAAATTGGTCAAAGGGTGAAACGGTTAATAGGTTAAAAGGCCAAAAGGATAATAGGCTAATAGGCCAAGAGAATAATAGGTTAAGAGGGGGTGCGGCAGCACAGGATATTCAGAAGTCAGAATTACCAACCACTTTCATCGTCTTGACCTTTTTGCCTCTTACCCTATTTATCATTTTGCCCATTTCGCTTGTCTTGACCTTTCTGCCTCTTACTCTATTTGTTACTTTGCCCATTTACCTTTATCCCTTAACCTATTTGCCTTTTTACCTCTTTACCTTTCTACCTCTTTGCCTCTTGGCCTCTTCAATGTCTCGGCTGCGATATTAAATTGAACAGAAGCTTCACTCCACCGTTGTTGAGGTCTTTCACCTGCCTGTAAAGCGCCAGCGACGTGTAAATATAAGTCCCATTTCCGTATTTTGCCCAGAGCAGGGAAGTTGAAGGCTCCGTCTCGTCCTCGTCGCTCATCGCGAGAAGGCGCTCGTACCTGGCCGAAGTCTGGGTCGTATCGCCGCTCGGGAGATAGATGTTCCGTTCCTGCACCCATCCGTCCCAGTCCGCAGGCACGATTTCGTTGGGGGAATGGAACAGCGGATTTTCCGGCATCAGCACGGTGACGGGCTGTGTCTCCTCGGTAACTCGCTCCCTGGTTACGTAAATCGGGTACGGAGCATACTGGTGTGTGTCCCATTCCCTCGGCCGGTTGTAAAAACATACCACATTTCCGCCGGCTTTAATGTAATCGAGTATCCGGTCATTGTACTTCACAAGGTCGTGCCTGTACAAATAGCCGCGTATGTCGAGGACTATCGTCGTGAATTGATTCAGGTTTCCGGATGCAAGGATGGAGGAATCGATGGATCGATATCTAATCCCGAATTCGGCGAAAGTCTGCGCGAGTGTGTTGTCGTAAGTGGTAACGAGTCCTATGTAATCGCTGCTGTCAAATTTCGCGCTGACTCGTCGGAGGTACTCGGTATCGCTCGGGCGGCCGAGGTCGAGTGCCTTTGCGGCCTCGTGCGGGGCAACGTTGATCACAACTGAGTCTTCCGGCGCGGAGGTTACAGGTACGTCGACCGTGACCTTTATCGAGTCTCTGATTCCTTTGCCCAGAACTTCGTGCTCAAGGAACAACTGATCCTTGCCGTGATACGCGAAAAGGCTGAAGTACAAAGGGATACCCGTGTGGTTGAATGTATCTATCGAGAAGTCGTACGCTCGGTCAGACCCGGTTTCACCTTTAACAAGCGAATATTTGGGATGAACGAAAATCGAGAACGGCTTGAGTACTACCGCATACTGGTCTGGGAGTGTGACCGGAGGCCGCACCGAGGGTTTAATTCCTGAAAAAAGGTCGTGCGGATTGTACGGATATTTCTTGTCGCTTAGCATGAGCTTGTACACGTGCTGCCGGAAAACTTCAGGGAGATCATGAAAATTGATCTTGTCCATCCCCTGTGTCCGGTGTTGTTTCAGCGCGTCCCAGGCGATTTCCTGAATGGTTTCTCCGCCCGACTTCTCCATGACGGGTATCGATACGAGAGAATCCTGACTGAGTTCGGATTTCCTGTGCACGCGGAAGTAGAGCTTCTTCACCTGCCACGGGCCGACACCGTTTCCAAATTGCTCCGGGTGATACGTCGGGTCAGCCGCTTTCGTGAAGGCCTCGTAGGCGGTTATGCCGACGACCTGGTGGTTGCCGTGCTGGCGATAGGGAAGCGTCGTTATCGTATCATGGTTCGTTATGATGACGTCCGGCTTCAGCGCGCGGATCATATATACGATCCTCTGGAGGACGTTATCGTTTCCGCCCCACATCCTGAGCGTCTCTTTCGCGGTCTTTGAAAATCCGAAGTCGGGGAAGCCGAGGAAGTAAATCTTCGTTCCGAGTATCTTCGATGCCGCCATCGTCTCTTCCGTCCTGATCTCGCCGAGCTCTTTGTAGAGTTCGGGACCGATCACGTTCTGCCCGCCCTCGCCGCGCGTGTAAAAAATGCTGTAAGCTTTGATGTGCTTTATATGAGTGTAATATGCCAGCGTCGCCCCGTCTTCGTCGTCCGGATGGGCCGATACGCACATTATGACCACCCCGGGTTTTGAACTCACGTTGGCGTCGACTCTCGCGCTCGCGGCTGAGATGAAGAAAAGCAACGAAATTGCGATGACAAAATTTGAGAAGTGAGAGATGGGACTCTCGTAATTATTGGGTGTGTTGAAAAACTTCGGCATCACAGGACTCCCGTATATTTTACTTTTTGCATGAAAGACTTACACCTTTCAACAATCTGTCGACGATAAAAGTTTACAACTGCTCAAAAATAACTAAGAGCGCACTAAAAACCGTGCTATTAAAGGACGAATCCATTTCATCAAGAACGAGTTCCCTTCGAAGCGCGAATGCCGGAGGCCGGTACTTGCCGGTTTTCCACACGACGTTGAATTGCAGCTTGAAACCTGGTAAACTCTCTCAGTCCATCGGTAAAATGTCAGGAGGGTGCCGTGGAAAGGGAAAGGATATTTAAAGGAAAGGCCCCGGCGATCGGGAAAGGGGCCATTGCTCTATTCATGGTCGTGGTTAATGTCGGATGTTACGAAGCGGGAAGGGTAATTCAGCTGCGCGGTGTCGATGTGACCGGCCCCATCCATCAGATCCCGGTCAGGGTCACTGACGGTGATGCCGAGGGGCGTTTGCGCGTGACTCCCACCTTTGCTTCAATGCCGGGTGGAAGTATCGACGGAAGAATCGAGATTGAGCGAGATTCCAGACTCTTCGATCTGCACCAATACGACACTACAAATAACCTGCACTGGAACCTACCGTCGTATGTGGTCGGTATTGCCCTCGACTATGGCACGTCCAAACATTTCTCGTTTTCTTTGGGCGCAAATTACTCCAGAACAAACGAGAAGAAATCATACGAATGGGATTTCGGACTCGGCTGGCGCTTTCAGGACGAGTATCTGGGAGGGAGATTCGAAGCGGGAGTGCAGTGGCAGGATATCGAGTACAACGCGGTGTTCGATCGGTATAAGATTGATTACTCCTTTAGTGGCAGCGATGTCGTCCAATACCTGTACACGTTCAACAGGTACGGGAGATATGCGTGGGGCAATTTTTATGGAAGCCTGACTTTGAACACTGTCTTTCGTGGCTCGTCGTTGAACGGGTTTGTGAGAGCGGGATACGGCGTCACCTCAGTCCTGAGCAACGAGATGTTGAGAGCAAATGAAGATGGTGACATAGCGGCGACTGTTGGAATGATTAACGTTACACCCGGTTTATTCATCAATCTGACAAAATGGAGCAGGCTGGTGGTGGGGTGCGAATTAATATCTCCTGTAACAATGAACTCGTACAGCCCTGAGTGGCTCATTGTTCCCGTTGCGCAGATTGATTTTACGATTTGAATGGGCGGAAATCCGTCGCCGGATCCGGAACTAAAGAGTGCCCGATCTTTTCGGTGGAAGCTTCCTTGCCATATTGTGAATTTTCAGGCGGGTGTGGTGCATACATGTTGAGGGCGGCGGTTGCCGCCCTCAACTGCAGACTCAATGATGCCGGACTTTCTTATTATGCTTGGCACGATAGATATGCCTGTTCGCCCTGTTCTGCATTCTATTTATATGCGCCTTCTCCTTGGGGGTCAGCTTACCGCCGTTCATCATCTTATCTCTCCGCTTGGTCCTTTGGATCCTCGCCTGCTGACGTTCGAGACTCCTTGTCTCGCCCCTTGTGAGGTGTCCGTTTTTGACGCCCCGGACGATGCGCTTCTGCTGCGTCCTCTGCCGGTGATTGATAACCGGCGTCCTTTTCGTTTGCTGCGGCTGGACCTGGGACTGAGCCATGGCAGCTCCCGTAATCGCAAACAACCCGGCGAGGGCTGCGATTAGTACTGACTTCTTCATCACTTCACTCCTTTCATTTGTTCTTGTGGTTCTCATTAGCCGGTTGTACCAGCTTGTTTAGTTCTTTTGACAACCGACAAAGTTACCGCGTTTAAGGGAAATTTGCTCTTGCCCGGAAACAAAAAATCTTAATCTTGATCTGCGTCATTCTCGCGCCACCGGAATCAGTTGAAGGAGGGATCGGCCGCCAAAACCGCGCATAACAGCCGCTAATTCAAGCTTGTAAATGTTTACCGTTAATTTTATAATTCATTCATGAATCTACTGGCAATAGAGAGCTCTTGTGATGAATGTTCGGCTGCCGTTCTCGCGGACGGCGACTTGAAATCCGTCGTAATTTCTTCGCAGCTCATACACAATGAATACGGGGGCGTCGTCCCGGAACTGGCATCGCGGGCGCATATGGAACTGATAGTGCCGGTTGTGGAGGAAAGTCTCAGGAAAGCGGCGGTTTCGAAGGAAGAGATCGACTCGGTAGCCGTAACTTACGGGCCGGGGCTGGCCGGATCACTGATCGTGGGAATAAGCTTCGCGAAGGCTTTTGCCTCCGCGCGGGGGATTCCGGTCGTCGGCGTGAACCATATGGAAGGTCATCTCTATTCGGCTTTTCTCGAAGATGAGAAACCGGAGTTCCCGTTTATCGCGCTAGTTGTAAGCGGCGGCCACACCATGTTGATTCACGTGAAGGAGCCGTACTCGCATGAGCTGCTCGGACAGACGCGTGACGACGCGGCCGGAGAGGCATTTGACAAAGTTGCCAAACTCCTCGGGCTGGGTTATCCCGGCGGTCCGGTTATCGACAAGCTGGCGAGCGAAGGAGACCCAAAGGCGTTCAAGTTCCCGCGCGCGTTCATGTCGAAGAACCCGGAATCGGGGATCGCGGATTCTTTCGAGTTCAGTTTCTCCGGCATCAAGACAAGTGTCCTCTATCTTCTCCGTGACCTCAAGTATTCTCCGGGCAATGGAGATGAGAAGCTCGTGCGTGACATTTGTGCATCCTTCCAGGCGGCAGTCATCGATGTCCTGGTCGCCAAGACGATAAGCGCCGCCCGGCAATTCGACGTCAGGTCTATTGCCGTCGCCGGAGGAGTCGCAGCCAATCGCGGGCTCCGCACGTCGCTTCAGTCCGCCGCCGGGCAGATAGGCGCGAAGGCGTTTTTCCCCAGGCCGCTCTATTGCACTGACAACGCCGCGATGATCGGCATCGCCGCGTATTTCAAATACGGGAAATTCGGAATGGTTTCCGACCTCACCCTAAAACCCACTCCAAACCTCGCACTGAGTTTCTGAATTGAATAGAATCAAGAC
Source organism: uncultured Bacteroidota bacterium (assembly GCA_963806435.1). Taxonomy (GTDB): domain Bacteria; phylum Bacteroidota; class Ignavibacteria; order Kryptoniales; family JAKASW01; genus JAKASW01. The sequence continues at coordinate 29,404 of CAWEBD010000125.1, forward strand.
AATGATAGACCGCGCTCGCGGTGGCGCAGGCGGAAAGAAATTATTGAGTGCTTACATCATGCCCGGCTTCCCTTACCGCGACTCGACTCCGGGAGCGCTGAAAGCCGCCGAGGAGGCTGGAGCGGACTTCGTCGAACTCGGAATACCGTTCAGCGATCCTCTTGCCGACGGTCCCGTGATTCAGCGGGCGGCGCACACCGCGATCGAAAACGGCATGACGCCGCGGATCATTTTGCAAATAGTTGCGGAGTTCCGCAAGACTTCGCAGATGCCGGTGATCCTGATGGGCTATGTTAACTCCTTCCTGAACGGAATTGGAAAAGATTTCGCTGCCGGTCTGCGCGACGCCGGGGCGGACGGCGTGATAATACCCGACCTTTCGCTCGAAGAGTCCGGCTGGGCCAGGAAGCAAATCGAGGATGCCGGGCTGAGCCTGGTACTCCTTATAGCTCCCACCTCTGACGACGGCAGGATTGGTGAAATAGACCGGGCGACAACCGACTTCAGCTACTGCGTCTCGGTGACCGGAGTGACGGGTGCCAGGAGAAACCTGGTAAGCGGCGATGTGACTTCCTTTCTCGGGAGGGTGAGGAGGCTGACGACCAAACCATTCGTCGTCGGGTTCGGCATCTCGACGCCGGAAACGGCCCGCGAGATCTCCCGGTTCTCCGATGGGATCGTGGTCGGCTCGGCGCTGCTCCAGGAAATGTCTGCCGCCCCAAAAGGTGAGGAGGCCGGTCGCGCGAAAACTTTCCTGACAAGCCTCCGGGCGGCAATCGACAAATGAGCGAGATGAAATCGCTGAGGAGGAAGATCGACCGGCTGGATAAGCTGATCGTCAAACTCCTGAACCGGCGGGCAAAATATGCCGATGAAATAGGGAAGATAAAAGATAAACTCGGACTCGATGTATATTCCCCCGATAGGGAGAAACAGGTATACGAAAATGTCAGCCGCCAGAACCCCGGCCCGCTCACGGACGAGGCCGTCAAGCGCGTGTACGAAAGGATTATCGACGAGTCCCGCAGGCTTGAGAGGGAAAGCGCGGAAGAAAGAAGGACCTCTATTCAACCGGGCAAATCAAGAAAGCTGTTCTGGAAGGAGTTCTTTCGCCTGAGCGACAAAAACCTCAGCGACAGAAAGAACGTTATACTCCTTTTTGCCAGCGCTCTGGTAATCATGTCGGTCGTCTGGCTGGTAGCTTTCGTCACACCCTACCACAACGCGCGCGGTAAAGGAATCCTCGTGACGATCCAGCGCGGCATGACTGCGAATCAGGTTTATACCAGGCTTGCTGAGGACCGCGTAATATCGAATACCCTCCTCTTTAAATTGTTCGGGAGAATCTCCTCAATACAACGGAGCATTAAAGCAGGGAAGTACCTTTTTACGGGTCATTACTCCGATTACGACGTGTTGAAATTGATGGCGACGGGGAAGAGTAACCTTCTCGTGCATGTGACTATACCGGAGGGAATGACGGTGCGCCAGATTGCCGGCATCTACCAGCACGAACTCGGTGTGGATTCCGCCGCGTTTGCGGGTGAAGCGCTCGGCGACTCGATGGCCGCGGTACTCGACATCCCGTCGCAAAATCTCGAGGGATATCTCTTCCCCGAGACTTACGATTTCTACTACGGCACGGACCCGGAAGAAATTATGAAGCGGATGACGGATGAGTTCAGGCTCTTCTTCAGCGATTCGCTCAGAACGCGGGCGGCGGCGCTGGGTTATTCTGTCGACCAGATCGTGACTGTCGCTTCCATAGTTGAGGCGGAAGCGCAGATTGATTCCGAGCGCCCGATAATCGCGAGCGTATATTATAACCGGCTGAAGAAACGAATACCGCTCGAAGCCGACCCCACGATCGAGTACGCTCTCGGCAGACATACAAGGATCTATTACAAGGATTTGCAGATCAAATCTCCCTACAACACGTATAAGCGCTACGGGCTGCCGCCGACGCCGATATGCAACCCCGGGATGAAATCCATTATGGCGGCGCTGTATCCGGACACGACGAAATATCTCTACTTCGTCGCTACCGGCAGGGGAGGACACAGGTTCAGCGTGACGTTCCAAGAACATAAGCGCGCGATACGGGCTTACCGAAGATCGATGATGAGAGAGTAAGGCCCCTGTGTCGATTATCTCGCTTGCCAGGTTCAGGATTAAGCAGAGTATTGCCGGTGAGAGGCCCCGGGGGCTTATCAAGTTTCTAGCCCCTGATATTCTCGTCGGGTTCTTCCTTGCGATCTCTTCTCAGGAGATAAACTCAGATTACTTTCCGCTTCGAGTAACGATTGTCTGTGTCGGTGTGGCCCTTTTCACTTTGCTCGCGGAAACCAGGAAGTTCTTCTTCAGTGGAGGAGACCTGGAGAATTTCTACTTTGTTCAACCGACCGTGTCATCAAGACTGGCGTCCGCCTCGGGTGTAGCCTTCCTCGATGTTGCCGTTTCAGCTTCGATCTTTCTTCCTGCGATCCTGGCCTCGTCGGCCGGCAGATCCTATCCAGGACAAATGCTGATCTGGTTTTTAATTTCAGTGTTTCTCTCGGTCTCCCTCTATTTCCTGATTCTTTTTCCGGTGGCATCTCTGCCCCGCAAGGCTGCCAACAGGACGTTGACACTGCTTCAGGTCGCAATGGCGCTTCTGCTTCTTGCGGCTTTTCAATTGTCGGCCCGCCTGGATGTCTCAGTCAACTTCAGCGGTCTTCTTCCTGCTGCCGCGGCACTTTTCCTGGTTTCGTTCCTCCTCTTCACCGCCTTTCCCTTTCCCGAACGTCTTATCTCGAAACTGAGCGATACCGGTTCGGAGTCGCCTGCCAACCTTCTACCGCTCGTTGAAAGGCTTAAAGGGCCCACGCTGAGCCGGAGCCGCGAGGAGGAAGCCGGCTTTCTCTTCTTCCTTGCCAACCTCTTCCGCAACTCTACGTTCAGGCTTTCGACGGTTGGGGTTGCGGGTACTCCGGTCATGGTGGCCGTCTATTGGTCCATGCAGCATGTCAGGTTCATAAGATTCGATGTGTTCCCCGGCATGCTCACCGCCAACTTTGTCGCCCCGATTGCCTCGCTGACTGTGTCCGGCGTGCTGGTTTACTATTTCCTGTACCAGAACATACTGAGCTCAAGAGACTACGAGGCGAAATGGCAGTTCGAGGCGTGCGGTGACTTCGATAGCGGAAAATTTGTCCTTGGATTGCGTAAGGCGCTTCTGCTGAGCGTGCACCTGCCGATGACAATTCTCATCTTCTCGGTATTAATAATCGGGAACTCTTTCGCAGTGGCGCTGGCAACGACCGTCACTTTCTATTTGTTCGGACATGTCGCTGTGAGTTGGTTCTCCGTAATGCAGAAGCGGTTCCCGTTTTCTGTCCCGTTTACCCGCCTCGGCGCGGCCGAAACGATTAACCTCCTATTCATGCTCTCTTTCTCTTTTCTTGTCACGACCCTCCTTTTCCTGACTTACGGAAACATGGAGGGACTTTTGATGGTGAATCTTTTTGCCTTTATCTTTGTGGGTGTTCTTGAGTATTTTTCGACGGCAATAGTGAATAAGAGGGTTAAGCTAAGTGTCTGACACCACCAGGAAGATCATTGTCGGCATCACCGGCGCCAGCGGGGCGGTCTACGCTCTTCATACTGTCCGGGCCCTCCTCCGTCAGGGAGTTGAAGTCCATCTCGTAATCTCAGACTACGGCGCGTACGTCGTCGAAAGCGAGACCGACCTCAGCCTGAAGGGGGCAAAACTTCTCGAAACCTTCAGGGCGAAATATCAGGATATCCCCCTGACCGGAGACATAATCAGGTATTCCAACAAGGACCTCGCGGCGTCGATCTCGAGCGGCTCTTTCCGCACCGAGGGCATGATCGTCGTCCCTTGTTCAATGAAAACGCTCGCGGGGATAGCCCAGGGAATTACCGGAAACCTTATCGAACGTGCGGCCGACGTGACACTGAAAGAGGGGAGAAGACTGGTGCTGGTTCCGCGAGAGACGCCGCTGAACAAGATACATCTCAAGAACATGCTCGCTGCGGCGGATGCCGGCGCGCGCATCCTCCCGGCAATGCCCGCTTTCTATCAGAAGCCGCGGACAATAGCGGACCTCGCCGATTTTGTAGCCGCAAGGATACTCGCCCTTTTCGATATCGAAACAAAACTGTTCGAGCCTTGGCAAAAGTAATCAGGATTTTTCCCGCTCTGCTGACGCTCCTGCTCATCGGGTGCGCTGGTCAGTTCCCGCCTTCAGGGGGGCCGATCGACACAACCCCGCCAAGGATTGTTTCATCGTACCCGACCGTCAATCAAACTAACTTCCATTCCCACGAAATCCGGATTGAGTTCGATAAGTATATGGTCGAGCGGAGTGTCGAAGGTTCTATCTACTTTCCGCCGTTCGATATGAAGGATCTGCAATTCGATTGGTCGGGCAAAGAGATCGACATTGAGATCAAGAAACCTTATGATACAAACAGGACATATATACTGACAATCGGGGCAAGGGCTCAGGACACGCGCGGTAATTATCTCGGCAAAGCCTTTAACATAGTCTTCTCCACCGGCGCGCACGTAGACACAGGTATGGTCACAGGCCGGGTGTACGCTGAGAAAGCGCAGCCATATACGGTGGCGGCATTCCCGGTCACTCCTGAAATTGACACCCTGCACCCCGGCAACTCGCTCCCGAGGTACGTGACGCAATCCGACGACAGCGGCAGATACGTGCTCCAGGGCCTCGCAAACGGGAAGTACCGGTTGATCTGTTTCGATGACCAGATGAGGAATTTTATGTACGCGCCGCAGGTCGACCTTTATTCGTCTGCTACCCATGACGTCGAAGTCACGCCGACAGAGCAGGAAGTGCCGAACGTAGATTTCGCGCTCGGGATTGAGGATACTTCACGGCCGCAGCTTTACAGCGCGGACTTGGCGAACGACGGACTGATACTCCTCAAATTCAGCGAGCCTATCGATACCGCCCACGTCCAACCGGCGTTTTTCGTCGTCCGCGACTCTGTCACCGGAGATACTATACCGGTCGACTTCGCGGCAAGACTCGAGTCGAACGAGTATAACACGATCATGAGAACGCAGTCTCCGCTGCGTCTTCACACGAAGTATTTCATCACTGCTACGGACAGCATAAGGGATTTAGCTCAGAATCCGATGTCCACCGAAAATAGCACAGTCGCCATCCAGCCCGACAGCGCGTCCGCCAGGATATCCCCGTACTTTTTCAGCTTCGCTGATTCCCTGAAGGGCGTGACTTCGTATGACACGATGTTCTGCCAGTTTGTTATCCCATCCGTAGATGGATTCCCGACAAATCCGGAAGTGTCCCTTTTCGATAGCAGCCGCAAAGCAATGGCGGGGTACATTACGCGGGAATCGCCGACGATGTTCGGGGTGGGTCTCGGGAATCTCGTGCCGTCGGAATGGTATGCGGTGAAGCTGAGTTACCGCGCCTACACCGGAGAAACAGAGAAGGATTCCGTTGTAACGCTTAGGTTCATGATGGCTGACTCCACGACTCTCGGCGATGTTGAGGGGACTGTAACTCCCCCGACCTCAGGCGGAAGAATAGTCGTGGGTGCGGAAAGACAGGGAGGAAAGGACTTCTATGTGTTTGCGGACAGTTCCGGCGCATTCAAGCTGGACGGTATACTCGCCGGCACATATACGCTCCGTGCCTATCTTCAGCACGGCAAGGGGATGAAGTATTACTATGGGAGGAGTTATCCGTACCGCTTCGCGGAGCCGTTCGGTGTTTACAAGGACCAGGTGAAGGTAAGGGCGAGGTGGACGACGGAGGGGGTCACGATCGGTATCCGCTGATCGTGGAGAGCATCTACCGGGTAAAGCACCCGGCAAGACGTGTTAGTGTCTACTGACGGGAGATTCTGGGGATCGAGCCACTCGGTTGACTTTGTGGTTGCGATAGCATAAAATCGTTGCAAGGGCGCGATAATATGCGGCAGTAGCCGCGGGTTCAGTGGATCTATCAACCTTCTTGAAAGGGATAATATCATGAAGACTCTTATCTTGTTCATCGCTTTGATGCCTGTAACCGCTTTCTGCCAGGGTTTCATGCCGAGGTGGGAGATGTCCCTCTCGACCGATGCAAATTCTTTCTGCGATTCAAGGGGATCTCATAACCAGGTTTCCGCCGCGTTTCGTCCGGGTCTGTTCATCGTCGACGACTTATCTGTCGAACCTGAACTCTTCTGGGGAACCACAAAAGGGCAGGCTCCCGCCTTGAACCTGAGCGGTAATGTCTCCTACAGCTACGGGATGGGTCACAACATGTTCGTGCCTTTCGTACTCGTAGGATATGGAGCCGGAAATGGTTTCCCGTTCTATGAGCCTTTGCAGAAAAACGCCAACTACCTTTCGGCGATCACTTTTCTTAACGCCGGCGGCGGGCTGAAAGTAATGACGCTCGGTGGAAGGGCGCTCATCCGGCTTGAGTATCGCTACCAGGCTTTCACAGCCGATCTCTATGGTTTCAAGGAAAACGTGTTTGCGAGGCGTTTGTTGATAGGCTTCTCCGTCCTGCTGTAACAGCGGTCTGAGGTTTTATTGGCTCTGACGTGACGGGCGGTGACTGCCTACTTCGCACGTGAAACGCCTGCAGACTTGCAAGAGCTGCGGGGGATCGGCGTGGGCGAGCTTGCTCTCCGACGACCTGTCCGTCTGTCACAGTGCGGTAATGTGTTGAAGTTGTTCTCCGTTTGGCGGATTTTTGAAAAGCATGCTGGACTTGGAATCATAACATGGAAATCCTCGGAGGAACAGCCGGCTGGAGCTACGATGATTGGGTCGGTCCTTTCTACCCAGAGCACGCTCCCAAAGCGTTTTCCCGCCTGGAGTATTACTCGAATTACTTCGACTGCGTCGAGGTCGACAGCACTTTCTATCGGCACTTCCCTCCGAAGGTCGCGGAGAAATGGCTGGCCGAAGTGGAAGGTAACCACGATTTTGTGTTCCTGACGAAACTGTACAAGAGTTTCACTCATGGCAATCACAAAGTTGGCGACGAGCTGAACTCGGACAGGCGAATCGTACTGGAGTTTCTCCAACCTTTTATGGAACAGCGCAAACTTGGAGGTGTCCTTGTCCAGTTCTCGGAGTATTACAGGGACAGCCCTTCTTCCAGAGACTACATATCGTTCATCTCGGATCAGTTCCGGCAAATACAGCTTTTCTTCGAGCTGCGTCACACATCCTGGTATACCCCGCAAGCGGGAGAGTTCCTCAGGCATGGAGGTATAAGCGCCATAGCGGTAGATCAACCTTTGCTAAAGGGAATGGTCGAGCTAATCCCTGAAATTGTAGGTGAGACAGGGTACTTCCGGCTCCACGGCAGGAACAGGACGATGTGGGAGGAGAGCAGGAAAACGCTCGCGGAAAGGAGAGCGCTTTCCGGTGTCTCAGGAAAGGACGATCCCGGCAGAAACGACAGGTATAATTACCTCTACAGCAGCGCAGAGCTGGATGAGATTGAGGGAAAAATCCGAAGAGTCGCTGAGAGATGCAAGCGGATATATGTCGTGGCGAACAACCATCCGATGGGCAAAGCCGTCGCGAACGCGCTTGAGCTTGTGAAACGCCTGCGGAATCAGGAGCGCGTCAGGATGCCCGATACCGTCATCAAATACTTCCCCGAACTGGAGAAGATAGCGGAAAGAGTGAGCGTAAGCCCGAAGGACAGCCTGTTTTGATGAGAAACCGGCCCGAACTGCTTGCCGATTACTCGGTAGTGTCTCAGTTTCACATTAAATCGAATAGCCATTTCAAATCAACCACATAGGCACACCTGTGTGCCGAAGCACTTCGGTGCGCAGGCACATAGAAAAGCATAGAAATTCGTCCTATTTATGTGTCCTATGTTTCTATGTGGTTTAATTTCAAACTGAGACACCACCGATTATTCTGGTTTCTCTCGTTTAAGCTTCTTATTTTTTCATGACGAATTCTGATCTGCAGGCAAATTCCTTTATACCTTATTAGGCAATCATGTTTGAGCGCGACTACATATTACGCATGTTTACAATGCTCGGAAGGGCCCTGGCGAGAATACTCTTCTTCAAGGAAACCAAGAGTTATGATGCGGCGCTCCTTGAAATCAACAACAGCGGACTTTCTTTTCTCGGCCTGAACACGGAAGCAATGGAGCGTCTGCCGGTCGACGGGCTGAAGGACGTGCTCGGCTCCGATCCGCTCCTTCTTCAATCCAGATTGTACACGGCAGGAGTCCTCCTGAAGGAAAAGGCCGAGATTCTGGTGTCGATGGGAAAGGAGGATGAGAGTGCCAGGCTGTACATGAAGTCCCTCCGTCTCCTCACCGCTGAAATCAAAGGTATCGAGGAAATTGACGACCGAAAGGCAATCGTCACGGTTGACTCGGTCGTAGACAAGCTGAACGAGTATGACATCCCCGATGACCTGAAGCGCCGACTCGTTGAATATTACGAATATTCCGGTCGGTACGACAAAGCGGAAGACCTGATCTTCGAGATGGTCGAAGGTAATTCGGGATTTGTGCCGGACGGAATATCATTCTACGAGAGGCTTCTGGCAAAGTCCGACACGGAACTTGAAAACGGCCGGCTCCCGCGGGGTGAAGTCCTCGATGCGCTCGCCGCTCTGCGCGCTAAATCGACCGGCGTGAAGGAGGGATGATGTTGTCACAATCCTTCACCGAACCGGTGTGTGCGGCAACCCAACCGATATTACAGGAGTAAGATGTCAAAGCAGAAATTCGAAGATGTAAAAGCGCGAGTGAAAATGACTCAACAGTCCGACCTATCGGGACTGAGTTTACTGGGAAAGAAGGCCGCGGCAAAAAGACAGCTCGAAACGTTCCCGAACCATCATCGAGGAAGGAATTATGTCGTTACTCTTAGAACGGATGAGTTCACCTGTCTCTGTCCAGCAACGGGGCAGCCTGACTTCGCGGACCTTACAATCGAGTATATCCCCGACAGAAAGATCGTCGAATCGAAATCCCTGAAACTGTACCTCTGGTCGTTCCGGAATGAGGGCGTCTTCAACGAGCACGTCGCGAATGTAATCCTCGATGACCTGGTTGCGGCCCTCTCCCCGAAGTGGTGCAGGGTCAGCGCGGATTTCGCCGTAAGGGGCGGAATCGCCATCAGCGTGGAAGCAGAACACGGAAAGAGATGAATTCTCCCGTCCATCCTGATAGCCGGGAGCGCTGGCTTCCGGCCATCGCAGCAGTCTTCGTTACAAGTCTCATCGTTTCCAATATCATTGCCGAGAAGCTGTTCGCCTTAGGCCCGGTCTTTCTACCCGCCGGAACAATCGTCTTCCCGATCTCTTATATCTTCGGCGACGTCCTCACTGAGGTCTACGGCTATGCTCGCGCGCGACAGGTTATATGGATTGGGTTCGCCTGCAATTTGTTCGCGGTTGTGATTATCCTCATCAGCATTCATCTTCCCCCGGCGTCGATATGGGATTCGCTCGGATCTCCGGCTGAATCGCAGAGGGCGTACGCGGGGATATTCAATTTCGCTCCGCGCCTTCTCGCAGCTTCTTTTGTCGCCTATCTCGCGGGAGAGTTCCTCAACTCCTACGTTCTCGCGAAGATGAAGATTGCTACCGGTGGGAGGCATCTATGGACTCGGACCATTGGCTCGACTCTCGTGGGACAGCTCGCCGATTCCGGCATATTCATTTCTCTCGCGTTTGCCGGGATGGTGCCGCTGAGGGGGCTCGAGGCGCTCGCGGTCTCGCAATGGCTGGTGAAATCAGGTTACGAGGCTGCCGCCACTCCGCTGACTTACGCCGTGGTTAATTTCCTGAAGCGAGCGGAGAACCGCGATCATTTTGATTACGACACCAATTTCAACCCTATAGTTTGGAATCCCCCGGCCGGGGATTAAACGGGAAGAAGAGGGGCTGATTGTCGTTGCCGGCGTGGAAGTGCGTGGAACATGCCAAAACGCTTTCGTTTCAGCTTGTTTTCGTTGATTGCATTTAAGACCGGAAAAAACTAAATTTTAGCCAAAACAAAGGTGGAATTTTGTACGCGTTATTGGTTGTATTAGAAATTATCATTGCCATTCTGTTGATTGCGGTCGTTTTGATGCAGTCGAGCAAAGGTGGCGGCTTGGCGGGCTCCTTCGGAGGGACAAGCGCGGGCTTTGGCAATATGTTCGGAGTCAGAAAGACGGCGGACATTCTTTCGAGAATGACAACCATTCTCGGCACGACGTTCATTGTCCTCGCTTTCTTGATTAACCTTTTCTTCCTTCCGAACAAGGTCACCAGCGAACAGAAGAGCTTCTTACAGACACAGGGTCAGCAGCAACTTCCTGCCCAGCAGGTTCCGCAAGTTCCGCTCCAAACCCCTGCAAGCGCGCCGCAGAAGTAGCAGGGTTTCTCAATAATGCCTGAACCCGCCCTCATCCTGCTTGTCGACGATGAGCAGGCAAACCTTGAATTATTCTCTGCGATACTTGAGGACGAAGGCTACCGCACGCTGAGCGCGAAACACGCGGCGCTCGCCCTGCAGCTTCTCGAGAGCAACAAACCCGACCTTATCATTAGCGACATCTATATGCCCGAGATGGGAGGGTTCGAATTCTACGAGAAAGTCCAGGGCATTTCCGAACTGCGTTCCATCCCGTTCATTTTCCTCAGCGCCCTCTCGGACCGCGCGCACGTCCGCGAAGGGAAAGAGCTCGGCGCCGACGACTACCTCACGAAACCGATCGACATCGACGAACTCGTCACGACGGTGAGAGGCAAGTTGAAGCGCGCCGCCTCCATGAGGAGCGCGATGCAGAACGAGTTCGAAGCGCTGAAGGAACAGGTCCTGTCGACACTCTCCCATGAACTCAACACGCCGCTGACTTATATCATCGGCTTCTCCGAGATAATCAGCAACGCGGCGTCCTCTATTTCAACGAACGAGCTGAAGGAATTTGCCGATCTTATCCACCACGGCGGCGGCAGGTTGAAAAACCTGGTCGACGATTTCCTTATCACCATACAAATTGACTCCGGACAGACAAAGACCTACTATGATACCGACAAACGGCAGTTCGACCTCGCGAAATCACTCCCCATGCTGGAGAGCGAGTACGCTTCCCTCGCGGGGGAGAAGGGGCTGGAGCTCAAGATAGAGATCGACAATGATTTGACGGTCTTCGCGTCGGAATCCCTGGTTCGCGACATTATTGGGCGATTGCTATCGAATGCCGTCAAGTTCACTCCGAAGGGCTCGGTTTCGCTCACCGCTGTGAAAGAAAACGACCGCGTCAGGATTGAGGTCGCCGACACCGGCGTGGGATTCCCGGAGCAGGACCTGCCGAAAGTCTGCGATAAGTTTTACCAGGTCAACAAAGACAAGCAACAGCAACAGGGGGCGGGCCTCGGTTTGTATATCGCGAAGAATCTCGCGGCCATCAACAACTGCGGCTTTGAAATTTCCTCCTCTGAAAATTCCGGAACAAAAGTAACTCTTCTAGTCCCCACACGGTAATCATGCTTCGTGTGGCCGCCGTCTTAATTGCACTCCTCTCAGGGTTTTCCGTTTTGCGGGCGCAAGATTCCATGCGGACATATGTCCTCGACAAGATTTTCATAGAAGGAAACAAGACTACCAAACCCTTTGTAATTCTTCGGGAACTCCCTTTCAAGCCCGGCGATACGGTAAGCACCCGTGAGATAGAATTCGGCCGGGAGCGGATTTACAGCACCGGCCTCTTTACCAGGGTCCAGGTCCAGCCTGAACCGGTCTCTAAAAACAAGATCGACCTCCTGATATATGTCGAAGAGAGGTGGTATCTCTGGCCTTATCCCGTTGTCGGGTTCCAGGACAGGGATTTCAGAAGGTTTTACTGGGGCGCCGGAATTATGCAGCTGAACTTCAGGGGGAGGGACGAACAACTTGCCGCCATGTTCGCTCTCGGTTACGACCCGTTCGGCGCCGTTATGTTCCGGAGCCCATCTATCGGGCCACGCGAAAATTACATCGTCTCGATGGGAGCCAGCTATTCTCAGGGGAGAAATGTAGGGATCCAGCCCGGCGCCGCGAGCGGTGAGTTCAACGCTACCTTCGGCGAACTGCACGCAGATATCGGGAGGCGCTTCGGCATCTTCTCGACCGTTACGCTCGGGACCTCCTATAATTATGTCTCAAGAAATTCAGATACTACCGGCGTTACACTTTCGCCGACGGGGACGGACGTTTTCGCCTCGCTGAAGCTTTCCTACACGTACGATTCACGAAACCTGAAGAATTACGCGACGCAGGGTTCATATTTCTATCTGGCGCTGGAGAAATTCGGCTTGGGTGAGAGCGTCGTCGATTTCGGGAGACTCTCCTTCGATGCGCGTGACTATACTTCATTCCTTGAAAGGCTCACGCTCGCCACCAGAGTTCACGGGGATCTCGCGGAGGGGCCGCGAATTCCTCCGTACAATCACGTCTTTATCGGATACTTTGAGAGAATCAGGGGGATGTTCAACACAGTATCCGAGGGCCAGAGTATCGTCGGGGCAAACATGGAACTCCGGATTCCCATCATAAAGCAAATGTACATCGAGATACCGGACTTCCCCCTGAAGGAATTTATTTCGAATAGGATCGCCCTCTACTGGAGTTTCTTCGCCGATGCCGGCGAAACTACGGGAAAGGGGCTGCATGTCAACATTGACAACGCGCTGTACGGGTATGGCGGCGGGCTCAGCCTGTTGCTGCCATACGATGTGATACTTCAGTTTGACTACGCCCGCGGAAGCGACAGGCATTGGGAATTCATATTCGATTTTGGCGCGACAATCTGATGGAACAATTCATATTCAAAGATGAGAACCTTAAGACGCGTGGAGACGGAAAGAAGGCCGTCGTTCTTGTGGACGAGGAACATTTCCACCTTTCACGGGTGCTGCGCGTCAGGCCGGGTGAGAAAGTTCTCGCGACAAACGGTTCCGGGAAAACTCTTCTTTGCGTGGTGGGCGCGATCGGGAAGGGCGAATCTGAATGCGAAGTCGTGGAGGAATTTGAAAATCTGAACTCGCCTCCCAGGCATTTTTGCATCGCCATGTCTCTTTTGAAACCGATGTCGAAACTGGAAATCGCCCTCGAGAAGTGCACGGAACTTGGTGCGGGCAGCTTCTTGTTATTTAATTCTGAAAGGAGCGAGAAAGTTCGGCCCCGGCTCGACCGGCTGGAAGGCATCATACGGTCGGCAGTCAAGCAGTCGCTGAGGAGCCGCTTGCCCGGCCTGAAGTTCGTCGAGAACCTCGCCGAAGCCGCTGCGTTTGGCCGCTCCTATAATGAGAGGATCGTATTGCACGAGAAATCCGGTAACATGATCAAGAGTCAAATTTTGCAGATGAAGACGGACGGGTCGGCCATAGCCCTGATCGGTCCCGAAGGCGGGTTTTCTCAAAAAGAAATCGCCTTACTCGTTGAAAACGGATACAAAGACTTTTCACTCGGCAAAACCCGGCTGAGATCCGAGACGGCGGCGATTGCCATCGCGTCGCTACTCTCCGCGTACTGAACTCGCACGCACCGATCCCGCGATAAATTTTGAATTAGCCCGCGCTTTCTTATTTTAAACTATGCAGGAAGATTCCCTGAAAGATTACGAGAACGCGAAAGACGCGCCGCTGCACCGTGATATCCGGGAGCTTGGCGCCATACTGGGTAAAGTACTCATCGAGCAGGAAGGCAAAGCGTTCTTCGATCTCGAAGAAGAGCTCCGCTTGCTTACCAAGTCGCTGAGATCGAATCATTCGGAAAAGACAAAAAGTGAAATCGATAGAATCATAAACTCCCTCGACCTCAATAAGGCGAGCAGGATAGTGAGGGCGTTCCTCTTCTATTTCCTCCTGAGCAACACCGCGGACGAGGTGCACCGCATCAGGAGACAGCGCGCTCATGCCCTTTCCGACGCTACCCCGCAGAGGGGCTCCATGGAAGAGGCATTTAATGAACTTGCCGGTGAAGGGCACAGCCTGGATTTTGCGAGACAAATTCTCGAAATGACGACAGTAGTCCCGGTATTCACGGCTCACCCGACTGAAGCGACAAGGCAGACGGTCCTCCGCAAAACGCTGAACATCAGTGAACTTCTCCTGAGGCGCGAGATATCTACGCTTACGCCGGACGAGCTCGCGGATCTCCGCCGACAGCTCCACGCCGAGATTACGATGCTCTGGCAAACGAACGAGATCCGAATGAACAGGGTCAGCGTTTACGATGAAATCAGGCGCGGGCTCTTCTTCTTCAGCGAGATACTCTACGATACCATCCCGATGTTCTACGACAGACTGAACAGGACTCTCAAGAAAGTGTATAATTCGGATACCCCCGCTCCCGTTATCCTGAAATTCGGATCGTGGATCGGCGGGGACCGCGACGGCCACCCGTTCGTCACGGCGGAAGTGACGAGAACGGCGATCACGATGCAGAAGAGGCAAATACTCTCATCCTATCTGAAAGACGCGGATATCCTGTACGAAGCCATGAGCAGCTCGACGAGACTCGTTGGAGCTTCCCGCGACCTGATGGAATCGGTGGATTCAGACAGACTTAATCTCTCGGATCAAATCAAAGAACAGGACCTCAAGGACCAGACCGAGATCTACCGAGTCAAAGTCTTCCTGATCTACCACAAGCTGAAAAACACGCTGGACGAGCGGGGTTACCGGTACGAGTCCGCCGCGGATTTTATCCGCGACCTCGAGTTAATGCACGGCAGCCTGACCGCCAACAGGGGAGAGGTTATAGCGGAATCGAGGATCCTCCCTCTTATCTATAAAGCCAGGACTTTCGGGTTCCATCTGGCGTCTCTTGACATCCGGCAGAACTCAGCAGTTCTACTGAGCGCGGTCTCGGGCTTGCTGAAAGCTTCGGAGGTTGAAGACGGCTTCGAGAAGCTCGGAGAGGAGGGGAGAATCAAACTCCTTACCCGGGAGATCCTCAAGGCGAGGCCGCTGGTTAATTCCAACCTGTCTCTTCATCCCGATTCCTCCGAAGTTCTCCAGGAGTTCGAATCGATGAGGTTTGGAAAGGAATCCGCCGGAGAGGAGACCTGCAACGATTACATCATCAGTATGAGTTCTGCGGTCAGCGATGTCCTCACCCCTTTACTGTTTGCGAAGGAGGCGGGTCTGGTCAGGGCGAGGGACGCGAAGATAGAGGAATCGAGACTCGACATCCTCCCGCTCTTCGAGACAATCGAAGATTTAAGACACGCCCACGTGGTTATGGGAAATCTTTTCAAGAACCCGGCCTACGCGCAGCACCTCAAACTCCGGGGTATGACGCAGAAGATCATGATCGGCTATTCCGACAGTAATAAGGACGCCGGGATAGTAGCTTCCAGTTTCGAGCTGATAAAAGCGCAGATAAACCTTAAGAAGATTTGCGACAGGTTCGGCGTTACCCTGATTCTCTTTCACGGCAGGGGAGGCAGCGTGTCGCGCGGCGGCGGCCCGCTGAACCAGGCGATCCTGTCCCAGCCGATAGGCACCATCGAGGGGAAGATCAAGATAACAGAGCAGGGTGAAATGATTTTCGTGAAATACTCCATGCCGGAGATAGCCCTGCGCAGCATCGAGCTGACTTCGTCGGCCGTCATCCTTTCGACTGCGAAATATAAATCGGGCGAGAAGAACGTCGCCGGCAGGTATCTTACGCTGTTCGAAGAGATTTCTGACACGGCTTTGATACATTACCGCGAACTTGTCACGCATCCCGGGTTCATAGAATACTTCAGGCTCGCCACGCCGATAGATGTGATCGAAAGGATTGAGATCGGCTCCAGGCCCCCTTCAAGGAACAATGGCACCGATCTGAAAAATCTCCGTGCCATCCCGTGGGTGTTCGCGTGGACCCAGAATAGACAGCTCATTTCGGGCTGGTTCGGCTTCGGCTTCGCCCTCGAGAAAGCGGTTGAGAGAGGGATCGTCAGCTGGGCGGATCTCAGGACAATCTATAAGAAGTGGGAGTTCTTCAAGGCGCTGACCGATAACGTGGAGATGGTCCTGAGCAAAGCGGACATGACGATCGGTGGTGAATACCTGCGGCTTTCCGGCGGTCAAGGCACGGCAAAGAAAGTCTTTAAGATGATCAGTGAAGAATATGAGAGATCGAGGAGGGCGGTTCTCAGCATTACCGGCGAGAAGAACCTTCTCGATTCAAACCCATCGCTTCAACGCTCGCTCCGACTCAGGAATCCTTACATTGACCCGATAAGCCTTGTGCAGATAAAATTCCTCCAGATTTACCGCGACGAAAAATCGGAAAACGGCAGGCGGCAGGAGATTCTCGACCTTCTGAGGTCGACGGTGAACGGGATCGCCGCCGGCATGAGGAATACCGGCTAAACGGCTCTCAGCTTCCGGCGAGCGTTTCTGGTTTTCGCCGCAGCTCCCACAGAAATAGTAGTATAACCGGCGCGTATTCAAAGACCAGCACCAGAGTGTAATCGTTCCATACTCCGGTCGTCTGGTAGGTGAGTATCGTGAAAGCCGTCAGGCTTGACAATCCGGCATACGCGATGCCACTCCATCTTGGCACGAGAGGAAGAAGGACTACCAGCCAGCCTATGTACCAGGGGTGAACTATCGGGGAGAAGATAAACAGGAGAAAGATCGACAGGTATATTTTGGTGAGGAGATCCCTCTTGCTCAGAATCACTGGAAAGTAAGCGAGCATGAGGAGTATCGCGCATAACACACGCGTGCGCTGGTTGTCACGGATGAAGGAGTCGAGTATGTCGAAGACGACTCCGTTGAACGTCCAGTTC
The DNA here is from genome assembly GCA_963806435.1 of uncultured Bacteroidota bacterium. Taxonomy (GTDB): domain Bacteria; phylum Bacteroidota; class Ignavibacteria; order Kryptoniales; family JAKASW01; genus JAKASW01. Next base: position 46,201 of record CAWEBD010000125.1, read on the forward strand.
TCCGTGAACTTCATCAGCGCCTGGAAGGGACTTCCCGTGAAGACGTATGGCAGATAGAACGCCCCGAAAAGAAGAACCGGTACGGCCGCCGCCTTGAGCCGGTTCAGCGCGCCTTTCTCGTTGAAGAAAAGTACAGGTACTACGATCAGCGCCAGCGGTTTAATCAACATGGATAACCCGATGAAGAGGTACGCCAGGGTTTTCCTCTCGCCGAGGTAGAAGTATAACGCGAAGATCAGGAAGGTGAACCCGAAACTGTCCACGTGCCCGTCGAGGAAGAACTGGATCATCGGGAGGGGACAGAGCGCGTAGAGAAGTAGATATTTCCTGTCGATTCTTAATTTCTTCATTGTCAGGAACAGCCCCAGCATCGTAAGTATATCGAATACCAGGAGAAGGAATTTGATACCGAGGTAACTCTCGCCGCTTATGATATAGGCCAGGTGGAAAAGGTTTTCGCTGAGCGGGGGATAGATGGTTCTCACGTCGGAGTATGTTACAAGCCTTGGGACCAGATCCGAATGAAGCGCGGTCAGCGCGGAATCCTCTGGCGCGTACCTGTATGGATTGACACCGCTCGCCTGGACTTTCCCGTCCCAAACGTACCTGTAGTAGTCAGGGGAACCGACGGGGTGGACGGCAGCGAAGGCGATCCTCAGCAGAACGCCGACCGCCAGCAAAGCGAAGAAGTATCTTCCCGGTACTTCTTCCTTGATGAGCATCGCGCAGACAGCGAGGAAGATCAGCGAGGAGGAAATAGTCGTGGCCGTGTACGCGATGATCGGCTCCACGCCCAGGGCGGTCAGGATGAAGAACGCGACCAGGGATACAACCAGAACCGCGAACGCGAGTTTCAAAGTGGTCTTCACTTCTTACGGCTCCTCCGAAACAAGAGGTGTGTCTGAAACGAGGGTTTGCGGCTTCATTCCTACCATGAGGCATTAATATATACGATTTCACGAACAATTTGTAGGAGTTCATGTAAAGGGTGGCGCCTCTATTTGATATAAATCCAAATATGCCGCTTCGCGCCCGCGCGCCGGAACGTTACCGCGCACAGGTCTTCCTATGTTGTTGATTTGAAGCGGTATTCCGATGAATGCTGAAAATGAACGCTGCCGCAAGTTTTTGTCTCCCGGCGGATTCGTAGCAAAGCAAGACATTCCCCGAATTGAACTTCTTCACTTTGAGAAGCTGTAGATTGAGTCTATCGTCTATCCCTTTAAAAAGAGGCTTGCCTGCGCCAAGAACGACCGGATTTATGATTATCCGGTATTCGTCGATCAGGCCGTGTTGAACTAGAGTCAGCGACAAGTCCGAACTCCCGAATATCGCGATGTCTTTGCCCGGCAGTCGTTTCAGTCTCAGAACCTCTTCCGCGATATTTCCATTGATGAGAGTCGTGTTGCTCCATTCAGCTTTCTCGAGCGTCCTTGAACAAACAATCTTCGGCAGGCTGTTCATCTTGCCGGCAACGATTGGATCATTCTTTATCGCCTCTGGAGTCGGCCAGTAGCTCGCCATCAGTTCGTACGTCACGCGCCCGAACAGAAGCAAATCCGTCCGGTTAAGCTGATCGATGGCGAAGTCGTTGAATTCATCATCCACGTTGTGCCAATCCAACTCGCAGTTTGTCCCCTCGAAGAAACCATCGAGCGTTATCATATCGAAGATGTATAGAGTTCTCATTACGTCTCCTTAAATCTTTATTGCTTTCCACTTGCCTTTGTTGAAATAATGCCACATCACCAGTGCAATCACAGTCTCCGCGACGGGAACGGCGATCAGAGCCCCCGACGCCTTCATGTTCAGTCCTTCTGCCAGGAAATAGGCGAGCGGTATTTGAAACAGCCAGAAGCAGACGAAGTTGATTACTGTCGGCGTCCTGGTGTCCCCGGCTCCGTTCAGCGCCTGTACCATCACCATCGAAATGCCGTAAAAGATGAACCCGGATCCGAAGATCCGCAGCGATAAAGCCCCGTGTCTTATAACCGATTGGTCCTGCGTGAAGAAGCTCACTATGGGATGCGAAAAGAACAGGAACAATATCATTACGAAGCTCATGAAAATCACGTTGTACTTTGCGATGAGCATGACGCTCTGTCGCGCTCTCTCCACTTGTCCGGCCCCGAGATTCTGGCCGACCAGTGTCGCCGCCGCATTGCTCAATCCCCAGGCGGGGAGGATGAAGAAGATGAAGTTTCGCAGGGCGATCTGGCAGCCGGCCGACGCGGCTGTCCCGCCCGTCTCGGCCACCAGCCGGACCAACACTATCCAGCTGCCGCTTGAAATAATGAGTTGAGAGGCGGCGGGCCATGAAATTCTTATGAGGGATCTGATTAGTTTGGCATCATACCCAAAATGGGAGGCATGAAATTTCAGTATGCCGCTTCCTCTGAAAAGGTGGTACGATTGAAAAAGGACACCGGAGCTTCTCCCCGCTACGGTCGCAATCGCAGCGCCCTTCAGCCCGAAGAAGTGGATGAGGAGCGGGCACAGGACGATATTGACGCCGCTGGCAATCCAGAGGCTCTTCATCGCCATCGCCGGATCGCCCGCTCCGCGGAATATCCCGTTTATAAGAAAGAGCAGTACAATCGACAGACTTCCCCCGAACATTATACGCGTGAAAATCGTACCGTCCCTCACAACCGCTTCGCTCGCTCCCATGAGCGACAAAATGCCTCCTCCGAACGCGATACCCGCGGCACTCAAGGCGATTGCGACTATCAATGCCACGATCAGTGATTGGGCTCCCGCGTGTGCCGCTCCCTCATGTTTCTTCTCGCCGATCCTGCGAGCGACGATTGCCGTCGCCGCCGAGCTCAAGCCGAACGAAATCGAATACACGATGGTCATGACCGATTCGGTTAAGCCGACCGTAGCGATCGCGTTCCGGCCGAGCCTGCCGACAAAGAACATGTCAACAAGCGCGAAAACGCTTTCCAGGCTCAGCTCGAGGATCATCGGAATCGCGAGGAGGACCACTGCCCTGGGGACGCTACCCTGGGTGTAGTCCTGCTCCTCACTCCTCAGTGATTGCCGAATTGTCGATATGATTTCCCTGGCTGTTTCCATTTTGGGTATAATTTGTTCCCTGATTGTGGAGGACTGGGGAAGATCAAACCTGTGATATCCTGTCGGTCAGACTTGTCCTTCCCAAGTCCGGTAGCTTCGATTGGGCGGGTTTATTCGGCTTACTTCATTTGTTGATTTTATCCATTTCCAACCGGAAATGCAACTGGTGGTCAGGCATTTTCCGTGAGAGCCTGACAAGGTCGTACGCAGGACCCTGGGGCGGCGCCCAACATCAGACGATTCAACTGTGATCGGAGAGATAGTGGAGTGCGACAACGCCCGATTTAAATGCCTTTGTTTCGACTAGCTTGAGACCAATCCTACCGTTCAAATTGTCGAAGAGCGGCTTGCCTTTTCCGACGATAACCGGCTGAACCACGAGCCAGTAGTCATCGATCAATCCTCGCCTCATAAATTCCTGAGAAATGCTTATTCCACCTAACGAGATATTCTTACCCTGCTGCTGTTTCAACCTGACGACTTCTTCGACCATATTATCCTTAATCAGTTTCGTATTGGCCCACTCGGCTTTCTGAAGCGTCCGTGAGAATACAATCTTCGGGATTTTGTTAAACTTGTCGGCAAACTCAAGAACGCCTTTTGTTGCAATCGGATCTTCGTGAGCATGCGGCCAGTAGCTTTCCATAAGCTGGTAGGTCACTCGTCCAAAAAGCGCTATGTCCGTATCGTCCAGCAGTCTGCTGAAAAATCGATGATGCTCGTCGTCCGCTGCCACGGCGACGGTATGGTCGGCAAAGCCATCGAGTGAAACGTTTATTGCAAGGACTAGTTTTCTCATGCCGCTTCCGTTTCTTCGCCGAGTTTTAGCGGGTCGAGTCGCACCATGCATCGAAGGTCTTTATTGTTCACGTACATTTCGACGCAGCACCCATTGGGGTCAATCCGCGGATCGGCGAGCAATTCCTTGAAGACATTTCCGATTTGAGCAACGTCGTTCATGAAATCCCGAACAAACGCGCTCGTGTAGGTTCCGGCTGACACCGTGAACTTCTCGCAACCGAGTTTTTCCGCCGCGCCTTCGAACATTTGCCGGGCGCCGGCTTTGTAAATGATTTGATTGTCCTCGTCGGGGCAGGAAATCCCAAAAAGGCTCCGGCCCTGCCTGTCCGGGACGAGTTTGCCCAACCTTTCGAATGCATCCATGACGCCGTCGGGGAAGGATCGTGCCTGTATGCATAATAACTTCACATCTTCCTCCAAGAAGTATTCTTCCTTCTTCACTTCTTTCTCCTTGCCTCCCGGTCCTTGTTTTCCGCGATTCGGGCCCTGACTATTTTCTTGCTCAAAGTCGCGAGGATCGGCTTGTCGGGCTGAAACCAAATGGTGCCTTTGCTGGTTTTATATTCCTTAAGCTCATCCTTGTATTGTTCCACAATGCCGCCGCGATAAAATGCGCAGTGATTTGCCCCCGCACCAAACCATAGAAGCACCTTTCCGTCGATCCTGAATGCGGGCATCTGGTAGCTGATGCACTCCTCCGCCCCCGGAGCAGTAGTCTTGATGGCCCTTCGGAGTCTCTCCAGTGCGGCCCGCTTGTCATCATCGAACTCGGCAAGATACCCGTCTATCGTCTTCGCTTTAGCCTTCATAGCCTCTACTCCCTTTGTTAAAACAATATTGCACACCGGTTGTTCAGTAGAGAGATTTCCGCAGATCAAGGATTAATCAAAATCCGTGAGAATCAATCCGTTCCGTGTCATCCGTGTGCCATCTTTTAGAACTGAGTTCTTCTGGGTCACTTCTCTTTCGGGTAAGTATAGTTTACCATCCACCTGATTCCGAATTTGTCGGCGAACATGCCGAAGTACGCTCCCCAGAATTCATCGTGAATCGGTGTTTCGATTTTTCCACCGGCCGAGAGTTTATCGAAGATCCTCTTCGCTTCTTCCTTGCTCTCCGCTTCGATTGAAATGTTGAAGTTGTTGCCAAATGTAAGCCTGTGGCCCATCGATTCGAGGGCATCGGTGCCCATTAGCACGTTTCCTTTTCCGATGGGCAAGGCTATGTGCATCAGCTTGTTCTTTTCGTTTGCGGATAACTTGTCCGCCACCGGAGTTTCTCCGAATCGCTGGATCGCAGTGAACTCGCCTCCGAAAGCCGATTTGTAGAAGTTGAAAGCCTCCTCGGTATTTCCGGCAAGATTTATGTAGGGATTCATTGTTGCCATAACTCTATCTCCTTTCGAGAATGTTAAATTGTGAATTTTAAATGTTGAATTGTGAATGCTTAATTCAAAATTGAGAATTCAAAATTCATAATTCTCACCCGTCGTATGCTTTCTTCAGCTCCTCGATATCGAACTTCTTCATCTTGAGAAACGCCTCTGTGACGCGCGCGACCTTCTTGGGGTCCTTGTCCTTTTGCATCTTCGCCAGGATTGTCGGGACTATCTGCCAAGACAGGCCGTACTTATCCTTCAGCCAACCGCACTGTTCCGCCTTCGGGTCGGCGGAGAGTTTCTCCCAGTAGTAATCGATCTCTTCCTGAGTCTCGCAAGGCACATAGAATGAGATGGATTCGTTGAACTTGAAGAACGGACCTGCGCTCATGAGCGTGAAGTCCTGGCCGAGGAGTTCGACAGTAACAATCTCCACGGTCCCGGAGGGCGTATTTTCAAGCGTTCTCGAGTCCTTTATCTTCGAACCTTTTCCGCCGGAGGCGGATCCGGCTGCGCCGGAGAAAACTGAGACGTAGAATTTCGCGGCTTCGCCGGCTTCCTTGTCGAACCAAAGGAAGGGGGTTATTTTTTGAGTTGTTGCCATTTTCTTTCTCCTTTTA
>CAWEBD010000126.1:0-4182 GCA_963806435.1 uncultured Bacteroidota bacterium
GGGTGTTTTAGGTGCCTGGACGGGCCTTAAAGGCGAAGTCTCCACGGCGGATCCCCCTGACGATTGAGACCTCAGGCTGCCTAACGGTTTCGATACTCTTTTTACGACTTTCGCCATTTGTTAAATCCTGTCCAATGTTGTTAAAGGAATCTCTTCGTCATCAGTCTTTGCAGTACCGTCTTTCATACAAGGGCGAGGCTGCCTGCCTTCTTTGATTTCTTGTACTTCTCTGCAACGCTCACCACTCCGCATGCCCATTCAGGGCAAGAAGTCGCGTGCAGGTGCATGTAGCTTGCAAACACATTTTTGAAAGTCAACCCATCCCGTTTCTCAAAACAGCCGACCCCGCGGGAAAGAGAAACCGAGGTCTCGATCCCAGGATGGTGTTCGACAATTTTCGAGTAATGAAACTCATGGCCTTTGATCGCGGTGCCCAACCCGAAGAACGGATTGTCCCTGTCGACGACGGCTTCACAATAGCCGTGACCCTGCGGCTTATCGCCCATACTGACTTTGATCGGCAGTACACCGGACAGAGAATATTCTCTCCCATTCCATTCAATGCTCTCCGCCAGATAGATCAATCCACCGCACTCGGCATAAATGGGCAAGCCGTCTTCAGCAGCACTCTTCACCGCGGAAATCATTTCCCTGTTCATGATGAGGGTGGTCAGATTCATTTCAGGAAATCCGCCGCCGATATAAAGCGCGTCCAGGTCGCCCCTCAAAGTGCCGCGTGCCGGAGAAATCGGAATCAGTTCCGCACCGGCAGCCTCGAGCATCTCCAGGTTCTCAGGGTAATAGAAGGAGAACGACTCATCCTTGAAGTACGCTATCCTCACTTTTGGGCGCGAACCGTCATCACGCTCACAATTATTTTTATCGCCAATCACAGATTCGCAATCAAGCGCGGGCGCCGACTTCGCGGCTTCGATGATTCGCGCCACGTCCACATTGCCTTCCACCATACTTCTCGCCTCGCGGAGGAAGAGGAGGCTTCGCTCGAATTCGCCAGGAGTTATGAGGCCGAGATGCCTCGACGGAAGCATGGATTTTCCCGACAACCTCGGAATCGCTCCAAGGACCCGGATTCCCGTTACATCTTCGATCGCGTCTCCAACCAACCTGGCGTGCCTCTCGTTTGCGACATTGTTAAGGATGACACCCGCCACTCTTATTTCCGAATCAAGCTCCACGCAACCCAGGATTGACGCCGCGGCGGTTCGGGTGACCTTGGAAACGTTCTGAACGATAATAATCGGAGCCTGAAGCAGCTTAGCGAGTTCAGCCGTGCTGTGCGTTCCGCTGACATCGACACCGTCGAAGAGTCCTCTATTTCCCTCAATCACATTGAAACCTTCGAGGCTCCCTTTTTTCAGAAATGATTCCTTCGCCCTGCCGAACCCCATCAAATAAGTATCGAGATTCCTGGCAGGTCTGTCCGAAGCGAGACTCAGCCAGGCAGGATCGATATAGTCCGGGCCTTTCTTGAAGGCCGAGACCTCCAGACCTCTCTCTCTAAGGCACTTGATGAGGCCGCAGGATACCAGCGTCTTACCCGAATCACCGGACAAGCCGGCAATGACCACTCTAGGATAATTACCGTGAAGCATATACTATCGACCTAACCCAGAAGTACACCGACGGGGCGGAGTGACAAATCCTAAATTCGAACTCCGAAATCCCAAATGCCGCCTTGTCGCAGATACCGCGCCACGCGGTGCGGCATCCCGCATTCCCAAATACGATAATTGAGCGGGACTAATCCACAATTCAAAATCGAACTTCTGACCTTCCCCGGACTTCATGAAATCAATCGCATTCATCATCCTCTTCTGTTCCCGGACTTTGACTTTCGTGCATTTGAGAATGTTCAGAGTTTCGGATTTAGAGTTTCGAATTTAATTCTCAGCGCCTTCTTTGTGTGGAATCTCAATGAAGCTCCCGCCGAAATAAGTGTAGACGCATTTCCCGCTTTCAATCAATTCTCTGATCGCGGATTTGGCCAGCGTCTTGTCACATCTTTCGCCGAACAACTCGCTCACCGCTTTTGTCAGGTCAGTAGCTTTCCATTTCTTCTGACCCATACTGTCTCTTATCATCTTAAACATCGCACCAGAGACTTCTTCAACTGTAGCTTGATCTGCCATTGTAGCCTCTCCTTAATGAGTCAAATGCACGGATCGTTTGAATGTCAGTCCCGCATGTTTGAAGTCATCAATGTGTTCCTTCTGGAACGGGATCCCTGTCAATTCGAAGAACCTCGGCCAACCGATACGATTGATCCATTCGCCCATTCTCTCGTAAGGCCTTGCATTTCCAGCCCACACTTGGACGAGGTTCGTTACCGCGTCAACGACTTCAGGCCATCTCGGCGGATTGTTGGGCAAAAACGGGACAGCCAATTTCGAGAACATCGGTTCAGTTCTGGCATTGGAGACTTTCCCGCCGACCCAGATTGAGACTCCGTCGTTCAAGGGGTCGTTCAAATGCATCGCGGGACAGACTGTGTAGCAGTTCGCGCAGAACATACATCTTTCTTCGATGACTTCCACCGACGGGGCTCCGTCAATGATAGCCGGTTTCACGGCCGCTGTTGGACATGCAGAGACGACCGACGGGATCTCACACATCGCCTTCAGCTTACTCCGGTCGACTTTTGGCGGGCGCCTGTGAATTCCGAGGATCGCTATGTCGGAACAGTGCACCGCGCCGCACATATTCAGACAGCACGCGAGCGCTATACGCAGCTTGCCTGGCAACTTCATTTCGGTGAAGTACGGGATGAGCTCATCCATAACCGACTTTACGATCCCCGACGCATCCGTGGCAGCGGAGTGACAGTGCACCCAGCCTTGCGTGTGTACGATGCTCGATATCGAATTCCCCATACCGCCTACCGGGTGGCCGAGGGCCTGCAGATCCTCTATCAACGGCTCTATCTTCTTCTCGTCCGACAATAGGAACTCGACGTTGTTTCGGCTCGTGAATCTCAGATATCCGCCGCAATATTTATCAGCCAGGTCCGCGTAGGCCCGTATCTTCCCGATGCTCAGAAGTCTCGGCGAGGCGGCACGAACGGTATACAGCTTTGCCCCGCTCTCCGAGACGGTGACCATGACACCGGGTTTTAGTATCTCGTGATATTTCCACTTACCGTAATTTTCTTTGATGATCGGAGGTAAGAACTTCTCGTAATGGGGCGGACCGATATCGGTCTTCCTTTTCGCTTTCACTTCAGCCATTTTTAAATTCCTTATTGAATGTAGTTATAGATTTTCCAAGTTGACCGACTGGTGAAATCACTCTTTTGCCACCGGCTCATCCGAGCCATCGGATTCTTCTTCGAAGTACTCCTCGTAGAACACGTAGGGGTTTTCTCTGGGATGGGCGACCATCTCAGGGGTTGGTTCGACTCCAATCGCCTCGAGGAAATTGCCCATACCGACTCTCTGGATGAATTCGCCGACTCTCTCGCGGTTCTTGCCGTTTTCCGACCACACCTCATGGATCTTGTCAACCAGGTCGATCAACTCCGTATAAGGCGGCTCGAGTTTTATGAATGGGATCAGTACCGATGAGAGAAGCGCACCTTCAACGATGGGAGCTTTGGCGCCTATCAGGATGCAAGCGCCGCGGTCTTTACCGGGCGAAAGCGCCTTCGGCATCACGTTTATGCAGTGCATACACTTGACGCACCCCTTGTTGTCGATCTTTATCTCCTTGCCGTCCCACTCCATGCATTTAGCCGGGCAGTTGCCGACCACATCCCTCTGGATATTCACGCCGGATTTCGCGTACTCCGTGACGGCAGCTTTGTCCACCTGAATGTCATCTTTCCATGTCCCGATGATGGACATATCGGACCGCGCGATGGCCGCTACGCAGTCGTTCGGGCAGCCGGACATTTTGAATTTCCATTTGTAGGGAAATGGAGGCCTGTGGAGCTCGTCCTGATAGTGCATCGTCAGGAAATAAGTCAATGCCATTGTGTCGTAGCAAGCCCATTCACAGCGAGCCTTGCCGCAGCAGCAACTCGGCGTCCTGACATCGGATCCGGATCCCCCGAGATCGAATCCCAGTTCAGTTAACTCACTGAAGACAGGCTCCAACTCCTCTGTTCTTGTCCCGAGAAAGATTATATCCCCCGTCGAACCATGCATATTTGTCAGGCCGGAGCCG